>JBEIQS010000032.1:0-38480 GCA_040376425.1 Alphaproteobacteria bacterium | reverse complement strand
TGGTCTTGCCGGTGCCGGGCACATCCTTCAGGAGGATGTGGCCCTTTGCGGTCATTACCAGCAACACCTTAAAAATGACATCCTGCTTCCCCAGGATCACATTTTCCACATTTTGGACCACCGATTGAAACTGTTTCTGGAAGAGGGAGATCGAACCCGCCAGGGCGGGGTTGCGGATCGTGGGTGCAGTAGCCAAAGGTACTCCGACAAACAAAGGTTGAAACAGGAGAGCGGGCCTACTCCCACCAGGTGGCAAGGGTACGACGAAGCTCGGAGAGGGTGCCGCCCCGCGGCAGGCTGCGCTCGTCAAAGGGGAGCTGCCAGGCCCGGGCGTACTCACGGATCACGCGCACTTCGCTGCCGTCCACATCACCGTCTGCCATTGCGAGGCGACGCATCGCCTTCAACAATACAGGCGGATCACGGGGAATCCCAAGCTCCTGGGGTCGCCAGACCCGCCAGCTTCCCTCGGGTGGCAAGGGCGCCTCCAGCTCCTGAGAGAGTCGCTCCAGCAGCTTCCGCTCCGCCGGGGTGACCACGCCGTCCGCCATCACCACGGCCACCAACGCGCAGCCATCGGCCATCGGATCGGCGGGGGGCGGACCCAGCGAGCGTTCCGGATCCGCAGTGCGGGTCATGCGGATGGGGAAGTTCATGGGGGCAATCGACTTTTTCTCCAGGCCGACCCCGGGGGCGGGCTGCTGGGAGGCACGGGGAGGCCGGAGCGCTGCCGCCTCCTCCGTCCCCTCGGCTGCTGTCGCTACTGCGCCTACGCCAGCATTTGGGAAAAACCACGCGATAACGTCAAAACCGGTCTCCACGGGCAAGCCCGCGAGTATACGCTCGGCCACCTGCTCTGGCGCCAGACCCTGAAAATTCGCGGCGGTGAAGGTACGGACATCTTCTTCGCCGTCCTGTTCCGCCCAGCGATCCAGGGCTGCCATCACCTCAAATACGCTCTCAAAGCGGGCACCCTGCTCCCGCTCCTCGCCAAGCTCCGCATAGTAGCTGCACAAACGGCAGCGGGCCTCCAGCGCGGCACCCACCTGTTGGCCGGTGTCGTACAGCTCCACCAGCGCCCCCTCCACCTTACAGGAAGGGCAGGGGGCCAGAACTTGCTGAATGCTGGGGCGGCGGTGCATCAAAGCTTTTTATTCTGTTCCCCGCGAGGGGGCCGCTCAATTCGTCTTCATCCAGTTCCAGTAGGAGTCGGCCCACTGGGGGTTGGGGCGGGGCTGGGGTTGAGGCTGCTGGGTCCACTCGGTGGGGCGACCGGTGTAGCCCTCGGTCACGAGGCTACCCACCCAGTCGGTGTTGGCGTAGACCCGGTCGATCTGCTGGCGGATGGAGCGGATGTCCGCGTCGGTCACCACCCCGTTGGACGTCGCCTTGTAGAACTGCACGGTGACGCGGACGGGGAAGCGGGTGTCGCGCTCGATGGAGAGGTAGTTGATCTCGTTGAAGGGTCCTTCCACGGGACCGTGGCCCACCACAGCGGTCTCCACGTCCGATCTCTGGGCGGACTTGCTCGCGGCCATGGGGGCGGCGGCCATCTCGTTCATGCCGTAGCCACCGTAGTCGTCGTAGTCGTAGGCGACCGGGGGAGGGGCTTTTTGTTTGAGGGGGACCTGGATCATCAGGACCACGTTCAGGCTGGGGTCGGAGGGATCGCCGCTGCTGAGCGCGTCTCCCCCCTGTGCCTGGAAGTCCGACAGGCGCATGGCGGTGAAGGGGGCGCTCATGCCGTTTTGGTTGAAGGTCAACACTTCGGATAGGTAGCCGCCGTCATTTTCGATAACCTGGGCCGAGGTGCCCTCGCGGGTGGCGGTGATCGCCAGGACCGCAGGATTGCCGGGGTAGCTCTGGTAGTTGTAGAGTACCGGGGTGAAAGTCGCACTTCCTTCGCGGGGAATGGGGAGGAAGCAGGCCTGCGCCGACACCAGGACGTGGCTGTCGCGCTCTGCCCAGAGCGAGCGATTGTAGCCCGCCCAGGAAGAGGCATTATGCAGGTAGGACCTGGGGGACTGGAGGAACTGAGCCAGGCTGATGTTGTACAGCCCCTGGCCCTTTTCGTTGCCCACGCGCAGGCCGAACTTCCAGGGCGAAAGGTCACCGGTCTTGTCGGTGTAATTGTCGAAGCGAATGACGGGCATGGGGTGGAGGTTGCCCCAGGAGTCGCGAACGCCGATGGTCATGTCGCTGATGTTCGGGCCGTACGCCGAGCCTTTACTGCGGCCGGTGTCTTCCCAGGTGACGTTTACAAGGTCCAGTCCATAGCGCTGGACCAGGGCGGAGGCTTCACTGTTCCACACCATCTGCTCGACTTTTTGAATGGTGCTCTGGAATTGCTCTTGGATAGAAGTCCAGGCGAAGGCGGAAGAAAGCAGAGGAAGTAGCAACATGAAGTCTCCGATGGTACGCCCCATCAACGGCGGCGAGGGGGGCTCCCTTACAGGCAGTGGACGCTTTTTCTTCAGGCTCCTGACTATCGCCTGACAAGGTTATGGGGCCTTATGTTCTGGTCCGACGCCCGCCGGGGGCCCCTGTTGCTGCTGCTCTTTGTGGCCTTTCTGGGGCTGGGGATGTACAACGCCCATGTTTCGATGAACGTGGTCTTTGGCTATCGCGACTGTATTGATGATCCCGAACGCTGGGAGGGGGCGACGCTGATCTTTCCGCTGTGGGAGGTGAGTCGTATCGTGGGGCCGAACCATTTTGAGATCTCCAAGGTGATACGCGACGTTCCGGTAGAGGGAGACAGCAGCGACCTGCATGTGGGAAGCACGATCTCCATCGTGGGGACCTTTCGCAAGGCGGATCGAGCGGTGGTGGAGACCAAGCGCGAGCTGCATGTGCTTCGGAAGTGGAAGGAGCGTCTGGGTTTTCTGGGCTTCGGGCTGGTGTGTGTGGCAGCGCCCTTCTTCTTTCGCTGGCGCCAGGGGAGGGTGGAGGAGCGTGGCTGATCTCATCACGCATAGCTGTGCGGCGATTCTGTGGAAGGTGGCGAGTAAAGGGGAGCGTGTACCGACCTTTGTGGCTGGTACCTGCCTTCCTGACTTTTTGGGCAGGGTGCCCGCCATGGGCCTGACCGAGCTGCGCTGGAAACTCCCGTGGATCCCCGAGTTTTTGGTCTATCTCTGGCCGCCCTTCCACATGCCCACGGGCATCCTGGTGGGCTCCATGATGGTGGCCCTTTTGTTTCCCGAAGGGCAGCGGAGCGCCAGTTTTCGGGCGCTGCTGGGCGGGGGCATGTTGCACTTGGCAGTAGATTTATTCCAGCGCCATTTCGGGGTGGGCTACCTGCTCTTTTTCCCTTTTTCGCTCTGGGATTTTGAGCTGGGGTGGATCGGCTCCGAGGACACGGTGCGGATTGTGCCGGTGCTGCTGCCGTTGACGGTGGGGTTGGCGTGGTGGAGGTGGGGAGCGCGCCGGGCGGGGTCGGCGGGCCCCAGCGGGCAGGGGACGGGTTAGCGGCCCATTCGATGCCCTCTCTCCTCCTCACCACCGCCAACGCCAAGTACCACCACTGCTCGCTGGCGCTGCGCTGCCTGTACGCCAACCTGGGTGCCCTGCGGGATCAGGCGGCCTTTGTAGAGTTCACTACGGGCGAATCTGCCGCCGACATCACCGAAAAGCTGCTGAGGCAGCAGCCGAAAATGGTCGGGCTCTCGGTGTACATCTGGAATGTGGAGCTGCTGACCGAGGTGGTGGTGCTGTTGAAGCGCCTGGCGCCCGAGCTGGTGGTGGTGCTCGGCGGGCCTGAGGTGAGCCATGCGCTCGACGGGCTGAAGATCGCCGCGCTGGCTGACTATGTGGTGCAGGGGGAGGGGGAAGTGGCCCTTCGACAACTTGCCGAGGCGGTGCTGGCGGGGCAGCGCCCCGTGGACAAGGTGATCGCGGGGGGGCTGCCGGAGTTAACGAAGCTTGTCCCTCCCTATGCCTACTACAGCGACGTGGATTTGCGGCAGCGTACGCTGTATGTGGAGGCCTCGCGCGGCTGCCCGTACTCTTGCGAATTCTGCTTGTCGGCCCTGGATCTTCAGGTGCGCCACTTCCCGATTGAGGCCCTGCTGGCGCAATTCCAGACCCTGCTGGATCGCGGTGCACGCAACTTCAAGTTCATCGACCGTACCTTCAACCTGAAGTTGGAGCTGAGCGCCCGGATCCTGGAGTTTTTTCTGGAGCGCCACCAGCCAGGGATGCTCTTCCATTTTGAGCTGGTGCCGGATCGCCTCCCTGACGGTTTACGGGCCATTATCGCCCGTTTCCCCGCTGGTGCCCTCCAGTTTGAGGTGGGTGTGCAGAGCCTGAGCGATGCTGTGGGCAAGCGCATCAGTCGTCGGCAAAACCTGGCAAAGATGGAGGATAACTTCCGCTTCTTAGGCACCCAGACCCACGCACATGTCCATGCCGACCTGATCATCGGCCTGCCCGGCGAAGACCTGGAGAGTTTCGGCGCCGGACTGGATCGCCTGTATGCTCTTGGACCGCAGGAGATCCAGGTTGGAATCCTGAAAAAGCTGCGCGGTGCGCCCATTGCGCGGCATGACGAAGCCTGGGCCATGGTCTACAGCGACAGCCCGCCCTATGAAATTCTCCGCACCGGCGCCATTGACTTTCCTACCATGCAACGCCTCAAGCGCTTTGCGTTTGTGTGGGATCGATTGGTCAACCGGGGCAACCTGAACCAGACGGTTCCCCTGTTGTGGGGGAGCTCCGGGCCGTTCTGGCCGGTGCTGGCCTTTGCCGACGCCCTCTACGCGCAGAACGGCCAGGTCCATGCACTGTCCCTGGACCGCCTCACCGAGCAGCTCCACCAGTTTTTGATCGCCCGCGGTGATCCGCCGCAGGGGGTGATGGCGGCGATTGAGGCGGACTATGTAGGCCACGACCGACCCCTTCCCGCCTCCCTGCGCGGCGCCCCCACCCCGCAGGCGGCGGCCCGTGAGAGCCACCGCCGCCGCCAGCTCAACCACCTGGGCGGGCGAAACGCGCGTGGCGCCGACACCCCCTAGGTGCCCCGGCGAGGGAGCCTTCCACGCGGAAGCACTCCCCACACACGACGTGACTCTGATCAGAGTCACTATCGAAAAGTGGCTCAGAAAGGGATTTCCGAGCTTGTTCCCTGGCTGAACTCCGTCTGATCCTCGACCGGGCGGCTGGTCTCCGCGCTGCGCTTGCTCTGCACCCACAGGATCCGCTCCACGATCAGGCTCACGTCGTAGCGGACCTGTCCGTCCTTGTCGGTCCAACGGTTGGGGCGGATGGCGCATTCCACCGCCAATACGTCGCCCTTATGGGCCACACGGGACAGGAATTCGGCGTCTTTCCCAAAGGCGGTGAGCCGGTGCCAGTCCGGGGTATCCACCCATTCCTCGTTGATCTTTCGCGCGTTGGGGGTGGCCATCGACACCTTCAGGTAGGGCAGGCCAGTGGCGGTGTTGCGCAGCTCGGGGTCGTGGCCCACATGGCCGATCAGATATGCACGATTGAGACCTTTCATCTTGTACTCCTTACCGCAGGTGCGGTGACCAAGGAGACTGCAAGGACTGTGCCAATGGGCAAAGCTCGTTTTTATGGGGGGTGTCGATGACGAACCTCGTCAGCTTCGTCAGGCCTTCGTCAGTCAGGCACCGTCAAGCCCTCGCGGGGTTGGTGACAACGCGTGACAATTTGCGCCGTCCTATGGGTAGCGGGTTATGGGCGCCCGGTGCTTGGAAACGCCGTGATTCTCCTGCTGCTTGCCTGCTCCCCCGACCCCAAGCCCGCAGTTGTCAGCTACCACCAGGACATTGCTCCCCTGCTGCAGGAACACTGCGTTTCCTGTCACAGTCCGGGGAAAATTGCGCCATTTTCGTTGGACAACTACGCGACGGCCTCGGCGATGGGGGCGGCGATGCTCGCGTCGGTTGAGGCGGGCACGATGCCTCCCTGGTTGGCGCGCAACACGGAAGAATGTAGCCCAGAGCGTCCTTTTGCGGATGACCTGCGTCTGTCCGAGGCGGACGTGGCGCTGCTTCGAGACTGGGTGGACGCGGGCACCCCGGAGGGGGACGCCGCGGCGGCCACGGTGCTGCCGGATCCTCCGGCGCTGGAGGTACAGGATCCAGATGGAAGCTTTCTTTTCCCCGTGGAGCACTGGGTGGAAGGGGAGCAGGACGAATTTGTTTGTTTTGTGATCGATCCTGGAAATACCGAGCCGCTCTGGGTCACGGAGGCTCAGTTGGTGCCCTCTAACAATCGGGTGGCGCACCACGGTCTGGTGATGATGGCCATGCAGGGTCCGTCGTCCGAGTGGGAAGATCCAAGCTCGTTTTCTTGCTTCAATAACCCACCGGGTACCCACTATCTTGTGAGCACCTGGACACCGGGGGCGGTGCCCAACCGGGTCCCGGAAGGCACCGGCATGTTGATGCCGGCCGGCGCCCGCATTGTGGTGCAGATGCACTACCACCCCACCGGCGAGGGGCCCGAGGTGGACCAGTCCACCCTCCAGCTCAAGTGGACCGACCAGCAGCCCCAGTGGGAGGCGGCCCAGGCCCTCGTGGGCAACTACGACGACCTGGAAGACGATGGTTCTGGCCTCCAGCCAGGCCCCAATGATGAAGGGCAAAGCCCGGAGTTCCGTATTCCCGCGGGTTCCAGCGACCATGTGGAGTCGATGCTGTACCGCCAGAATTTTCCGCTGGACTTCCCCATCTACTCTGTCGGTACGCATATGCACTATGTGGGTACAGACATGAAGATTGACCTGGTGAATGCGGATGGGTCGGAGGAATGTCTGGTGCAGACCCCTGCTTGGGATTTTAACTGGCAGCGCAGCTATTCGTACGACGTGGCCATCGAAGATTTGCCCGTGATCAGCGACCAGGAGGGCCTGAAATTCCGCTGCACCTACGACAACAGTATGGGCAACCCCTTTGTGGTGAAGGCACTGGCCGAACAGGGGCTATCGGAGCCGCACGACGTGTATCTGGGCGAGCAGACCTTGGATGAAATGTGTCTGGGAATCTTCGGGATCCTGGCCCCTCCCGGCATTTTTAACCAGCTCTTTGGCGGCTGAGTGCTGGAGTCCCTCTCCCTCCGCTGCGATGGTCGACGGCTGTTTCTGCTGGACCAGAGCCTCCTGCCCCAGGAAGAGTGCTGGGTAGATGCGACGGATCCGGCAGTGATGATCGAGGCCATCCGATCGCTACGGGTGCGCGGTGCGCCTGCGATCGGTGTGGCGGCGGCCCTCTGCTTGGGGTTGATGGAGGGGGACCCCCGGTTTCTTCAGGTGGCGGAGGCGCTGCGTGCGGCACGCCCGACGGCCGTGAACCTGATGTGGGCGGTGGATCGGATGCTCGCCGCGCGGAGCGAGGGGCTCTCTCTGTGGGAGGAGGCGGAGGCCATCTTCCGGGAGGATGTGGCCCTTTGCGAAGCGATGGCGGTCCACGGAGCTTCGTTGATCGAGGAGGGAGAGGGGATTCTGACCCACTGCAACACCGGTGGTCTGGCGACGGCAGGCGTGGGGACAGCGCTGGGCGCCATCCGGCGGGCCCGGGAGGGCGGGCGACGCCTGCATGTGTGGGTGGACGAAACCCGTCCGCTGCTTCAGGGGGCACGATTGACCACCTGGGAGCTTCAACGCTTGGGAATCCCGCATACGCTGATCACCGACTCGATGGCTCCGCTGCTGATGCGCGACGGTCGGGTGCAGCGGGTGATGGTGGGAGCCGACCGGATCGCCGCCAACGGGGATTTTGCGAACAAGGTGGGGACCTACGGGCTGACGGTGGCAGCGGTCTTTCACGGGGTTCCGGTGCATGTGGTGGCGCCACGCTCGACGGTGGACCTCTCTTGTGCCGATGGCAGCGCTATTCCTGTGGAGGAGCGTGCACCCGAGGAGCTGCGGGGCATGTCCCTTTCCGGGGCCTCCCTCCGCTGGGCCCCGGCCGACGTACCTGTGTGGAACCCCGCCTTCGATGTCACTCCGGGCCGCTACTTGCACTCGCTGGTGCTGGACGTGGGGATCCTGGACCGTCGCTCGCTGGCAGAGGGGGTGCTTCCGCGGGTGCTGGCACCGTGATACATTGCTGTAGCATGGCTGCTACAAGCTTTATCGTGATACATGTGTTTGGTGTATCATGGTGATACATCTCCTGCTGGCCTGCAGCGGCGCGTCGTCGGACAGCGCCGGCCTGCGGCCGCCACCCGCAGAGGGCTGGGTGCGCTTTGCCGAGGCGACCTATGCGATGGGAGCTCCGCCGGGGGAAGGCTTGGAGACCGAGCAGCCCCGCCATTCGGTGGCACTCCCTACCTTTGACCTGATGAAAACGGAGGTCACTCAGGCGGCCTATGCGGCCTGCGTGGAAGCCGGCGCATGCGAGGCGGCGGTGCAGGACCAGCGATACTGCCTCAACGGGGCGGTGGGTGAGGAGCACTATCCGGTGGTCTGTGTCACGAAGAAGAATGCGGAGGATTATTGTGATTGGGTGTTGGGGAGGCTGCCTTCGGAGGCGGAGTGGGAGTATGCAGCGCGCTCCGGGGGGCGGGAGCAGCGCTACCCGTGGGGAGACGAGGAGCCCACCTGTGCGCTGGCGGTAATTGACGAAGGGGGCGTGGGCTGCGGCACCCAGCGGGCGGCGCCGGTCTGTTCCCGTCCGGAGGGCAATAGTGCTCAGGGACTCTGTGATCTGGCGGGAAACCTATGGGAATGGACCGCAGACCGCTGGCACGGAAGCTACCACGGTGCACCCGAGGATGGTCGGGCTTGGGTGTCCGGGCAGGAGGACTTCTGGGTGATTCGGGGCGGGGGCGTGGGTTCCGACGGTGACTACCGCGCCTTCCATCGCCTTTTTCATCCCGCGAACTTCCAGTACGGTGGCCTGGGCTTCCGCTGTGCCGCCATACCGGAGCCGGGATAGCGGGCGGGGTATGAAGATCTCCCCCAACGATCCCTGCCCCTGCGGGCGCGGCGACAAGTACAAGCGCTGCTGCCGCCTGTACCACGAGGGTCGCCTCGCTCCCGATGCGGAGGCGCTCATGCGCTCCCGGTTTACCGGCTATGCCCTGGATCTCCCGCGCTATATCCGCGAGACCACCCACCCGGACGGCCCCCACTGGCAGGAAGATCCCGTCGCATGGGACCGCGACATCCGCAGCTTTACCAATGGCACCGCGTTCCGACATCTGGAGATCCGGGAGCATGTGCCCGGTGATACATCGTCCACTGTATCATTTGTCGTTACGCTGGAGAGAGAGGGGAAAAAAGCATCTTTTGGTGAGCAAAGCACCTTTCTGAAGGTGGATGGTCGCTGGTTGTATCACTCCGGCAAGAGCTTCAAACCGTAGTTCAGGCTACAGTCAGGTCCACCGTGCTGCAGCCGTTGGCGGCGGCCAGACGCTCCAGTGCCTCTCCAAGCTGAGCCTGGTCGTCGGTCCGTGCGCCGGGTTCCCACCACAGGCCGGTGAGTCGGAGCGTGCTCCCGTCGCGGCGTGCCTCGATCCGGCCCACCAGTCTCTCCCCGCGCAGCAGTGGGCAAACATAGTAGCCCCAGCGGCGCTCTGCCTCGGGCTTGTAGATTTCCCAAACGTAGTCAAAGTCGAAAAGTTCGGCAATCAAGCGGCGATCCCATAGGAACGGGTCCAGGGGGGCCAGGACCCGCAGGGGGCCATCGGGCAGCGGTGGGAGGGAGGACAAGGGGGGAATGGGCAGGCTCAGATAGGGGCGTCGGCCGATTTTATGTTCTTCCAGCCTTCCTTCTTTCAGAAGGCGCTCGACGGTTCCATCCTGCCGCCAGCGTCCCAGCATGGACCACTGCGGGCCTCCCGCCCGTGAGAGCAGGCCGGCGCTGCGGACGCGTTCTTCGACCAGAAAGCCGGGAATATCCCGGGGAGGTGCTGCGGCGAGCGCCTCGGCGGGCAGGGCGCGCTCCGGCACATCGTAGAGGCGTCGGCCTTGGCGATCCCGGGCAGCCACCACCAAGGCGCAGGTGGTCCACAACAGCTCAGCCGCGAGGCTGGAACGTCGATTTGTGCTCTTCCAGCCTGACCAATCCAGGGCAGGTCCTCCTCCCCGGTCGCTCAGCTCCTCGGCACGGATGGGGCCGCGCTCTTGGACCTCTGCAAGAACTTCGGCAATAAGCTGCTTGGAAAGCTGTGCCTGGCGCTCGCTGGTGCGCCACCAGGGGGTCTCCAGGGACTGGCCGCGGTAGGCAGAGAAAAAGCGCGGATGGATCAGGCAGCGCTCTTTCGCGAAGTGCTCAAAGTTTTTGTTGCGAAGCTGAAGGTTCAGGTCCCCGCGTTGAAGGCCGGGGATGCGCGCCCAGGCCACCAGCTCGGCGGAGCTGCCATAGCGATCGATGGGATCAAGCTGGATGCAGCCCAACCGATCCAGGAGCTCCGGGGTGCTCGTCGGGGCATCAAAAAGTGCCGCACGGTGCAACAACCACCGTCGGGCGAGCTCGGGTGTCAAGTTTCCTCCGAAAAAGCCCAGGTACAGACTGGAACACCTGCTACAACGTGGCTGCGTTCGGCCAGGCTCACCACAAAGCCCTCGGCCTCGGCCTGGAGCTGCTCCAGGCGATCGCCCGTCAGCGACCAGATCTCGGCCACGGGCTCCCCTTTTTTCAGGATCACCCCGGGGCGAACCAGGGGGAGAAGGATGCCCGCCACCCCCGCACGCGGTCCTGCATCCCGACGCCAGCGTCCCGCGATCTGGGAGGGGTGGGGGAGGGGAGCTTCGGGCAAAAGTCCTGCTACATGGAGGATTCCCTTGATCGCCGCCCGCAGCGTGGCCACCGAGCCCTCCTCCAGGTACAGGCGTGGTCCGGCCTCCAACGTTACCGTCGGCACCTGGAGGCGGTTCATCACCGCGCCGGTCAGCGCCCGGTCCAGGCGGTAGCGGCGGTAGCGATCCTCTGGATATTCCTCCAGAATCGTCAAGCCGCTGGCAGTGGCCAGGGCCCGGGCACGCCCTTCGACCTGGCGGCGGGCATCGCCACGGAGCTGGATGCCCCGATCCAGCAGTGCGTAGGGGATGGCGGAGGCCGCGTCCGCGTGGAGATCGATGAGAAGATCGGGCTTCTTGGCCTTGATGTCCTCCCAGATGGCATGCGCCAGACGCTCTGAGGGGTTTCCCCGGGCATCACCGGGGAAAAGCCTGTTCAAATCCTGATCATCCCCCGGAACCCGGCGGCTTCGCTGCTCCAGCCCTTCCGGGTTCAGGCTGGGGTACAGGTGGATCGTCCCGGCGACCATTTTTGATTCCAGCTCGGGCAGTAGCTGAAGAATAGCTCCAATGCCAGTACATTCGTCTCCGTGTACATTTGCGGTCACGATAGCCGTGGGGCCCGGTCCGGCGTGGAGGCTCAGGACCGGCAGGTCCAGCCCGCGCGGGCCGGCTTGGAGGAGGTGGTGGCTGCGGGGGGGCACCGGTGGAGGATAGTCTAGGGTGCGGCGCAGATCCAGCATTTCAGGAAGCGGGACTCAGGGAAGTCCAGGGCGGCCGGGAAGTCGGCTGCGGCGCTGCCCTCGTGGATCATCAGCAGGCGCCGTCCGGCCCGCTTGGCGCCGTCTTCCAAAAAGCCTTGAAAAGTCTTCGGGGAGATGCTGCCCAGGTTGGAGCAGGCCACCAAAAGTCCGCCCCGATCCAACACCTGCAAGCAGGAGGCCACGAGGCGCGGATAGTCCTTCTCGCCCGACCAGGAACCCTCGCCCGAGTGGGAGTGGCCGGGCGGATCGGCGATCACAATGTCGAAGCGACGCCCGGTGCGGCGGTAGCGGTCCAGCACCTTGAAGCAGTCTTCAGCAAGAAAGTTCTCCTCCTCCACTTTCAAGCCATTGAGGCGGAAGTTTTCTCTTGACCAGTCAAGATAGCGTGCAGAGAGGTCCACCGAGCACACCTCTTTGGCGCCGTGGTGGGCGGCCGCCACCGAAAAGAGGCCGGAGTGGGCAAACAGGTTGAGCACCCGACGATCCTTCCAGAGCGGCTCCAGAAAGCGGCGGTTCTCCCTCATGTCCGGGTAGATGCCGATGTCCTTGCCGTTGCCGGGATAGACGCCCATTCGCAGGCCGCGTTCCTCCACGATCAGCGGCTCGGGCGCGGGCTCGCCCCAGAACAAGCCGGCCGGGCGCGGAGGACGGAAGTCGCGTTTTTCGCGGGGGTCCGGGCGCCAGCCTAGGTAGACGCCGCCGAGATCCTGTAACTTCCGGGCCTCTGCGATCAGACGCTCGCTCAGCCCCAATAGCGAGGCGCTGTCCAGACTCAGCACGGCCCATCGGCCATACATGTCCAGACGAATGCCGGGTAGACCATCATTTTCGCCGTGGATCCATCGCCAAGCGGTGGTGCGTTCGGGAACGACACTGCGTCGTAATGCCAACGCGCTGGAGAGCTTCTCCGCGAGGAGGCCGTTGTCGATGGGGCCCACATCCGAGCGGAAGCGGCGGGCCGAAATCCAGCCATCGTCGGCGATGGCTGTGCCCAGGGGGGCGCCCTGTTGAGACTGTAGCTCAACCTCTGTACCGGGCTTGGCGGCCCCCTTGACGACTTCTGCGGGGTAGACCCAGCAAAAGCCCTGACGGAGCCAGCGTTCGGAGTAGCCGTTGACGACAAGAGCAGGTCTGGACATGGGCGGCGCGTTAACCGCTCAGAAAGCGGAGGTCTGCATGGCAAGTCCGGATCTGCTCGAAGTCACGCGTGCGGCCGAGGCGGTGCGTCGGGTTGCGGCGCCCAGCAGGGAGCATGTCTCGCTGGGCGGCGGCCTGAGAATGGTGCTTTTTGTGCTGATCTTTGGCCTGATGATGGCACTGTCCTATCCGCTGATGGGCATGTTCGGTCCGGCCGTGGCGGCGGTCCCGGCCCTGCTGGTGGCGGCCTGGGCCAGCCGTATCCCACGGGTGGCGGCGCAGTGGGAGCGCGGCGTGGTCTTGCGCTTCGGGCGTTTTCATGGGATGGCAGGTCCAGGGATTATTTTTGTCTTCCCAATCGCGGATAATATCCGCTTCGTGGACACCCGCCTGCTGACGCTGGACATCCCGCACCAGCAGGTGATCACCCGCGACAATGTGCCGGTGAAGGTGGACGGGGTGATCTTCTTTCGGGTGGAGGATCCGGAAAAAGCGGTGATGTCGGTGCAGGACTATCGCTACGCCATCTCGCAGTATGCGCAGGCCAGCCTGCGGGATGTGGTAGGCAGCATGAGCCTGGACGAGCTGCTCTCGGAGCGGGATCAGATCCAGGAGCGGATCGAAGAAGTGGTGGAGGAACATACCAAAGCCTGGGGTATCCATGTGGACTCCATCCGGCTGTTGGACATCGACATGCCCGAAGATCTGAAGCGGATGATGTCGCGGCAGGCCTCGGCAGAGCGGGAGAAGCGGGCGACGATCACCAAGGCCGAAGGCGACAAAGACGCAGCGCTGAACCTCGCGGCGGCCGCGGCGACCATGGCGGAGAGCCCCGGTGCGATGCAGCTCCGGACCCTGCAGACGCTGGACGGGCTGGGCTCGTCGCCGTCCAACACGGTGGTGCTGGCGGTGCCGGTCGAGGTGTTGGACGCGTTGGCGCGGATGGGAGTGCGTACAACCACGCATTGAAGGCTCCTAATGCCGGATGGCGCTACAGGCCGCCAACAGCCAGACCTCACCTGCCCCCGCCCCCAAGAGGGCATCGGCACAGGCGACGGCGGTTGCACCTGTGGTCACGACGTCATCCACCAGAAGAACGCGGGAGCCCTCGGGAATGGGCTGGAGTGGGTGAATTCTCCCACGCAGGTTGCTGCGTCGGGCATCAGCGTCCAGGCTGGCTTGGGGGGCGCCGCCCCAGCGGCGGAGGCGGGGGGAGAGGGGGAGGCCCACGGCGGTAGCGACGGGGTTGGCGAGGAGGTGGACGGCGTCAAAGCCCCGCCAGAAGCTGCGTCCTGGAGAGGTGGGGGCGGGCACCACCAGATCGGGCAGCCAGCCTTCCAGGCCGATCCCGCGCTCCTCGGCAAACATACGCGCCAGTTGATGTCCTACGAGGCGCAGTGCGTGCTCGTCGCCACCATATTTTCCACGGCGAAGGAGGGCTCCCAAGGGGCCGGCATAGCTGCCGAGTGCCCAGCCTCCCGCCAGGGAGCCGCCGGGAAGTACCCGCTCCAGGACATCGGGAATTTCGTCCGCACAACGAGGACAAAGCCGCTGCCCCCACCGTCGGGCACCGGGGTTTTCACAGGAGAGGCAGGGAAGAGGACAGAGGCTTGCAATGAGGTCGGTCATTGGGGCAGCCTCAGCACAATTGGGGCTGGGTCAAGGGGGGGCGGGGGATTTTTTGGCGGGTTGCCGGCTGGTGGGGTGATACATGATACATGATACATGTATCACCCATGATGATAGGGCTCACCGGCCCGAATCGTACAGGCCCGGTAGAGCTGCTCCAGCATCACCACGCGCGCGATGGCCTGGTTCATCACCATCCGCGAGAGGCGTAGGGTTTTCCACGCTTTATCTCGGGCTTCCGGCGGGTGGCCATAGGCTCCGCCAATGGCAAAGTGCAGGGTGACGATGCCGTCACGGGCCCCCTCTTCCAGCCAGTCGGCCAGCCCGGGGCTGTCCACATCCTGCCCCCGCTCATCCAGCAGCACCACTCTGCACCGGGGAGGAACCGCTTTCCAATAGCGTTCTTCCTCAGCCGGCTTCCAAAGCTGCTCCTCAAAGGGAAAGTACCGATTGATCCGCTTCCCATAGTCTGCGGCGGCGGCGTCGGCCCAGGCGTTGGCGCCGGCGCGTGCACTGCTCAGCCGCAACTTCACGCGGCGGGCTGCGGCTCAGAAGCCGGAGGCTCTTCCGGGGGCAAGGGCCGCTTGGGGGCATCGTGCCAGAGCGCTTCCAGATCGTAGAAGCCGCGCATGTCGGGATCGAAGACATGCAGGATTACATCGCCGAAGTCCGCGAGTACCCAGCGTTGTGCATCCAGACCTTCCACACCGAGCGGGCGGACGTTTGCCTTCTTGGCCTCCTCCATCACGCCTTCGGCAATTGCCGCTACATGACGACGGTTGGTGCCAGAGCAAATCACAAAAAAATCAGTATAGGTGCAGACTTTGGAGAGATCCATACAGACGATGTCTTCAGCTTTTCGGGACTGGGCGGCGCGGATGATGGCGTCTGCGAGGGCGCGGGAATCGATGGGAACCTCCTTACTTCAGGATGCGGAACGAAGTCAGTACCACATAACGCACTCCATCCAGATCCAGCGAGCGCCCTTCCAGTGCCATCGCCTTCTCGGTGTAGCCGCAGGCCACCACCGCATCGAGCAGTCCGTTGGCAATCACGTTGAAGCTGCCGTCGGCCGCTGTGAAGGGACAGGAAACCGGGGCATCCATGTTGCCAACCATCGGGGCGAGCTGTCCCTCCCAGGTCCAGGTGTTCCCCTCGTCCATCACCCGCCTGGCCATCAGGCCGGTCGAATACAGACAGGATGAGCCCAGCAATTTTCCAGGAGGAGCGGCCATACTTGCCACGTCCGCAGCTACCGTGACCGGTGTGCCACCTTCCACCGCGTCTCGGTTCACCAGCTCGGCCGGGCAGGCTTCTGCCAGCCTTGCCCAGAGCATCCAGCTCACCATGGTCTCTCTCCCGCACCGTTTCTTAGTTGATCCAGACCCGAGAGCAAGTCACGTTTTGTGCATGAATGCCGCCCGGTGGCTCACATCCCGGGACGCGGCGGTTGCGGGGGCCGCGGTGGGGGGGCCTGATCCATCCGGGGCTCCTCCTTCGGTGCAGCCTCTTCTGCGGGGTCGGTCAGCGACGTGGGGGAGCCGATCCCGGTGATCTGAAGGGAAAATGTAAGGTCCATCGACTCTTTTTTGCCCTGCGCGCCCAGTTTCAGGTCGGCCTTCAGCCGGACGGATGTGGCTTCGTCCAGCCAGACTTCCCCTTGTACCTCCCGGATCACCCAGGAAGGACGTGACTTCGGGGAAGGTTCTTTGGCGGAAAGGGAAAACACCCGCACCGCTCGCCCCTCCCATAGATCCTCCCGAACTTCGCTATAGCTGAGCTGGTCTGATAGGGGCTGGATGGCCTGCTCCCACGGATTCCACGCGGCGGCGAGCTGCACCCGCAGCGGCTCGGCGTCCTCCCGCCGCTCGATCGGACGGTCGCCGATAGAAAGATAGGGAATTCCGCCAAAAACCACCGCGCGTTGGGTCTGCCGACCATCCCTGGACAGGATCAACGACCAGCGATCCGGATCCTCCCAGCGCAGCTCAAAATCTTCTTTCAAGCTACGTGTTGCGCCCTCCTTCCCCGTCCAGGTACGCAGCACGGTGGCCGTGCTCTGGTAGGAGCCCAGCTCGGCCGCCGAGGCCAGGATCGCCCGATCCGCGGCGGCCACCCTCTCTTCTGGGGCGGCGGGCGGGTCCGAGCAGGCGAGCAGCAGAATCACCATGCGGCTGCCTATCCCGCAGCGCCGCCATGCGCCCCCGCCCGGGGTGGGTTATCGCAGCACATGGCCCATGACCCCTTTCACCCTCGCTTTCCCGAGCCGGCGCCGGTGGAAGGACGACGCCTGCCGGTGATGCTGGTCGAGCCGGAAGAGGAGGAGCCCCCTCCTCAGCGACCGGCCTGGCTCCGCTGGATCGCCGCCCTTCTCACCCTTCTGTGGGGGCTGGCCAGCACCTTCGGGGGACTACCTCTGCCGGGGTGATGGTTCAGTGGGTTCCCATCCGGCCCAGCAGGGCGAACTTCAGGTAGCGACCCTCGGGATGTCCGATTCCAACCGGATGGTCCACAGACTCCCCCGAGCGATGCAGCCAGGCCCAGCCACCCTTCAGGCCCTCTCGAATGCTCTCCTCCCAGCGCTCCCAGCTCATCCGGGCGGTACAGGAGGAGGTGACCAGAAATTCCTTTGCCAGCGGCCCGACTTTTCGATGGAGATCGCGGTAGGCGCGGCGCGCCTCGCGCTCGTCGGCACGCGCATGGGCCAGGGATGGGGGATCGCAGATCAGCAGATCGACGGCTTTGCCCTCCCACTTGAACACATCCGCCACCTCAAACACATGCCGATCCGGATCCACCCCGTTCAGCCGGAAGATCTCTTTGGCGTCTTCCAGGGCCGGTCCCGCCTGATCAACGCTGGTCACCCGCTTTGCGCCGCCCAAGGCTGCCGCGACTGAAAATCCACCGTTATAGCTGAAGAGGTTGGTGACGGTGCGCCCAGAGGCCCAGCCTCGGACCATCCGCCGGTGCTCCCGCTGGTCGAGAAAGAGACCGGTCTTTTGCCCCTTTTCCACCCGCACCAGCAGCTTCATCCCGTGCTCTTGCACCTGCCGCAGCTCGGGTGGGGGAGGCCCGTGCAGGGTTTCTCCACCCTCTTTATCATCCACCCGGCCAACCCCAAAGCGCCGGTAGATCGTCTTGATTCCTGATACATCCTTGAATGTATCAACCAGAAGGGGCAGGTGGCTCTCCCAGGCTTTGCTGTAGAGGCGCAGCACCAGAATGTCCGCGTAGCGGTCCAGCACCAGTCCGCCCAGCCCGTCCCCCTCTCCGTTGCACAGTCGGTAGCAGTCGGTATCGGGCCCGATCAGGCCGCGCTGGCGCAACATCCGCTCGCGCTGCTGCTCCAACAGGGCGGGCAGTGGTTGCAGGGCGCGCCCGAGCACCCGCACCGCGATGGGACCCTCATCTGCCAGTCCCCAGCCCACGGGCTGCCCCTTTCCGTCCAGCAATTGCACCACCGTACCGGGAGAAGGCAGCTTTCCCACGACCCCCTCCTTGTAGACCCAGGGGTGCCCGCGTGCCACAGGCCCCACTGTGTCAGCGGTAAGGGCAACGTCGGGCGCGTTTTTGGGGGGAGGAAGGTGCTTCGGTTTCATGCGGAATGGGATATCCTGTCATCATGCTGAGCATCCTGCTTTTTCTGCTGGCCTGCAAAACGGAAACCGGTGTGGAAGGGGAGAAGAACCCTTCGGACGGGACAACCGATACCGGCACGATCGACCCGACCCGCTACGACAGCGATCACGACGGGACCGCCGATGCCTACGACTGCGAGCCCCTGAATTTCAAGATTCATCCTGATGCCACGGAAAAGTGCGACGGCATTGACAATAACTGCGACGACGACGTGGACGAGGGGGACTGGGATGCCGATGACGACGGCTATGACGACCTGACCGCCTGCTACCTCATCGGCGGAGAGCTGGACTGCAACGATACAAATCCGGCGGTGAACCCGGGTGCCGATGACATCTGCGATGGCATCGACAACGACTGCGATGCGGACACGGACGAAGCCGACATGGATGCCGACGGGACCGATGCCTGTGCCGACTGCGACGATACCGACCCATTCACCTTCCCCGGCGCCGCAGAAGCCTGCGACAACCTGGATAATGACTGCGACGGGGATATCGACGAAGTCTGGGACTTCGATGGCGACGGCTACTCCGAGTGTGGTGGAGATTGCGACGAGGACAATCCGGATATCAACCCCTCCATGGGCGATATCTGCGATGGTATCGACAACGACTGCTCCGGTCGCGCCGACGACGTGTGGGACAGCGATGGCGACGGTGTTGCCTTCTGCGTGGGCGACTGTGAGGAGGGAGATCCTACCATTTTCCCGGGGGCAGCAGAGATCTGCAACGGCCTGGATGACGACTGCGACCCGGTCACCGATGAGGACGTGGATGCCGACGGCGATGGCGCCACCATCTGTGACGGCGACTGCAACGACGACGAGGAGGACTCCTTCCCCTCCAACGTGGAAAGTTGCGACAAGACGGATAACGACTGCAACGGCTATTTTGACGAGGATCCCACCTGCTGGAGCTGCACGGACAGCAGCGGCTACCGGATCTGTGCCGGCAGTGCCACCTGGAGCGATGCCGGGCAAGCCTGCGAGGGCATGGGCGGCTATCTGGTGATCATCGACGATCAGTCGGAGGGGGACACCCTCAAAACGCTGGTGACGGCGGAGGCCTGGATCGGTCTCAGCGATGAAATTCGGGAGGGAGATTGGGAGTGGATCAACGGAGATCCGCTGGGTGCCTATGATCCCTGGGCACCAAACGAGCCAGACGGAGACGATGCCGTCAACTGTGTGGTGGTGAACTCGGCGCGCTTGGGCATGTGGGGAGACGAGCGTTGTTCGTCGCGATCTGGATTCGTTTGCGAGATGTGAGCCTCCGTCGGTGCCGCCGGATCAGCCCCAGGGAATGACTTTTTTCCCGTCCCGTCCCAGCCCGGGGTCCAGCTCCAACCGAACCGGACGCCCCAGGACCTGCTCCAACCCGCCAACCAGGGCTTCTCGATCGATGCCCCAGCCTTCTACCGGCCGAAGTCGCAGGAGAAAGGAGGCGTTTTCCTCGCGAAACTGGAAGCAGGCCCAGACGTGCCGATTCATCACCCGCGCCAGATCCACCGGGGTCACTGGGTAGCCCGCGGCACTCCGCCAGGAAATGGGCTGTCTTCCTTCAAAATCGACCAGGCGATCACCGATTCGGATGGCAGTATCGCCCGTCCGATACCGGAGGAGAGGCAGGTAGGGGTTGCGTCCCCCGCTCAGGACCACCTCGCCACGCTGTCCCGGGGATTGTGGGCGTCCCTGCAGATCGGTGATTTCGACGAGCAGATCAGGACAGAAGATTCGCAATGCATCCGGCTGGTCCGGGTCCGTACAGGCCACCGGTCCCGACTCGGTCAGGGAGTACCAGTCGATCACCGGGCAGCCGTAGCGCGCGTGTAGTGCCGACGCCAGGGCGGGGCTCAGCTTGGCTGCCGCGGAGAGGATCGCTCGGGGCCGCAACGGGATTTCCCATGCCAACAGCTCTGCAAAGGCGATGGGATCTCCGGTGAGTAGTTGGGGGTTCAGCGCCTCCAGGTAGCGCCGGGCCGAGGCCCGTGGCCAGAGCTGATCTTGCAGGTTCACCTTCACAAAGGCGCCATCTCCCCAAACCGAGAGCATCGAGAGGAAGGTGTAGGTATGAAATTGTGCGCAGATGTGCGCGGCGAGCGGGACAGGGCCGGCGTCCAGCTTCACCCCGTGGAGGGCCAGCGCCCGCTCCACCAACACATGGTTCAGCGCCACGCTGAGGGGATGGCTGGGAATCTCCAGCATGGAACCTTCCGTTCCTGATGTCCCATACTTGATCAGACGTCGGAAGTCCGCGTCGTCGGGGACGAAGTCGGCCAGGCGCTGCCGCAGGTGGTCGCGCGAGCAGAGCGGGCGATCTTCCCAGGCAAGCTGTTGATGTTCCCGGTAGAAGGGAATGTTGTCAAAGGTGGAGAGGTCAAGGTCCGACGGCGTGGTGGGGACCCGCTCGGGAGCGGAACGGAAGGCTTGGAGTGTAGGATGGTCCTCGGGAAGAAGGCGATCCCCCACCTCGTAGTTCCACGGGGGAGCGTCCGGGTGCTGCCGCAGCGACTGATACAACGCCTCCCCGGCAGCCGTGATACATGGATGTCGAATCTGTAGTTTCAAATACATTCGATACTGAAGGCAGCCAGGCAGAGGAGGGGGCGTGGTCCCAATGCGTGGATGCTTCCCCGTCGATAGTACAGGGAGACAGCGGGATAGAGTGATACATCAGAAAATGTATCAAGCAGCGCCAGTCCGGCCACACCGGCTTGGAGCTGGGTAGCGGTGGCCAGATCGGGCAGCGGGGCCTGCCGAGGGGAGAATTGCATCGGAAGGCCGGTGGGGAGCCATTTTTCTGGCGCGCGCCCCTCGGCGATGTAGCCGGCGGCCAGCTCGTCCAGGCTGTGATCGGCGGGCTGGGCCAGCCAGTGGCACAGCTTTTCCCAGGGTGCAGCGCCAGTTTCGCAGGCCAGGTAGAGCCCGGCCCCCGCGAAGTGCTCCCGACGGTCCCGCAGGGCGGCGCCCAACAACAGCTCGATCCGGTGGGCCTCGTCCAGTGTGGGCACCAGCGCCGCCGCCTCCTCCCCCCGACCTTCCGCCAGCAACCTCCGCAAAAGGATTCCGGTCTGGCCGAGGGCAGGCGTGGCTTGGGCGAGGGGCATGACCGGGCAGCTAACCGGTTATGCAGGAGGGATGGAGTCGCTGGAAAGCATCGTGGAGCAGCTTGTGCGGGGCCTGCGGGAGCAGCTTCCGCCCTCCGGTTTTCGCCTGGATGGTATCGAAGTCCACCTGGGGGCAGAGGTGGAGCTGGAGCCACAGGAGCTCTCGTCGGCACTGGGCTTGGCGTTGCCGGGGGTAGAAGTGAAAATTAAGGTGATTCCAAGCCTGCTACACTGTCTGGACTGTGGGGCCGACTATCCGCCCGATGAATTCCCCTGTCCGGTCTGTGGCTCGGCGGCGGCCGAACATCGGCACGGCCAGGAGCTGGAGATCGCACGGGCCTGGGGACAGACGGTGTAGCCCCGGCCTTCTGTTCTTGATAGGCGGCGCTTCCTCGGGAGTTCGGATGAGCCTCAAGCGCGACGCCCTGGAATATCATTCTGAAGGCAGGCCCGGAAAGATTGAGATTGTTCCTACCAAGTTGTTGCTCACCCAGCGCGACCTGAGTCTGGCCTACACGCCCGGGGTTGCCGAGCCCTGCCTGGCCATCCACCAGCGCCCCGACGAGGTCTATACCTACACGGCCAAGGGCAACATGGTCGCCGTGGTCACCAACGGCACGGCGGTGTTGGGCCTGGGCAACATCGGGCCGCTGGCGGGCAAGCCGGTGATGGAAGGCAAGTCCAACCTCTTCAAAAAGTTCGCCGACATCGACGCGATGGACATCGAGCTGGACGCCGATACCCCGGAAGAGGTGATCGCAGCCGTGAAGGCCATCGCCCCCACCTTTGGTGGGATCAACCTGGAGGATATCCGCTCTCCCGACTGCTTCCACATCGAGAAGAAACTGCAGGAGATGCTGGACATCCCGGTGTTTCACGATGATCAGCATGGAACCGCGATTATCGCTGCGGCGGGTATGCTCAACGCCCTGAAGATCTCGGACCGGAAGATCGAAGATGTGAAGACGGTCTTCTCCGGCGCCGGCGCGGCGGCCATCGCAGTGGCGAACCTGTTGGTTTCCCTGGGCATGAAGCGCGAGAACATCTGGATGTGTGACTCGGAAGGCCTGCTTTTTAAAGGCCGGAAGGAGCACAACTTCCCCGAGAAGGCCATCTATGCGCAGGGGGACCGGCCCGCGACCTTGAAAGAGGTGATCGTCGGCGCGGACATCTTCATCGGGCTGTCGGTCGGGGGCATCGTCAGCGGGGAAATGTTAAGGACCATGAATCCCCGGCCGATCATTTTTGCCATGGCCAACCCGGATCCGGAGATCACCTACGAAGCCGCCAAGGCTGCGGTGCCCGAAGCCATCATCGCCACCGGCCGCTCGGACTACCCCAACCAGGTCAACAATGTCCTGGGTTTCCCCTTCGTTTTCCGGGGTGCTTTGGACTGTCGGGCCCGCGCCATCAACGAGGCCATGAAGGTGGCGGCGGTGCGCGCGCTGGCAGAGCTGGCGCAGGAAGACGTACCGGACTCGGTATTGGCAGCCTATAATCTGGATAGCCTGCACTTCGGGCCCGACTACATCATCCCCAAGCCCTTCGACCCCCGGGTACTTCTGTGGGTGGCACCCGCGGTGGCCAAGGCAGCGGCCGATTCTGGCGTTGCGCGGCTGCCGATTGCCGATCTGCGCGTCTATCGCGAGCGGCTGGAGCGGATGTTGGAGCGCAGCAAAGAGGTGCTGCGGCCGATGATGAACCGGGCGCGGCACCGCCCCCGCCGCATTGTCTTTCCCGACGGTACCAACCCTAAAGTCATTCGGGCAGCCCAGATTCTGGTGGACGAAGGGATCTGCAAGCCGATTCTTTTGGGCGAGGAGTGGAAGATTCTGAAGCGGGCCGAGACCGCGAAGGTGGAGCTGAAGGGCATCGAGCTGGTGGAGAACCGCGACGACGAGCGCTTCGAGCGCTACGCGGAGCGCCTGTGGGATCAGCGGCAGCGCAAGGGGATGACCCGCGCCGCCGTGCGCTCCTGGCTGCACAAGCCGGTGGCTTTTGCGGCGATGATGGTGCACCAGGGCGATGCGGACGGGATGTTGGGGGGGCTCCAGACGGCCTACCATGAGACCATCCGGCCGGCGCTGCAGATCCTGGGCACCGATCCCAACGTGAAGGTGGTCAGCGGCGTCTACATGATGCTCTTCAAGAATCGACGGATGTTCTTTGGGGATTGTACGGTCAACACCCACCCCAACGCCGAGCAGCTTGCGCAGATCGCCATCAACACGGCGCGGCTGGCCTCCTCCTTCGGTTACAGTCCGCGCGTCGCGATGCTCTCCTACTCGGACTTCGGCGAGCAGCGCGAAGATCCGGATGTTGCCAAGATTCCCCAAGCGGTGAAGCTGGTGCGGAAGGCCTGGCCCGGTCTGGTGATCGACGGCGAGATGCAGGCGGACACCGCGGTGAATCCCGAGCTGGCGACGGCTGACTTCCCCTTTTCCGCCATCCAGGGCGACGCCAACGTGCTGATCTTCCCGGCACTGCCCAGCGGAAACATCGCCTACAAGCTCCTGAGAGAGCTGGGTGGGGCGACGGCGGTGGGGCCCATCCTGGTGGGGGCGGCCAAGCCGGTGAATGTGCTGGCCCTGGGCGCCAGTGTTTCGGATATTGTCAACATGGCTGCCATCACCGCGAATCAGGTGCTGGAGATGGAAGCCCGGGCGCAGGTGGCTGCAGCTCTCTGATCGTTTCTTTTGAAAGAGGAGTTTTTATGGCTGAATGGTCCAAAGTCCCCACCGAGAAGATCCAGGCAATTGTAGATGGGAGTGGCGACGCTGCCACGGTGGCCTGGGCGCAGCGGGGGGAGGGGAGCCTCGCCACGTTGAGTGACCCGATGTTGGCAATTGCGGCTGCGGTTGCGCTGGGGAACGTTTCCGCTCTTCAGGCGGTGAACAGCCCCAAAGACCTGAAAAAGGCGGCCGGGATGGCGCTACATCGCCTGCGCTCCTCGGGTGTGAAGGTGCAGGCGGCCGTGGCGCCGGTGACCTTCAAGCTGGCCAACACCGAGGTGCTGCCGCCCAGTCGGGCCTTTGTGTCGCTGCCGATGAAGGAGGGGGAAGTTGAATTCCTTCTCACCGCCACCGACGACGAGGGCTCCTGTGCGCTGGCGGTGATCGCGGGTGGCGGGGACGGGGTGGTGGAGGTGAACCACGCGCACCTTCAGCGGTCGGAGATGCGGAACACCTGGAAGCAGGCGGAAGGTCACGGGCTGAAGGAGATTCCCTTCACGGCCGGGCTGCACTTTGTGGACCGCATCCTTGGGCCGCGCAATGAGTCCAACTACCGGCACTTTTTGGGGCATGTACCCCACGGTGTGCTGATGGCCGCCAAGGTGGTGGACCCTCTGGCCAACGTGCCCGCCGTGGACGAGGATCCTGAGAAGGTCGGGAAGGACTGGACGGTCCCCCCGGGCCTCTGGGATGCGGCCCTGGTGAACACGGTGATGGAAGAGATGGTTGCCGAAAGCTCGGAAAACATCACCGACAACAACTTCTACGACCGGGTGGTGGAGCGTATCGCCGGCCGCCTGTGGGACCCCAAGCGCAAGCCCGACTGGCTGCGCCACCTGAACCTGCTGCGCGAGGTCTTTTTGCTGCACGGTCGGGTGTTGTCGGCGAAGCAGGTGGAAGAGTTTGTGGTGGCCCTGGAAGGTGGTGCCGACCCCGGCAGCTTCGCGCCGGTGGTGAACTCGGTGAAGATGGCACTGCTGGACGAGGTGATGGCCAAGTTCAACCAGGGCGGGGAATTCGGGCGGGAAGCGGATTTTGAAGACGAGAATTTTGGGGATGAGGCGGGGCAGTAGGGCTGCGGCTCTTCTTGGGAAGTGGGCAAGAAATTGGTGATACATCGCTCAATGTGTCACCAGGTTGCCCTTTCTAATTGAGCTTTGTGGTGGTGATGCGTGGCGGCGGGTCTATGAAATGAACCATGGACTCGCATTGCCACATACTCTACTCTCTCTCTGGCGAAGGTAGGTTTTCGCGAGGTCTGTTGTGGTGTGAACCGGCGAGAGGTGGTGCGGGACGCTCCTCTGGTGCTCCCTTGCCGGCTCCATCATTGGCGGTGCTCGCAGCCCTTCCGCTCATCCGGCTTGCTTTGTAGTTGCCTCCGTTGTTCTTCGACCTCCGAAGACGGGCATGGCCCCCGCCTGATTGCCACGGGTTGGCCTGTCCGGTCGGGCTGCCTGTGTGACTCGCCCTTGGTGCTGATGACCGCCCACTGGCGAGGGCAGGTCCTGCTTCAGGTGGCAGGCTGATTCCCATTGGGCTGCACCGACCACCGTGATACATTTCGAAATGTATCACGAAACACCATCTTCTCCTTCCTAATGTCCGGTCTTCTCCGCCTCCCCATAGACCACATCCAACTTCGGCAGCTCTGGCAGCGGATACTCGAAGTGCCACCACTCCTTGGCATAGGGGATCCAGCCCTCGGCAACCATCATATCCCGCAGGCGCAGCCGGTTTTTCAGGGCTTCGCCGGTGGCGCCGCGTAGGGCGGCTTCGGGCCCGAAGACGTCCCAGCCCGAGCCCATATCCAGCGGTTCGCCACCGAAGCTCAGGCCTACATCCACCGCCACGCCGGCGCTGTGCTTGGAGTGTTCGGCGATGTAGCCCTCTTTCAGCCAGGCTTCGTGTCCGGTTCCCTTGGCCCACTGCACCATCGCCACCGAAGCCCGCGCGGGCCGGTAGGCGTCGTAGATCACCAGCGCCAGCCCTTCGGGGGCCAGCGTGGCCTGGATTCGCGCCAAGGAGGCGGCCGCCTCTGCCCGTAGCCAGGCCTGCCCTGGGGCGTAGCCGGGAAGGGGGGCTCCGGTGAAATTCAGAGCTGTGGCGTAGCCCATCTCCAGCCGCAGGCCGGGGAGATCGCGCAGGTTCTGGAAGTCCTTGGGAGGCACGCCATCGGCGGCCAGGGCGAGGGAGAGGAGCAGCAGCATGGACTCTCCCTAACGGCCCACTCCGCATCCCACCAGATCCTGACCGACCGCAGCCACCGGCGCCTGCGGCCGCTGCGGCAGAGTGCTACAGGGGCGGATGTCTCATCCCCTTGATGCCCTTCTCCGTCCCCGCTCCGTGGCCGTGGTGGGCGCCTCCCGCAAGCGGGGCACTATCGCCGCCGAGATTTTTCACAATCTTCTGCGTACCGGCTATACCGGGGCGGTCTACCCGGTCAATCCGCACACGGCGGTGGTGCAGGCAGTGCGCGCCTGGCCCTCGGTCCAGGCCATTCCCGACGCCGTGGATTTGGCCGTGATCGTCGTCCCGGCGACGGCGGTGCTGGAGGCGGTGGAGGACTGCGGCAAGAAGGGGGTGAAGGGTATCGTGGTGATCACCGCAGGCTTCGGTGAGATTCCAGGGGAGGGGGTGGCGCGCCAAGAGGTCTTGAAAGAACGGCTGCGCTACTACGGAATGCGCATGGTGGGGCCGAACTGTTTGGGGCTTCTGAACGCCGATCCAGAGATCTCGCTGGACGCGACCTTTGCGCCCACCTTTCCGCCCTTCGGCTCGGTGGCCTTCTCCTCTCAGTCTGGTGCGCTGGGTCTGGCAATTCTCGACCATGCCCGCCAGCTTGGTGTGGGGATCAGCCAGTTTGTGAGCATGGGTAACCAGGCGGATGTATCGGCGGCGGAGCTGATTGAGTATTGGGAGCAGGACGCCGCAACCCGGGTCATCCTCCTCTATATGGAAAATCTCGGCGATCCCCGAAAGTTTATGGATGTTGCCCGGCGGGTGTCCCGCAGCAAGCCCATCGCGGTGGTGAAGAGTGGTCGCACCGCCGCAGGGGCCCGTGCGGCCTCCTCCCACACAGGTTCGCTGGCGGGTGCGGATGTGGCGGTGGATGCCCTGCTTGGACAAGCAGGCATTATCCGCACCGATACCATCGACGAGCTCTTTGATGTGGCGATGCTGTTGGCCAACCAGCCGGTGCCGCGGGGGCCGCGGGTGGCGGTGCTGACCAATGCGGGGGGACCGGGGATTATGGCCACGGACGCCTGCGAGAGTCGCGGCCTCCATATTGCGACGCTCTCTTCCGAAACTGAAGCCGCCCTCCGCCTTTTTCTGCCTGCAGAAGCCTCGGTGCGCAACCCGGTGGACATGATCGCCTCCGCCTCGGCCGCCTCCTACGAAGCTGCCTTGCGCCTGCTTTTGGCCGACCCTTCCGTAGATGCAGTGCTGGTGATCTTTGTGACACCGATTGTTACCGACGCTCACGACGTGGCTTCGGCAATTCGGAGCGCCGCTACCGGACATCAGAAGACCGTTGTCACCTGCCTGATGGGGACTCACGGGGTACCTGCCGCACTCTCGGCGCTGCGCGAGGGGCGCTTTCCTTCCTATGCCTTCCCGGAAGCGGCGGCCCGTGCCCTGGCCCGGGCAACCCGCTATGGGGAGTGGCTGGCCCGGCCAGAGGGCAACCTTCCGGTGCTGCCGGTGGATGCGCCTCGCGCCCGCGCTGCGCTGGGTTCCGGGCCGCCCCGCTGGCTTTCTCCGCAGGACACCGCGGAGCTGCTGGGCGCCTTTGGCATCCGCACGCCGCGCTCGGTGTTGGCCACCACACCCGAGGATGCGGCGCGGGCAGCGGTTTCCATTGGTGGGAAGTTGGCCGTCAAGCTTCACTCCTCCACCATCACCCACAAGAGCGACGTGGGCGGCGTGATCCTGGGGGTGGAGGGACCCGAAGCGGTGGCCGGGGCCTTTGCCTCGATCGCATGGCGCCTGGAAAGCCGCGGTCTTCGCGGAGAAATGGAAGGCGTGTTGGTACAGGAGCTGCTACCCCCAGGGGTGGAGCTGCTGGTGGGGGCCACGCTGGATCCGTCCTATGGGCACCTGGTGGCCTTCGGGGCCGGCGGTGTGAACGTAGAGCTCTGGAAGGACCTGGTGTTTCGGGTGGCACCGCTGCGGGACCTGGACGTGGAGGACATGATCCAGGGTATCAAGGCCCGCGCCCTTCTGGAGGGTTTCCGTGGTGGGCCGGCGGTAGACAAAAAGGCACTGGCGCGGCTGATTCTGGCCGTGAGCCGGATGGTGGAGTGCTATCCGGAGATCCAGGAGCTGGACCTGAACCCGGTGCTGGCCCTGCCGGATGGCGTGGTGGCGGTGGACGCGCGGGTGCGCCTGCGCTGAGCCGGGTTAAGGCGGGCACCCCCTCGGAGACTTCATGGTCCAGGTCGTTTTGGCCAGCCGCAACCATCACAAGCTGGAGGAGATCCGTCGGATGCGCCCGGATATCCACTGGCTGCCCATGCCCGCGGAGCTTCCGGATCCTCCGGAAACCGGCTCCACCTTTATCGAGAATGCGCTGCAGAAGGCGACATTTGTCTTTGCGGCCACTGGACTGCCCTGCTTGGCGGATGACTCGGGATTAGAGGTGGACTTTTTGGGAGGCAAGCCCGGGGTACACTCCAAACGCTACAGCGATGCGGGGACCGATGCCGCCAACAATGCCAAATTGCTGGCAGCACTGGCGGGACAATCGCAGCGCGGTGCCCGCTATCGCTGCGTCTTGGCGTTGGTGGGCCCCAATGGCATCGCCACCGTCTCGGGGAGCTGTGAGGGCGAGATCGGACAGCAGGAGCGGGGCAGCGGAGGCTTCGGCTACGATCCCCTCTTCTTTGCCACGGCCACCCCCGGCAAGACCGTGGCCGAGCTGACGGCGGCGGAAAAGGACGCCATCTCCCACCGCGGGGCAGCGATGGGCCGCTTGAATGAGCTGTTTCGGGCTGCTGGAATGGCGATTTAGGAAGAGCAACGCGCACTTTGGTGATACATCGCCTGGGGCGCATGTTTCGTGTGATACATGGGGTCATGTATCACACGAAGCGGCCGCCAAGCTCTACAAAAGCCCCAAAGCCCGACCCCAATCCGGCACCTGTGCGCGCTCGGCGGGGGTCATCAGATCGCCCTCCACCGCCGCACGGATGCCTGCCACCACCGCGCCATAGCGGCCCTCCTCCATCCGTACCATGCCCTCCAGCCGGGTCTGGTGTACCGGAACGGGCGCGGGTTGTCCCAGCGCGTTGATCCGCTCCGCAATCCGCTTTCTCCGGTCCGCATAGGGCAGAGCGGCCAGCTCGGCAGGCAGGATGGGGCGGCCGACATGCATGGACTGCCGTGCGCAGCCCTGAGGCAGGTCGTGCTTCCGCCCGTCACCGATGCCACCGCGGAAGGCCACCGGCACCACCGCCACCTGGCGTTCGGTGGCCAAATCCACCCAGAGCGAGCTGATTTTTTCAACGGGTTGGCCCGGCACCGTCTGCCGGGTGCCCTCCACATGCACCAGCAGCGAGGCACTGCGGCAGCGCTCGGAGATCAGCCGCGGGAGCTGCGCGGGATCCTGCTGGTTGAAGTACACGATCGAGCCCGGATGTGCGAGGCCCGGCCACACGGTGAGCAGGTCGTGGAGGCGCCCGAGCCATGCGGCCTGGTGCTCGGCCTTGGCCAGGGCTTCCACCTGGATGTCGCCCAGCGCCGACATGACCAGACTGAACAGCACACACTCTCCAGGTAGGTCTCGTGGTTGGCCAGATAGAGCACGGGCTTGCCGCGCAGGGCACCCAGGGCTGCGGGATCCTCCAGCTCCAGGTCCCCAAGGTAGGCCTTTGCCAGCGCCAGCATCAGCCGCTCTCCCGGCCAGCTTCCTGCCTCTCCAGCCGGACGCCGCAGGAAGCGCCGCCACCAGAGCTTGGTGGGCTCCAGCACCGGCTCTACGGCTTCTCCGCGACGCACCCCTTCCGGGCTCCGCTGCCAGGACCAACGCCGCAGGGGATGGTGTGCGTCCCAGATCCAGCCCTCGTCCCGGCCCACCTGCTTCGGATGGTCGCCGAACATGGAAGAGGCCAGATCCGCAGCCGCAATTTCCCCCGCATCCCTTGTTCCGTAGACCCGCTCCACGGTGCCGGGAAGCCAGTCGCTTGCGGCCACTTCGGCAGCGCTCAGCACCGCCCGGTCTTCCTCGACCCGTGCCAGCCCCACCCCGGGCGCGGCCTGCCCCAGGAGAAAGGCGCGCCGGGATTCGGGAGGAGCGGAGCCGATAGGTCCCTTGGGGAGCAGCGCCTCCTCCCATTGGAAGCAGAGTAGGAGCTGGTCGCCGTCGTACAGCCAGGCGCCGAGCATCGGCAGCTTGTTGCGGCTGTAGCCCATCGCCCGCACTTCCGCCCTTGTCGGCCCCGCAGGCGGAGAACCCGGAAGCTGAAGGCTCAGGACACGCAGCGGGTAGCCCACCTTGCCCGGGGCCAACTCAGGGAACCAGGCATTCAGCTCGTCGTGGGGAACGAGGTGCGTGAGTCCGTCCAGCAGGACGTCGGGGGAGATTATCTGCCCCGCCAGCGGATGATCCGCGGGGTACACCCCCTCCAGGATGCCCGACGCGCCGTTGGTGCCGCGTGCGGTGAACTGCCTCAGCACGTGGAAGCGCGGTCCGTGGAAGAGCCGTCCGGAGCTGTACAGCAGCGCACCCGGGCTCTCATCCTCCATGCCGCCCTCCAGCGCCGGCAGGTCAGGTGCTTCCGAAAATTCCGCGGGGGCGGCCCAGAAGAAGGGCTGTCCGTCGGCGGCCAGCACAATCCGCTCCTGCTGCCGATAGACCTCCACCTCCCGTGGGCCCTCCGGGAAGGCGAGCCAGCGCAGCGCATGGGCCTCTTTCAGGGCCCCGCTCCCCGAGAATTGCAGCGCCAGCATGGCCATGGTGGCCATGGGCAGTGCGGGCAGTACCCAGGTGGGGCAATGGTCGGCCGGCACCGGCAGGCTCAGCTTCTGCAGCAGCTCCGCTCCCCGAAGAAGCAGGGGCGCAGCGGCTTCTTTCGTATCTGTAGTGGAGACTACAGATGCGGGGGGCGGCTCTCCCTCGACCACCCGCATCGCCAGACCTTTGGCCTGGTAGATGCGTCGTCCGTCCACCCACAGCCATGCGTCGGCCAGAACACAGTCTGCCTCCTCCGCCGTGATATCCAGTTCGACGGTGACCACCTTGTCCTTGGGGACCACCTGTCCGCGGTAGCGCCACCACACGTCCTTTCCGGTCGCAAGACCCTGGAAGCGCGGAAACTTCATGCCTTTTCCGTAGCCCCGGTGGATCATGTGGAGCTGTAGGCTCTGCACCATGGCCTCGATGCCCAGCGAGCCCGGCTGCACCGGGTCGGTATAGAAGTGGGCCTTGAAGTACCAGTGCGCGGGGTCTACGTCCTTTTCGACGATCCATCGACCCAGGCCGGCCTTTCCGCCGGCCGGTTCGTGGCTGACCGCGCGGTCGATCATGAGCAGCATTCCCGAAGGTAGCTTCGGGGCCGGGTTTCCGCCGTCATCCCGACCGGAGAAGTAGCGGGACGGCCGCTTGCGCAGGTCGATTGGCTCGCCCGCGCGCACCGCCAGCAGGGCACGTTCCTCGTCAGTGGGAGGCATGCCCACCTGGTTGGCGAAGGAGGCGGGGGGGAAGAAGCCGAAGACCGTCTCGAAATCGTAGAGCGGGTCTTCGATTTCCTGGCCGCCCTCCTGCCGAAGCAGGGTCATCTTGACCGTGAAGCCTTCGATGATCATGCCGCCGGAGCGATTGATGTTCTTGATCAGGACGCGGGTGCGGATGGTGCCGCTGGTGGGGAACACCTCTGCGTGCAATCTACCGGTGCCGTCCAGGTTGCGGAACAGCATGTCGCTCTCGAATTGCAGCGCCGAACCGACAAAAGAGGCCAGCCAGCCGCAGGGCTGGAGTCCGGTCTCCAGCAGCACCGCATAGGGCATGACCCCGCCCGCCTGCTCGAAGTACCAATCCGCGGCCGGTGCGTCGTACTCTACCAGCACGGTGGCGCCGGACTTGAACTTGGCCTGGCCACCGGTGGTGGACAGCACGCGGGAGATGAAGTGATAGGGGGGCGCGGGCAGGCGTGCGCAGCGCCGTGCGCCGTCGAAAACGGCGTAGGGCGGCCCGAAAGCGTGGGAGGGCTTGCCCCAGGCGCAGGCGATCAGCGAGGCGTAGTCCCACTCGCAGGGCTTGGGCTCCACGTAGTCCTTCAGATTCGCCAGACGGCGCATGGCCCAGTCGGGCACCAGCTCCACCTCCAACGGATCGGCGTGGAAGCACTTCAATCCGTCCACCGTGCAAAGCACCTGCGCACGCAGCTTGGGCTGGGCTCCATCCCAGATGCCTTCTACAAAAAGCTCATAGTCCAGCTTCTTGCTGGTGGGGATGACCTGTCCACGACAGATCAGCTTGAAGGGAAGGTCCTTGACCGGCTCGATCCGCCAGCCGTCGTACTCCATGCCAAAGCCCATGGCCATCAGGTAGAGCTGCATGGCTTGGATGCAGCCGTCGAACATCAGCGTTCCCGGCATGCAGGGGTCGTTGTTGAAGTGGCCGTTGAAAAACCAGAGGTCCGGCTGAATATCCAGCTCTGCTTTCAGATAGCCGCGCCCCCAGGGTCCGCCTTTGGGATCGAAGGTCACGACCCGATCCAGCAGCTTCAGCTTACCCATGCGCGGTCCCCAGCTATGGGAGAGACAGCGCTCAAAACCAGGGCCGAAGGCGTCAAAGCCGCGACCCTCTGCGGCAGCATCGAGCTGCGCACGGTCAAAGCTCCGGCGTTGGCTGACGGCCGCCCCGGTGGCCAGCGGCAGGCTGCGGTCCAGCTTGTGCTCTTCAGGGGTCCACAGGCATCCGCCGGACTCGCCCAGCTCCTGCACGGTGAAAAATCCTGCCTGACCTTCACGAATCTGAATCTGGAGCTGCTCTCCCACATGGCAGTCGTAGTGGAAGAAGAACATGCGGATGCCGCCGAGCTTGGCGTGCCCATCGATGTGGATGGCGTAGCGCAGGGTGTCGCCCGGCGCGGGCATGGAGCGGCGATACACCAGCTCGCAGCCCAACAATCGGTAGGCACGTTCGCCCTTGTTCAGGGCGTCGACCCCCTGCCAGCTCGCCAGCAGCAGGTCCGCCTGCCCCGTTTCAATCAGCACTCCGGGCGGCATGTGGCCGTCTTCCAGGTACCATGCGTCCGCGGTCACGTCGGTTTCGGTCCAGATCGTGCCTTTGCCCTGCACACAGGCGGGCCCCTGGATGCCGGTCACCCGGTCCGCAAGCAGCAGCGGGGGCTCCGGCATACGCACTACAATGGCGTAGGGAGTCTGGAAAGCGAAGGTGGGCCCCAGCACATTTTCGACCGGTTCGTGGGAGAGCCGCACCAGATCGGCGCGGCTCAGCCGGGGGCCGGGCAGCCCGGCGGCGTCGGTGGGCGCGGTGGCGGCCCACCGGTCTTTGGGGGTCCGTACAGGGGCCGCAGCAACGGCGGTGGGGGCTACCGGCACCGATGTATCAGCGATCACAGCGTTGACCGCGGAGATCATGGGCGCGGTTGCAGGTACGGGTGCCGATGGTGCGGATGGGGTGGCCAGTGTGTCAGAAACGTCCTGCTTGGAATAGGTGATTTCTGATACATCGGTCCATGTATCATTCCCGGGTGTGCCTTCGGTCGACCAGGGGCCGGCGAAGTCTGCTGCCTCTTCGGGGGGGGCCTGGCCCCACAGGGACAGTCCCACCCCAAGGTGTTGGCTGATCTGGGCCTGAGTGTGGAGGAAGCGTTGGTGAACGCTGCTCTGTTGCTCCAGGAAGCGGCGGTGGACCTCGGTGAGATCCTGGCTGCGCTGCTCCAACATTGCCAGGAGGGGATCCATCGGCTGCTCCAGTTCTGCCCACTCTACTTCGGGGGCGATATGGCTTTCGGGAGGAGAGAATTCGGGAGAAGGCTCGGAAAGGGCGGGCGAGGGGGCCGGCGGAGCTGCGGGCACTACCGGCGCGACAACGCGGGGGGGAGGCTCTGAGGCTTCCCGGCGCGGGGCCACCACCGGGGTGGCCGCGGCGCTGGTGGTTGTGGGGGTTGGCCGCACATCGAAGGGGCCGAGAATCAGTGGCAGGGCGGGTGCCGGTGCCATCTGCTGCCGCCGCAGCTCAGGAAGCCGCTCGCCCAAAGCATGTCCGCTCAGAACCAACGGGAGCTCGATCGCCGCACTCGCGGCCGGCGACTGCAGCACGCGCACCTGCACCCTGGCTTCCGCCCCGCCCAAGCTCCGGCTCTCCACTGTCCATCGGCTGCCGACCGGGGACAACAGTGCCAATGCAACCCGCAGCAGTCCGTCGGCGGCCCCCGCGTTTCCGAGGGTCTCCGGTACAGAAAATAGAGGAGCGGGGCCCGTTTCCTCTCCCAGTATTCCCAGGATCGGCCGGGCCTGTGCCTGCGCATCGGCCAGCCGCTGCAGCACCAGGACCACCACCGCGTCGGCGGAGGGCCCATGCACACCCATAGCGTGAAGTGCTGCCACCTTCCGTGGTTCTTCGGCGAGATCTACCGCGCCCACCACCACCACATCCAGGTCCCCTGCAGCGAGGCGATCCATCGCGACTTCCAAGGCGCGAAGCCCGGAAAGTTCCTCGGCCGATAGCGTGAAGCCGGGCCCTGCAGCGTCAAGCTGCACCGAGATGCGGTTGGCGGGGATGTTGGGCATGGTGCCCACCACATGCTCCGAGCGCAGCGGGGGGGCGGCGATCTGTCGGAGGGCGGGATCCTCCACCCCCAGATGTTCGGCCATCCTCCAGCGTAGTCCCCACCCCGTGACGGGCCCATCGCAGCCCAAGCCCACCAGCACCCCGGTGCGGTTGCGCGGCAGCTCCATCCCGGCGGTGGCCTCGCGGGCGGCCTGAAGCAGCCAGCCCTGCTGAGCGTTGCTCATCTTCAAGTCGTTGGGCGGAAAGCGGAGCCCCTTCAGCTCCACTGAATAGTCATTCAGTTTTCGATTTCCTGCCCCGCTCTTCAATTTTTCAACAAGCTGCTCCCATCCTGTCGCAGTTCCATGGCCGGCCTGCATGCCCACCACGGCCACCGGCTGCCGGTTCAGCGGAGCTGTGGCTCGGGCTGTGGCTCCCTCTTCCAGAACGAGGTGGGCGTTGTTCCCGCCAAAGCCGAAGGCGGACACTGCCGCCCGCCGTGGGCCCTCCCAGGGGGACTCTGTGGCGACCAACTGGTAGCTTCCCAGCTCAGAGATCGGCTCCGCCGGCGCAATCATCGGAGGAAAGGTGCCGCGTTCAAAGGCGGCCAGCACCTTCAGAATCCCCGCCGCCCCGGCGACGGTGACCGGATGGCCCAGATTGGACTTCAGGGAGCCCAGGCGCAGCGGCTGGGTGCCATAGACCTCGCGCAGGCTCGCCAGCTCGGTCCGGTCGCCGGTGGTGGTGCCGGTGGCGTGGCACTCGACATACTGCACCATCTCCGGCTGCCATCCTGCCTGATCCAATGCCGCCCGCAGGGCGCGTGCCTGGCCTTCGGAGGAGGGGGCGAGCAGATTCCGTCCGCGGCCATCGTTGGAAAGGCCCACACCCTGCACCGTGGCGTAGACATGGTGCCCCTTGGCGACGGCATCTTCGCTGCGGCAGAGCAGCAGCAGCGCACAGCCTTCGGCGGGGATGAGGCCGTCCGCGGCGGGGTGGAAGGGCCGGCTTTGCCCGGTGGGGCTGATGGCGCCCAGGGCATGAAAGCCGATGTGGAGAAAGAGGGGATCGGCGCGGTTGACTGCACCGGCGATCACATAGTCCACACGACCGGCCCGCAGGGCGTCGATGGCCAGCGCAACCGCATAGAGCGAGGAGGCGCAGGCGGCGTCCAGGGCGTAGCAATCTCCGCCCAGGCCCAGGGCCCTGCGCAGCAGGTCTGCCGGAAGTCCCGACATAAAGTGGTTGCGGGGATCGGCAGTGGGTGCGGAACGTCCGGATGCCGCCAGGAGCACCGACTCGCCCCAGGCACTCATCCCTTCGGTGGGGAAGGAGAGGTTTCCGAAGATCGCCCCGATCCGAGCAAGTCCAGCATCTCCGGGTTTGAGGCTGATTTCACTGATACATTCTCGTCCGCAATGTATCATCCAGTGAAACAGGGGATCCAGACCGGCCAGCTCGGCCTCCTCGACCAGAAAGCCGGAGGGACGCCAGATGTTCTCAAAGCCCTCCACATAGCCGCCACGGGTGGTGGGGCTGCGGTCCGCCCCCTCGCCCAACACCGCCTGCGGGTCCATGCCCCAGCGGCCAGGGGGAACCTCCGCGATGGCGTTGCGGCGGGCGTAGATCAGCTCGGAGAAGGCCTGCGGGGAAAGGGCCCCGGGGAGCAGGCAGGAACGACCAACAATGGCGATGGACATGCGGACCTAGGCGGCGTGTGAGGGGCGGGGCCAGCTTCCACCGGGCAGTGCGTGGGTCTCCACCCCTTCCAGGGTGTAGATCACCTTTCCGCTCGCATCCACCAACCAGATGTCAGCGATGACGCGGCTGCGATCGGCGCTGCGGCCCCGCAGGAGGCAGCGGAGGCGCCCCTCGGGTTGGCCGAAGCGACGCAGGGCGCCCAGGCCGGTGGGCAGCGAGGCGCCACCCGAGAAGCTGCGGTTCCAGAGCAGAGTAAGTTGTAGTGCGCCGTCCAACGCCGCGATGTCCAAGGGTTGCCGTCCGGGCCAGCCGCGGGTCTGGCTGGTCTCCAGCTCGGCCTCCATCCCCTTGTCGGAGATTCCGGGGGTGTCGCGGAAGACCCGCAGCGCCGGCCCATGAAAGAGCACATCGGGGAACATCTGCGCCAGGGGTACCTGAAAGGAGGCCAGCGGAGCCAGAGAGGGAGGTGCGGGGGCGCGGGCATTGGCCGCAAAGTTCAGCTCGGCGCGGTAGTGCAGGGTGCCCGTGCTGCCGCGAAGTTCGGCGGTGAGCCGGTCCGAGCTGAGGGGCTCCAGGCGGAGAGAAAATGGCTCCGCTCCCTGAAAGTTCCGAAGAATTATCCCCTTGATCACCTGGATCTTCTCGACCGACGCCACCTGGCGTCCGGGATTCAGGCTCTCGGCGGCTTCGGTAAGCCAGGATACAGCCTGCACCAGCGGGAGCACCGGGTGATCCCCAACCACATGGTCGGCGATGTAGGGATATGCGGCCGCGCTCGCAATCTTTTCTACGGTGCCACCCTTGACCGGGCCGGTGCCCGCCGCCGCCGGCAGCTCCCCGCCAATCACCACTTCCGGCGGCTGAGAGCAGCCCAGCTCGGCCACGAAGCGCTCCGCACCCCATTGGAGGGGAATCAGCGCTACCCCCATCGCTTCAAACTGCTTCTTCAGGGCGGGGGTCACCATGCCCCCCTCCCAGGGGCCCCAGCCGATGGCCCGGCAGACACAGCCGGGGCGCTGCGTGGAGAGCCAGGCGGCCGTACGGTTGAGCACTTCGTTTGCCATGGCGTAGTCGCACTGGCCGATGTTGCCGGTGCGCCCCGCCACAGACGAGAAGAATACGATCCACTTCAGGTTATCGCCGGCCGTACCGTCCAGCAGTGCGCGGGCCCCGTCCACCTTGGTGCGGTACACCGACTCCCACTGGGCTTCGGTCTTTTCCAGCAGGCGCTTGTCCTGGATCACCCCGGCGGCGTGGACCAGGCCGGTGATGGTTCCCAGACGGCCGCGAACCGTTGCCAGTGCGCCCCGTACGGCCGCGGTATCCGCCACGTCCACGGCGAGGTACAACACCTCGGAACCGGCCGCCCGCAGTGCATCCAGGTTGGCGCGGGCTTCACGAGCCGCCAGAATCGCAGCCGCCCTCTTGCCCAATTCGGCAGGGGAGAGTCCCTGTACCGTCTGGAAGAGCGCGCGCTTGATGCCCGCCTCATCGGTGGCGGCAGCCACGGGGGCGGACTCGGGAAGATCAATAGGGGAGCGGCCGAGAATCGCCAGCTTTGGCTGTCCGCGCCGGGCCAGCTCCAGCAGACAGGTGGCCGTGACACCGCGTGCGCCACCACTGACCACAATCACGTCGGTTCGGCCGGGAAGGGGGCTATCTGCGCGGGTCGGTTCCGGTTCCGTCACGATGGTGTGCCGGTAGCCCTTCCCGAGCGCGAGCTCCAGCGGGCCTTCCCGCAGGATCTCGTCGGCCAGCAGCAGGGCGGCATGGTCCGCATCGAGGGCGGGGTCCAGATCGATGGCCCGCGCGCGGGTGCCCGGGTGCTCCAGCGAGATGGTCTTCACCAGACCCCCCAGGGCCGCGGCGTCGGGGTGTGCGCTGCCGCGAAGGCCGAAATCTCCCATCCGGGTCACGGTGACGAAGGCCCCACCCGCCCCCAGGCGCCCCTTGCGGGCGGCGCGAAAGGCATTCAGAGCCTGGCTTTGAGCCTCCACACCGGGAAGGAAGACAACGCCCCGATCAGGGGGAAGATCGTCGATTTTGTCTACGACGGCCGCCTCCACCCCCCGCGCCCGAAGGGCGGGGAGCAGGCGGGCGGCAAGGCCCTCACTGTCGCGCAGCAGGGCCAAAGGGCCGGGAAGAACAGGGGATGTGGTCGGTGCGGCCACAATCCGAAGGACCATGCGGGCGAGGGGCCCGGCCTCCTCCTCGCCCGCAGAATTAAAATTTACGGTAGCTCCGCTCCCACTCTGCCCGGGCAAGGCATCAAGGATCTGCCCCAGGGTCCGCAGCTTCCCGAGGGTAGCGGCGTCCAATTC
>JBEIQS010000220.1:0-9430 GCA_040376425.1 Alphaproteobacteria bacterium | reverse complement strand
TGCCTACGAGGGAGACGCGCCCGGAGAATGTGACGACGGCGCCGACCAGGATCGCGACGGCTATTTTGACTGCCAGGACAACGACTGCTGGGGAGCCACGGTCTGCCGCGAGGAATCCGACTCGGATACCGATACCGATACCGACACCGACACCGACACCGACTCGGATACCGACAGCGACTCCGACAGCGATACCGACTCGGACAGCGACGCGGACCTCCCCGACTGGGCGGCCTACGAGCTGGTCTACACGCTGACCTGGGACTTCGACGACTCCTTCGCAGACGTGCTCGCACTGTACGGGCTTGCGGACTGCATCTCCACCTATGAGGGCAGCGGAAGCCGCTATTCCGGCGAACCACTGACCTTTGAAGGGAGCTGGAGCCTGACCGAAAGCACCTGTGCCGAGTCCCTATCCAGTGCCGACGCGGTATGGTACGATCCGTCGGGAGCCGGCTACGGTAGCTTTGTGGTGACCGGCAACCTCCTGGACGAGTGGTACCAGCACGAGGTCGTCGGCGATCACGACGCCCGCTCCGCGCCGCGCGGCGGCCGGTGGTACATCACCGAGATGGCCGAGCCGATTGTGGGTGATGCTGCCACCCACACCGAAAGCGAAGAAACCAAAATTGAAGGCTACATCCCGCTGCTACTCACCCACGACATGGCGGTGAGTTTTTACTGAAACCGGCGCGGGTTCGGCGCGACAGCGCGGACGATTTCCGGCGGCGAAGCAGGGACAGTAGCAGGAGGGAGGAGGGGGCAGCACTCCCGCCGACCGTGGAGCAGGACCACCAGCCGGGATCGGCCTTGGGGGGTGGAGGAGGAGGTGCTTCCGGCGTCTCCGGCTCTGCCGGCGGCACAACCACCGGGGGCCGAATCTCCCGCAGCGACTTGAGATTTTCCAGGTCTGCCGTGGTCAACTTTCCGTCGGTGTAGCGCGGATCCGGTGCAGGAAAGCCAAGCTGCTCAAAGACCTTCTGGTGTACGTCGGCGGGAGTCTTGCGGCCACGGCGTGCATGGATCCCGTCCTCCAACAACCGCCGATCTGCCGGATTTAACGCCGGTAGCAGGCTGGTGTCCATGGGAGTGTCGCCATGCTCCAGCAACCAAAGGCAAAGCGCACGGGACAGCCGATCCCGGCTTTCCACGTTGGGCTCTGCCACCACCGCCGCCGCGAGCACCCGCGGATCCGCTGCCCGCGCCACACACAGGTAGTCCTCCCGAAAGGCGGAGCTGCGCAATTTTTCGAGGGAAAGAGCCGGATCGCAGGCCCACACCGTCGCAATCAGAAAGAGCATCAGGCGCGCCGAACGGCGTCAGACCAGTGCTTCATAATCTGATCCACCTCGGCCTTGGGACGCGCGGGCTCAAAGCTCCGATCGCGCGCCCAGGCATCCGACACGGCATCGGGCGAGGACCAGAAGCCCACCCCGATACCCGCCAGGTAGGCGGCTCCCATCGCGGTGCTCTCCAGGTTTTTCGGACGTACACAGCGCACTTCCAACACGTCGGCCTGGTACTGCATCAACAGGTTGTTGCGTGCGGCACCGCCATCCACCCGCAGCTCGGCGAGGGGGCGCCCAGCGTCGGCCTCCATCGCCCGCAACATGTCCACCACCTGTAGCGCCATCCCTTCCAGTACAGCCCGCGCAATGTGCGCCTTCGTGCTCCCCCGCGTCAGACCGCAGAGCAGGCCGCGTGCGTCGGGGCGCCAGTGGGGCGCGCCCAACCCCGCGAGGGCGGGAACAAAAATGACGCCCCCCGCATCGGGGACGGTGGCGGCCAGCTCCTCCACCTCTGCAGAAGAGGAAAAGAAGCCCAGGCCATCCCGCAGCCACTGCACCGCAGCCCCCGCCACAAAGGCGCTTCCCTCCAATGCATACTCCACCTTTCCATTCAGGCGCCACGCGATGGTGGTCAGCAGTCCGTGGCGCGAGGCCACCGCAGTATTTCCTGTATTGAGCAATACAAAAGCGCCCGTGCCGTAAGTACACTTCGCCATCCCCGGCTTAAAGCAGGCCTGGCCGAACAGCGCCGACTGCTGGTCCCCGGCGATGCCCGCCACGGGAATCCCATCCGGCAAAAAGCCCACCCCGCGGGTGTGGCCGATGATCCCCGCGTTATCCACCACCCGGGGCAGGCATGCCATCGGCACGCTCAACAGCGCGCACAGCTCCGGGTCCCAGGTCTGTCGATGGATATCGTAGAGCAGCGTGCGCGATGCGTTGGATGGATCGGTGACGTGCTGCCCACAGAGCCGATAGACCAGGAAGGAGTCTATCGTTCCGTAGCGTGCACTACCGTTCTCGGCTTTTTCGCGAAGACCCGGCACATTCTGGAGCATCCACTCCGCCTTGGTGCCGGAAAAGTACGGATCCAACACCAGGCCCGTGCGGGCGCGCACCCGATCCTCCCAACCCGCGGCCCGAAGCTGCTCGCAGCGATCAGCGGTGCGGCGGTCCTGCCAGACCAGGGCACGGTGCAGCGGCCGACCGGAGTCATCCCAGAAAAGGCTGGTTTCGCGCTGGTTGGTGATACCGATGGCAGCGATCTGCCGGGGATCCACCCCCTCCAGTACCTTGCCCACCACCGTGGCTACGGAGGCCCAGATCTCCTCCGCGTCGTGCTCCACCAGGCCGGGTGCCGGGAAGTAGTTGGGAAACTCCACATTGTGAGCGGCAACCACCCCTGAGCGGCCCACCAGCACAGCGGTGGTTCCGGTCGTTCCCTGATCAATGGCGAGCACAAACTCCGACATCCTGCCTCCGGCAATCCGGGCAGTCTATCCCGGTGCAACCTGCCGCCAAGGGAGGCCGTGCGCTCAGCGCCCCGCCACCGCCGCAATCCCCTCCCCCACGGCCGCGACCAAACGCCGGAGCTCCGCCGCCTCCATCAGCAAGGGCGGCATGAGCACAACCGCATCCCCAAGGTTTCGCACGATCACACCTGCCTTCCGAGCCTCATAGCATACCCGCAAGCCGATGCGATCCGCGGCGGACCAGCTCCCCTCCTCCGGCCCCAGCACCAGGGCGGCCATCATCCCACACTGCCGACGCTCCCGGATCCAGGGGTGCTGAAGCTGGGACATGGCCTCTGCGAGAACCTCGGCCTTGCCAGCGAGCTGTGCGACCACGACCTCCTCCTCTAACAGCTCCAGTGTCGCGATGGCGGCAGCGCAGGCCAGCGGGTTGCCGGTATAGGTGTGGCCGTGGAAGAGCGTCCGATTCTCCGCATAGGGCCCCCGGAAGGCCGAAAACACCGCCTCCGAGGCCAAGGTGGCCGCAAGCGGCAGATAGCCCCCGGTCAGGCCCTTGGCCAAACAGAGCAGATCCGGCTCCACTCCCACCTGCTCCATCGCAAAAAGGCTGCCCGTGCGCCCGAATCCGGTGGCCACTTCATCGGCAATCAGCAGAATGCCCGCCTCTTTTGCGATGGCGCACAGCCTCCGCAGCCAGCCCGGCGAGTGCATCCGCATTCCGGCGGCCCCTTGCACCAGCGGTTCGAATATCAATGCGGCCACCTGTTCACCATGCGCGGCAAACAGGGCCTCAGCTTCCCGCAGACATGCGGCCTCCTCCGACGGATCCGGTCGTTCTGGGGCGGGAATTCGCAGTGCCTGCGTCAAAAGCGGCTGGTAGACCTGGTGAAAAAGGGGAATGCCCCCCACCCCCACCGCACCCAGGGTGTCGCCGTGGTAGGCGTCTGACAGCGCGGCGAAGCGCGTGCGCTGCCGCTGTCCCCGCTGTTGTTGGGCCTGGAAGGACATTTTCAGCGCCACCTCCGTCGCAGTCGAGCCGGAGTCCGAGTAGAAGACCCGGCGCAGCCCCCCGCCCAGCGGCATGGCAGCCGCAACCAGCTTTTCGCCCAGCACCACGGCATTGGGGTGAGAGAGGCCCAAAAGTGTGGAGTGGGAAATGCGATGCAGTTGCGCCTGAACCGCGGCGTCCAGGCGGGGGTGCTGGTGCCCGAACAGGTTGCACCACAGCGAGCTGACGCCATCCAGATAGCGCTTTCCATCGGTATCAATCAGATACATTCCCTCGCCACGCTCGATGCAGAGCATCGGCAGGCGATCCCACTCGTCGTGCTGAGTGAAGGGGTGCCAGAGTACCTGTCGGTCGCGGGTCTGCCAGTCCATGCGCCCTGCTAACCGGCGCGGCCGGTCTGGACACCTGCGCCGCTTCGGGTTAGACGCGCGACCTTCTGGATGAGACATGGCCCTGGTTCCCGTACATGGCGGTCTGGCCGCCCCTGTAGATCGTATCCTCCCCTGGTCCCGCAAAAACGCGCTGTTGGGCGAAGCCCAGCACCTCGCCAAGATCGCCGTTTCCGACGCCGATCTGTCCCTGGTCTACCGCATCGCCGACGGTACGCTGTCGCCGCTGACGGGCTTTATGGACGAGGCCACCTACAACCGGGTGCTGGACCACAAGAATATCCAGGTTCAAGGCAAGGACTATGCCTGGGCCATCCCGATGTCCCTGCCGGTCACCGAAGCGGAAGCTGCGGCCCTGAAGCCGGGCCAGAATGCAGCCCTGGTGGCCGCCGACGGGCGCACCATCGGCGTCATCCAGGTCTCTTCGATCTTCACCTGGGACAAGCAGCGCTACGTGGAGAAGGTCTACGGCACCCCACGCCTGGATCACCCCGGTGCGGCCATCGCCACCAACGACCCCCGCGGCACCCTGGTGGGCGGCGTGATCTCCGTCCTCCCCGCGCTGCGCCACCCGGAATACGGCGATCTGCTGCTTTCGCCGCGCCAGACCCGCGCGATGATCGAAGACCGCAAGTGGGAGGCCGCGCTGGCCTTCCAGACCCGCAACCCGCTGCACCGCGCCCACGAGTATGCGTTGGTCTATGGCGTGGAAACCCTGACCGAGCGCGGCGCCTACGCGGGCGTGGTGCTGAACCCCCTGGTGGGGCAGCTCAAGGGCGACGATGTGGATGCCTCCACCCGCGTCCGCACCTACCGGCAGCTCCGCGATCGGCGCCTGTTGGGCCAGGGCGACTCCAACCGGATGGTCTGGGATTCCGTCGGCTACGACCTGAACGACGTCTTTGAGCTGGTCTGCCTGGACATGAAGATGTACTACGGCGGCCCTTCCGAAGCGATTATGCACAGCATCTATCGCCAGAACCACGGCTTCTCTCACATCGTCATCGGCCGCAAGCACGCCGACGCCCCCTACTTCGACAAGTCCGCGATCTGGGGCGACTTCGATGCGCAGGAGATTTTCGACAAGCTCCCCGGCGAGCTGCATACCCGCCCCGTCAAGGTCGGCTTTGCGGCCTGGTACGACTCGGTGGGCCGCGTGGACCTGAACGAGCGCCACAAGGGCGAGGAGCCCTTCTCCATCTCCGGCACCCGCCTGCGCGAGATGCTGGTGAGCGGGCAGCACCCCGACGCGCGGATCATCCGCCCCGAAATCGCCGATATCCTGATCGAGTCCTACCGCTCCAAGCAGTAGCACGGGAAGGGGCCGTCCCCGGCCGGCCGGGGACCCTCCTGGTCAGGGCCGCGCTACTTCCAGCTCGCGCGCGGCCTGTCGGCGTGCGCCGCTCTCGGCTGCATGCGTGCGCAGTTTATCCAGGACCACCCCCAATTGTTCGGGGGTGCGCTCGCCGGGAAGTACGCGCGCCAACGCGATGCCCGCCCGCGCTTCTTCCAGGTAGGCAAGGGCGTAGTCCTGGAGGCTTGCGGTGCGGTCCCGCTCCCGCTGCAGCGCCACCCGGTGGTCCAGCAGGCGATCCAGGTGCCGCGCGGTGCCCTGGTGGCGGTCGCGGATGAAGGCGTCTTCGGTGGTCGCGGCTTCGGCGAGGAGCGCATCCCGACGCTGAGCCACTTCCTCCGCCTTGATCGAGTGGATATCGCCATCCAGCGTTTGCAGGGTCAGCGCCAGACGGTAGACCCAGCCGCCCACCTCGGCCAGCCCCTCGCGGGTGTGCGCGTCGGGCACCGTGGCGACCTCCTGGTCGAGCTGCCAGGCCCGCATACAGGGCGCGCGGTAGCTCTGCGTGAGGGTGCGGCTGATCTGGGCAGGGCTGGGCACCACGGCGGCGGCCCGGAAACGCAGGGCCGCCGGAAGCAGCGCCTGCGACGAGGCCAGACCGACCAACAACATCAGCGCAGTCCCCTGCAGCTCCGAAGACAGCACCCCCAACAGGCCGTCCATCCAGATCGCCAACAGGGTGGCGGCAAGGCCGGCAAGTCCCGCTTCGATCCTGCCCAGAAAGCCCTTCCCCACCACCAACCCGCCGATCAGCGCCGCCGCGGCGAGCAGGTTGTAGTCGGAAAACACCATCGACGCGCCGTACACCGCCCCCATGGTGAGCAGAAGCCGCAGCGGCACCCGGGCCAGCGGCCGACTCTGCGTGAGCACCACTGCCAGGCCGGTGGCCGCGGCGGGCACCAGCGGCTGCATCAGCGGGACACCCGCCACCCCCACCAGCAGCGTCCCCACGCCCAGGTAGGCGCCGGTCCAAGTCATCTGCTGATAGAGCAGCTTCCGCGCCTGATCTTCGGGCAGGTCAAAGCGCCCGCGCGAGAAGATTCCGGGTTCAGCGGACATCGCTGCCTGCCGTGTAGATCGTCCCGTCGGTCGCCGCCGCGAGGTCGCGAAGAACCGTGGTTGCAGGCTCACCACTCTCCACCACGGTCAGCCGAATGCCGCGCGCCTGCAGCCGCTCGCGCAGGGCGTAGATGTTCTGCGGGTTCACCTCTCCCACGTTGGCTTCGCCGTCGCTGACGATACGAATCTCGCCGCTCTTGTCGTGGCGTTCAAACCACTCGATCGCGGCGAGCAGCCCGGCCTGCAGGTTGGAGCCCCCCCGGTAGGGCAGCGTGGCCAGCACCGCGTTGGCCCGCTCGGCCGGGGTGCCCGGCTCCAGCAGCATCCGGGCGCTGTCGCCAAAGGTGACCAGCCCGGTCATGACGTTCCACTGGGCAGCGGCCTCCGCCACCCGTGCTTCGTTGCCGCGCATGGAGCCCGAGCTGTCCACCACCAGAATCACCACCGGCGGGGCGCTAAAGCTGGTCACGTCCAGCCCCTCGATCGGCACCCAGGCGGAAAGCTCGGTTTGGACTTCGGCAGGCTTCGGCGCAGGCTTTTCCGGCGGAAACAGCCGGGGAAGCAGCGAGGAGATCAGGGACAGCAGGGCCAGGATCAGGGTCAGAAACACACGACGCATGAAGCCTCGGGGAGCTTGCCTGAGAAACGCCGGAGGAGGGCCGGAGCTTACAGGGTCGCCAGCACTATCGTAGCGGACCGCGCCATCGCTGCCCACCGCAAAAATCGTGCAGGGACGATGCAGGACAAAGCGGGACTACTTGGCCTTGGCCAGCAGGCGCGCCAGAAGCTTGCGCACAGACGCGGGCAGAATGTCCCGCATCTTCTGGCGCACGCGGCGCCGTAGCCAGTCAGCGTCGTTCATGGCGGGAATTTAGGCACGCTGCGGGCCGGGACAAGGGGCTACTCCATGTAGCCCAGCGCCTTCAGCGCCTCCATGTCGGCAGAGCGGCCGGGCGGGGTGAAGGCGGTCTCGGGTCGGGCGGCCTGCCAGGTGATCGCGCGCTGCCGCAAGTCGGAAATCCACGACGCGTCGTCCAGATCGCGCAGCTCGCCGGGATCGGTGGAGAGCAGGTAGGCTTCCTCGCTGCGGTCGCTCCCGAGGATCAACTTCTGAGCGCCACTCCTAAAGGCGCGGCGGACCCGGTTGAAGCGCTGCCCGTAGTGGGGATTCTTCAAGTCGCGCCAACGCGTCCAGTACAACTCGGAGACCGCAAAGTTGGTGGTGGGGGTGTAGCCGGGAAAGGGCTCCTCTTCCGGTTGCTCCAAGGTGGCACCACTCCACCTGAAAATCCGAGGGGCAATGTCCGAGAGTTGGATCAACGCCGAATCGCGGCCCGGTGGGATGGCGGGACCGCGCATGATGACGGGGATGTGCAACACGGGCTGGTACACATCCTTCGAGTGCTCGATCAAGAAATGTTCGCCCAGATATTCGCCATGATCCGAGGTGATCACCACGTAGTCTTCGGGACCCACGCCGAGCGCGGGCAGGCTCTGAAGCAGGCTGCCGACCTGGCTGTCCAGGTAGCGGAGCGAGGCATCGTAGGCGGCGGTCCACACGGCGATCGTGGCGGGATTGGCGACCCGGTTGGCCATCATTTGTGTCGTCGCTTGTGTCCATCCGCGCTGAAAAGGGAGAATGGAGCGGCGAAGGGGCTCGTCCGGAAGCCGATAGCCCTCGCGGGGAATCCATGGGCTGTGGGCGTCCATGTAGTTGAGAAAAAGAAAGCGTGGTCGCCCATCTTCCTGTGCCAGCCAGCTCTGGGCCAGGGCGGTGATCCGGTCGCCGCTGGTGTACCCGAGCCCCCGGGGATCCCGGGGAAGCTGCTCGCAGATCCAGCTCTCAAAACCTCGGGAAAGTCCCCATGCACTGTCCAGAAAGGCCCGGTTCGCGGCGATGCCCGCCGTGCGATAGCCTGCCGCCTGCAGTCGCTCCGCCACCGTGGGTTTGTCCGGGTGCAGCGCCGACGCCAGCGCCCGCGAACCGAGGGGGGTGCCGTGGGCGCCATGTTCCCGAGGGGGCAGGCCGGTAAACAACGATGCATGGGAGGGCAGCGTCCACGCACCGTTGGCCTGCCCGTGCTCCCACACCCGAGCATCCTTGGACCACGCATCCAATGTGGGCGATGTCTGGCGATCGTAGCCGTACATTCCCAGGTGATCCGCGCGCACTGTGTCCAACACGATCAGGACGATGTCGGGGCGTCCATCGGGCTCTCCAGGCAGTGGAACCGCCTCTTCCCGAAGGATCTCCTGATCTTTTTCAAACAAGATGCCGGGGGTCTGCGTCTGGAACTCGGCCCGCTCCTGCCACAAAACAGCGGCCCAGAAAGAGAGCGCCCCAACCACCACCGGAAAGAGAAGGCGCAATGCCCAACGATTGCGCCCGCTCTCCATGAATCAGTCCGCTGCGGTGACCCGGACCACCTCGTCGATCGAGGTCATCCCTTCCTTCAGCTTGGTCAGCGCGCTCATGCGGAGGGTCTTCATGCCCTGCCGGATCGCTTCCCGCTTCAGCTCCAGCGTAGAAGCCCCGTTCAACACGAATTCTTTGAGCTCGTCGTTGAAGATCATGATCTCGTACACGGCGATACGACCCTTGTAGCCGGTGCCGTTACAGATCTTGCAGCCCTGGCCGCGCTTGATGACGTAGTTCTCAACATCATCGGGCGGAACACCGAGATCGATCAGGGACTGCTTGGGAACCGTAATCTGGACCTTACACTCCGCGCAGTTCTTCCGCAGCAGACGCTGAGCGCCGATGGCGTTCACCGAGGATGCGACGAGGAAGGGCTCAATACCCCTGTTCAACAGACGCGACACCGTGGAGGGTGCGTCGTTGGTGTGGAGGGTAGAGA
>JBEIQS010000043.1:0-33482 GCA_040376425.1 Alphaproteobacteria bacterium | reverse complement strand
GGACGGCCGCGATATCGGGACCGTGGTCCTTCCCTCTGCACAACTGAAGATCTACCTGGATGCCTCGCTGGAGGAGCGGGCCCGGCGCCGCGCGCTGGAGCTGGGCAAGGAGCTGGACGAGGTGCGGGCGGAGCTGGCCGATCGCGATGCGCGCGACATGAGCCGCGCGGTGGCCCCCCTGACCTGTGCCGCCGACGCGGTGCGGTTGGACACGACTGGCATCACGATTGAGATGGTGGTGCTTCAGGTGCTGGAGCTTGCGCAATCCCGGGGAGCATAGGCGGAACAATCCTTGACATCCGTCGGCCTTGAGGATACCCGCCGCCTGCCCCTCTCTCCCGGCTGTTGGTCCCGGCGGGGTGCGGGGGGCGGACGACGGCAGCGACAATCGCTGTTTTCGGTTCAATCGGGTCTGCGGAGTCGGCTTTTTTGAAGACCTTCCCTCCAGCAGCCCTCGCATAAAAGAAACCTGAACCGGACCCAAAAAACCAGATACCGGATGAGTAACCCCCTGATTGACCTCGACGCCCCGCTCGACTCTGTATCCCGCGACAACTTCAAAGATTTCTTTGATGACTTCCTCAACAACCGCTCCGTCCGCGAGCAGTCTGTTGTCAAGGGAACGGTCATCGAAATCGGTGACGAGTTCGTCACGGTAGACATCGGCTACAAGGCAGAAGGTGTCGTCCGCCGGAACGAGTTTATGGTGGATGGTCGCCTGACCATCAACACCGGCGACCAGATCGACGTGTACCTCGACCAGATGGGCGAGGAAGACGGGATGCTGGAGCTCTCCAAGGAGAAGGCCGATCTCATGAAGGCCTGGGAGGAGATCTCCAAGGCAGTTGAGGCGGATCAGACGGTCAAGGGGCTCATCACCGGTCGGGTGAAGGGTGGTCTTTCGGTGGATATCGGGGTCAAGGCCTTCCTTCCCGGTTCCCAGGTGGACCTGCGTCCGGTCAAGAACCTGGACAAGCTCATCGGGGAGACCCATGAGTTCAAGATCATCAAGTTCAACAAGAAGCGCGGGAACATCGTTCTTTCTCGCCGCGTCCTGTTGGAGCGCGAGCGCGAAGACCGGAAGCAGGAGACCCTGAAGAGCCTGCGTCCGACCGCCGTGATGATCGGCACCATCAAGAACATCACCGACTACGGCGCCTTCGTGGACCTGGGCGGCATCGACGGCCTGCTGCATATCACCGATATGAGCTACGGCCGCATCAACCACCCCTCCGAGATCTTCGAAGTCGGTCAGCAGATCGAAGTGCGGATCCTCAAGTACGACGAAGACTCCGGTCGTGTCAGCCTGGGCTACAAGCAGCTCAAGGAAGACCCCTGGGTCAACGTGGAGTACAAGTACCCTGTCGGCGCCATCGTGCGCGGCAAGGTGGTCAACATTGTCGACTACGGCGCCTTTGTGGAGCTGGAAGACGGCATCGAGGGCCTGGTCCACATCTCCGAGATGACCTGGAACAAGCGCATCAAGGATCCCAAGAAGCTGGTGAACTCCGGCGACGTGATCGAAGCGAAGGTGCTGGGCATCGACGCCGAGAACAAGCGGATCTCCCTGGGTATGCGCCAGCTCGAGGTCAACCCCTGGATCATGGTTCAGGAGAAGTACCCCCCTGGTACCGTGGTGCGCGGCCGCGTCCGCAACATCACCGACTTCGGTATCTTCGTGGGCATCGAGGACGGGATCGACGGTCTGGTTCACATCTCTGACATGAGCTGGGGCCAGCGCATCAAGCACCCCTCCGAGCGCTTCAACAAGGGCGACGAGGTCGAAGCCCGCGTGTTGAACGTGGACGTGGACGGCGAGCGCTTCTCCCTGTCCATCAAGGATATCCAGGAAGATCCCTGGCTCTCCGTGCCCGGTCGCTTCTACCTGGGCCAGATCTGCGGCGGCAAGATCGTCAACAAGGCCGACTTCGGCGTGTTTGTCGAGCTGGAAGACGGCGTGGAAGGTCTGGTTCACCACTCTGAGCTGGCCATCAACGGCGCGAACTGGCAGGAGTCCTACCCGGACGGCAAGGAGATGACGGTCGAGATTCTGAACGTGGATACCCACGATCGGAAGATCAGCCTCTCCGAGCGCTCCGCCACCGACCGCGCGAAGGGCGGCGATGTGAAGGAAGTGGCGCGTCGCCAGCGCGACTCCACCACCCGCCTGGGTGACATCATGGGCGACATCTCTCGCCGCATGCGCGAGCGCAACGAGTAACCGACGCCCCTTGGGCAGTCGGGGAGGGAGCCTTCGGGCTCCCTCTTCTCATTTTTCCGCTCCTCTCCGACCGGCGGAGCGGGTTATAGCCCTCCGGCGCAGAGGCAAGGATGAACCGTAGCACCTGGGTGCAGATTGTCGGGCTGGTCCTTCTGGGCCTTCTGGCCTATGCCTTTTATGCCCAGAACAGTCTACGCCTTACGCAGCTCTCGTTGGATGTGGGTGTTGCCGCGTGGCGTTTACAGAGCCCCATTCCAGTGCCCTTGCTGATGGGGCTTTGCTTTGTAGCCGGTGTCTTGCCGGTGTCGCTGTGGGCCTGGTGGCGGACAGCCGTGTTGCGGGCCGAGCTGCGCAAGCTGCGGCAGGAAGTGGCGATGGGGACGGATTCTAGCAAGGACGGATGGAGGTAGCGTGCAGAACAATACACTTCTGATCATGTTTTTTGCCTGCTTTGTGCTGGTGGTCGCTGCCGGTGGCGGCTACGGCGGCTATCGCCTGGGCTACCAGACGGCCAGCTTGGAGGCGCAGACGGCCCTTGCGCAGAAGGACAAGGAAATCCAAGAGGCCAAAGCCGCACCCGCCAAGGGGGGAGGGGGTGGTGGAGGCGCAGAAGGCGGCAGCAAGAAGGAAAAGACGCCCTTCGCCCCGTCCGAGCTGAGCGCGGAGCAGCTCGCCTCCGTACAGGGACTGAGCGGCCTGGACGGCGAGGCGCTTGAGAAGGCGCTGTATATTTTCAACAATATTCAAGGCGCCTGTCAGCCCTGCGCGGATACCGGCCGCAGCCTGGGCCAGTGCTATCTCGACATGAGCAAGCTGTTGGACCAGAAGGTCTGCGCCAACATCCCCAAGCTCACGCAGCGTGTGGTGCGCCTGTCCGACAAGGGCTCCACGGCCGATGAGATTCGTGCAGTGGTGGACCTCGGCGTGTGGATCCCCCTGGATCCCGGTGCGGCGCCCTCCAAGGGACCGGAGAGCGCGAAGGTGCGGATCATCGAGATCTCCGACTTCCAGTGCCCCTATTGCAAAAAGTCTCAGACCACCATCCAGGCCCTTCGGGAAAAGTACGGCGAAAAAATCCGCTGGTACTACATGCACCTTCCCCTGGCCATGCACAAAGCGGCCATTCCCGCGGCCAAGGCCTCTACGGCGGCCCACCTGCAGGGTAAGTTCTGGGAGTTCCACGACGCGCTCTTTGCCGCTCCCAAGCTGGACGACGACGAGTACAAGAAGATCGCCTCTAGCCTGGGTCTGAATCTGGCTCGGTGGGAAGAGGACCGCGCCTCGCTGCCGGTGGACAAGGCGGTGCAGCAGGACATCCAGAAGATGGGCAAGATGGGCATCACCTCGACCCCCATGTTCTTCGTGAACGGCTATCGCGTGAAAGGTGCCCAGCCTCCCGACGCTTTTGCCCGCATCATCGATGCCGAGCTTGCGGATGGCGGCTGATCGTCGGGGCCGGGGGGGGCCCGCCACCAAGGTGAGCCCCGCGCGCCTGGCTGCAGTTCGGGTGCTGTTGGCTGTAGAAGAGGGTGCCCATGCAGATGAGGCACTTGCGACGGGAGCTCCGCGCGATCCCGCTGATCGGGCGATGACCTGGAACCTGGTGCTGGGCGTGCTTCGATCCCGGCCAGAGCTGGACGCGGTGATTGTCGCAGTGGCCCGCCGCCCGCTGTGGAGCCTCGAACCCGCAGTGCGAAACCTGCTTCGGATCGGTATTTATGAGCTGCGCTACAGCCGTGTCCCGCCCCATGCAGCGGTGGATCAGGCGGTGGAGGCCAGTCGGCGCCTGGGCGTGGGACATGCCGCGAGTTTTGTCAACGCAGTCTTGCGTCGTCAAGAGGGCTTTGCGGTACCCGACCTGATGGGCCATCCCGAGTGGCTGGCGGAGCGCTGGCGCGCCCGCTACGGCTCCGGTGCAGAGCTGTGGATGCGGGCGAATAATCAGCCTGCTCCCGTGCATATTGTCGCGAAGGAAGATCCTGCCGGTGTCGCCCGCGACTTTCAGCACCGCGGCTTGACGCTGGTGCCGGTGGGGGAGGGGATCTTCCGCCTTCCCCCTGGCACGGGTGCGCTGGAGCAGCTCCCGGGATTTGACGAAGGCCGCTGGTGGGTCATGGACCCGGCCGCCGTCGCGGTGGCTGACCTGGTGCCCTCCGGGGACAGCCCGGTGCTCGATACCTGTGCCGCTCCGGGAGGCAAGAGCTTCCGCCTCGCTTCTCGGGCAGGCGAACGCCAGGTTATGGCGACGGATCTCACCGAAGACCGGCTGGAGCGGCTGCGCAGCTCGGCCGGGCGCCTGGGCCTGCCGGTGCGGGCTCAGGTCCACGACTGGACCGCCGGCCCGCTGCTGGATGATGCCGGTCAGCCCGTCCAGTTTTCCGCCGTGCTGGTGGATGCTCCCTGTACCGGCTTGGGCCTGCTTCGTCGTCATCCGGACATCCGCTGGCATCGGAAAGAGGAGGATATTCATAACCTTGCCGAGCGCCAGCGTCGTATCCTGTACCATGCTTCACTTTGTGTTGCACCCGGTGGGAGCCTGGTCTACGCGGTCTGCTCCCCGGAGCCGGAGGAGGGGGAACGGGTGGCCGCCATGCTGAAGTGGGAGGAGGAAGCGCGCTTCTCCAACGCACCGGCCTTGGACGGCCAGGATGTGTTCTGGGGCTGTAGGATGCGGAGGCCCGGGTGAGTGCGGATACGCCGGTCTTTCTTCAGTACCGTGAGCTGAAGGCCCAACAACCGGATGCCCTGCTGTTTTTCCGGATGGGTGACTTCTACGAGCTTTTTTTTGAAGATGCCATCTGGACGGCGGGTGCGTTGGAGCTGGTTCTGACGGCCCGAAATCGCGACGACCCCGACCCCATCCCCATGTGTGGTGTGCCGCACCATGCGGCGGAAGGCTACATCGCTCGCCTGGTGGAATTGGGTAGGAAAGTGGCCATCGCCGAGCAGGTGGGGGTGATCGAAGGCAAAAAGGCGCTGATGCGTCGCGAGGTGGTGCGGGTGGTCACCCCGGGCCTCTCCGGCGACACCACCGCTCCGGCCCATGAAGCGGCTTGGTTGGTCGCAATCACGGGTGATGAAAGCGGCTATTCGGTAGGTCTTCTTGACGCGTCAACAGGTGATATGCGCGTCACCGAGCTCCAGGATCTGCCGCTGGCGGTGGCCGAGGCCCTGCGCCACGGGCCCAAAGAAGCGCTGCTCACTGAGCGCACCGACCTGCCAGAGCTGCGCAAGGCCCTCGGCGACCTCTGCACCACCGTGGTGGCCGATCGCAGCGTGGATCTGGACGAGCTGCGCTCCCACTTCGGCCGGACCGCTCTGGACGGGCTGGAGGCCGGGCTGGAGTCGGTGGCGGTACTGCTGCGCTATGCCAGGAATAACCTACGCTCTACCCTGTCCAACATCGTCAGCCTTCAGCGCTACAGCCTGAGCGCGGCGCTGATCATGGACGAGGCGACCCGTCGCAACCTGGAGATCTTCAAGAGCCTCCGGGGTGGGGTACGGAAGGGCACCCTCATCGATCTGGTGGACCGCGCGCGCAGCCCCATGGGGGGCCGGCTTCTACGGGAGTGGCTGGGCTCTCCCCTGCTGGATCTGGATGCGATCCGCCGTCGTCACGACGCCGTGTCGGTATTTGTGTCTGACGGCGAGCTGCGGCAGCGCCTGGGCGATCACCTCGCGCGGGTGTCCGACATCGAGCGCATCGCCGCCCGGGTGTCCCAGGGCACCGCCACCCCGCGCAACCTCTCGGCCCTGCAGCGCTCGCTGGAGCAGCTACCCCTGGTGGCGGCCGAGCTGAAAAAACCGGCGCTGATCGGGCGGCTTCCGGCGGATTTGGCGCCCGATGTGGCGGCGGACATCGCCCGCTGGTTGGTGCCCGAGCCGCCGATCTCCCCCTCGGAGGGGGGGCTGGTGCCCGACGGCGTGGATGCCACCCTGGATCGCCTTCGGGAGCTGGCTCGGGACGGAAAGGGAGCCATCGCGCGGATGGAAGCGGCGATGCGGGATGCCACCGGTATCAACAGCCTGAAGATCCGCCATGTCAGCAACATGGGCTACGTCATCGATATCACGCGCGCCAACCTGGATCGGGTGCCCAAAGAGTGGATTCGTAAGCAGACGATCTCCACCGGCGAGCGCTACTTCACCCTGGAGCTGAAGGAGTACGAGGAGCAGGTCACCGGGGCCGATGCCAAGGCGGTGCAGGCGGAGTACCAACACTTTTGCGCGCTGCGGGATCGGGTGGCCGAGGCGGTGCCGCGCCTGATTGCGGTGGCGCGTGGGGTGGCCGAGCTGGATGCCCTGTTGTCCCTGGGGGATGTGGCCGTCAAACAGCGCTGGGTGCGGCCGGAGCTGGTGGAGGGGGCGGAGCTGGATATCAAAGGGGGCCGCCATCCGGTGGTGGAGGCCATGCTCAAGGATGAGCGCTTTGTTCCCAACGATATCCGATTGGACGCGCGCGCACCGATGGTGATCCTGACCGGACCGAACATGGCCGGCAAGAGTACGCTGATGCGCCAGGTGGCGCTCACGGTGGTGCTGGCCCAGGCGGGCTCCTTCGTGCCCGCCACTGCGGCGACCCTGGGTCTCTGTGACCGGGTCGCGGTGCGCGTGGGCGCATCCGACGATCTGGCGCGGGGACAGAGCACTTTTATGGTGGAGATGAGCGAAACGGCGGCCATTCTTGCATCCGCCACCCGCCACAGCCTGGTGCTGCTGGACGAGATCGGACGCGGCACGTCCACCTACGACGGCCTTTCGATCGCCTGGGCTGTGGCCGAGGATCTCCACGACCGCGTTCGCTGTCGGGTGATCTTCGCCACCCACTACCACGAGCTGGCGGCACTGTCGGAGACCTGCGGCCGGGTCCGCAACCTGCATGTGGCGGTGAGCGAGCAGGGCGAGAAGATCACCTTTCTTCGTAGACTTCGTGAGGGCGCCGCCTCCTCCTCCTACGGCATTCAGTGTGCCCGTCTGGCGGGACTGCCGCTCAACGTGGTGCGTCGCGCCAAAGGGGTGCTGCGCACGCTGGAGGCGCGCCGACCCCGTCCGGAACCCACCCAGCTCTCCCTGTTTGGCGCTCCCCAAGAAGTGGCGCCTCCTCCTGCAGAAGTGCCGCCGCCGCAGCTTGACGACCCGCTGCGCACCGCGTTGGAGGCCATCGATCCCGATCAGCTCTCCCCCCGGGAAGCGCTGGAGGCGATCTATCGGCTGCATCGAATGATTCGGCCCGAGGCATAGAGAAAATCGATGGACTCGCTGCCCGCCGCCTGGGATGCTGCGATCGAGGCCTTTTTGGCCTCGGCGCGGGTGGAGAAGGGACTCTCCCGCAACAGCCTCTCCGCCTATCGGACGGACACAATCCGTCTTGCAAGCTGGGCAACACTCCAAGGCAAGCCCGCCCCGGCGGACTTGACGCAGCAAGACTTTTCTGCCTACATGGCGCAGTTGCATCACGATGGTCTGGACCTGCGCAGCATGGCCCGCCACCGATCCTCCTTTCGGCAGCTCTTCCGCTTTTTACGCCGCGAAAATCTCATTCCGGTAGACCCCACGCTGCTGATCCAGGCACCGCGGCCGGCCCGGCGCCTCCCCGAGCCCGTCTCTGTAGCGGGGGTGGAGGCGCTCCTGGCCGCACCGGATTTGACCACGCCGTTGGGCCTGCGCGACGCCGCGATGATGGAGCTGATGTACTCTGCAGGCCTGCGGGTCACGGAATTGGTGACCCTTCCGCTGAACGCGGTCCACCTCGAAGGTGGCTTTTTGCGGGTGCGCGGCAAGGGCAACAAGGAGCGCCTGGTTCCCGTGGGGCAGCGCGCGATTGAGCTGTTGGGCCTGTATCTTTCGGAGCGCAGCGGCGCGGAGCGTCGGGTGGACGCACTCTTTCTCTCCCGGCTCGGCGCGCCGATGACCCGCCAGAACTTCTGGGAGCGTATCCTCCACTATTCAAAAATGGCGGGTATTTCAGGCGGCGTACATCCCCACCAATTGCGCCACAGCTTTGCGACACATCTGCTGCAGCACGGCGCCGATCTGCGCGCGGTACAGGCGATGCTGGGGCACGCCGACATCTCCACCACGCAGATCTACACCCACGTTGCGCGGGAGCGCTTGAAGAGGATCCACGCGGATTTTCACCCGCGAGGCCAATGAGGCCGGGTGCGGAGTCTACGTCGGCGGGTTAGACGCCGCCGGGCGGGAAAAAACGATGGCAGTGCTGCTTCTACGCGGGATTCAGAAGAGTTTTGGAGCGAAGCAGGTGCTGCGCGACGCCGAGCTGATCGTGGAGCCCGGGCAGCGGGTGGGGGTGGTGGGCGTCAACGGATCCGGGAAGTCCACCCTCCTGAAAATCGCCGCGGGGCGGCTGGATGCAGACAGCGGCGAGGTGTACCGCAGCCCCGATGTGGCCATGCTGGACCAGGACCCTGTCCTCCCCGGTCGCACCGTAGGCGAGGCGGCAGAGGATGCGCTCAGTCGTCAGTACGGTCTGCTGGCCGAGCATCGGGACGTGGCGGAGAAGCTTTCTCATTCGCCCACCACGGCCCTGGAGCTGCGCCTCGCCGATCTTCACGCGCGTATCGAGCGTGGGGGAGGCTGGGAGCTTGGGCATCGGGTGGACAGCATCCTGGAGCGGGTGGCCGCACCTCCGAAGAATGCACTTTTGGCCAACCTTTCCGGCGGTGAGCGCAGGCGGGTTGCCCTGGCGCGGGTGCTCTTGATGGCCCCGGAGCTGCTGATCCTGGACGAGCCCACCAACCACCTGGATGCGGACACGGTGGAGTGGCTGCAGGGGGCACTGCGGAACTTCCCGGGCGCCCTGCTTCTGGTCACCCACGACCGCTACTTTCTGGACGAGGTGGCGGAGCGGATTGTGGAGGTGGAGGACGGGGAGACCGTCGCCTATGAGGGGGGCTATGGGGACTACCTCCTGTCGCGGGCGGAGCGCATGATCCTGCTGCGGAAGGCGGAGGATCGTCGTATGCGCATGATCACTACCGAGGCAGAGTGGGCCGCCCGAAAGCCCAGCGCGCAGCGAAAGCATGACCGCGCCCGGCTTGCGCGTCTGGACGCCCTTCGGGCGGCCCGGCCCTTGCTGCGTCAAGACCCGGCCGAGTTCAAATTTGTCTCGGCCGATAGCCTTCCCGGCACGGTGTTGGAGGTCCACGATCTCACCGTGCGCCGTGGCAACCGGACGTTGATCCAGAAGCTCGAGCTGTCGCTGGGTCGGGGTGAACGACTCGGGGTGATCGGGCCCAATGGAGCGGGCAAGACGACGCTCCTGAAGGCCCTCACCGCCGAGCTGGCTCCGGATTCCGGATCGGTAGTCTGGGCAAAACGGACGAAGATGTCGGTCTTTGCGCAGGAGCGTGCGGATCTCGATCCCCGCTTGACCGTGAAGGAGGCGGTGGGTGGGGCCGATCGGCCGGGCGCCACGGTGTCCGAGGTGGTGGAGCTGGGTGGCACCCCGATGACCCTGCCCTCCTTTTTGGAGCGCTTCCTTTTCCCGCGTGAAAGTTGGGATCTTCGCCTCGCGACCCTCTCCGGGGGCGAAAAGGCCCGGGTGCTTCTGGCCCGCCTGGTGCGGCAGGGGGCCAACGTGCTGATCCTGGACGAGCCCACCAACGACCTGGACTTGGTGACCCTCCGGGTGCTGGAAGAGGCGTTGCTGGGCTTCGGTGGCGCCTGCATCGTCGTTACCCACGACCGTTGGTTTCTGGATCGCGTGGCAACGGCGGTTCTGGCCTTCGAGGGGGAGGGGAAAGTGGTTCGCTATGCGGACTTTTCCCAGCACCGCCGGGCCATGGAGGAGCGCGATGCGCGGGTCGCCGCGGCGGAGCGGGCACGTACGGCGGAGCTGGCGGCCGCGCAGAAGCTGCAGCGGCAACAGCAACCCACCGTGGGAAAAAAGCTCTCCTACAAGGAGCAGCGCGAGCTGGACGAGCTGCCCACCCGTATCGAGGTGGCCGAGGCCAGAAAATCCGCCTTGGAGGAGCGCCTCTCGGATCCCTCCCTCTATAAACAACTGGCGCAGCTCAAAGAAGTCCAGACCGAACTTGCAGGCTTGGAAGCTCAACTTCCCGCGCTCTATACCCGCTGGGAGGAGCTTGAGGCTCGCCGATAGTCCCGGGTGGCTTTTGGCGTCGGTCCAGCGAATCGGCACAGACTGCGCTACAATGGGGAAGAGAGGAGGTTTCCATGTACCGTTCCCTGGTGGCTTTTTTGTTCTTGGTGGGCTGTGATGGTGGTGAGACGGTCAAGCTTGGCGACGATTCGGGCGTGGTGTCCGAGGACGATACCGGCAAGACCGACGACTCCGCCGTGGAAGAGTGCAAGGCGACGTTGGTCTCCTTCACCCCCGAAGATGGGGCGACCAACGTGTCCCTGGCTCCCGACATCAGCTTCACCCTGTCCGAGGCGGACAGCACCGCCACGATCACCACCGACATCCCCGGCTCTCAGTCGGTGTTGGACGACGGTGTGACCGTGGTCTGGACGCTGGACGGCGCCCTGGACAGCACGCAGAGCTACTCGGTGGACTTCACCTGGTGTGGCGGCACCCAGAGCCTCTCCTTCACCACGCAAGAAGGCTTCGCGGATAAAGTGGAAAACAAGGCCTACGCCTTGGAGCTCCAGAATGCCTCCATCGATCAGCCCCCCGGCGTGGGTGGGCTGCTGGGCGACCAGCTTCCCGAGTACATCCTGATGCAGGTGATGCAGGCCGACGGCGCGACCATCACCTTTATGGGTGCGATGGCCGATCCCAACAGCAACACGCCCGAGCAGGACGTGTGTATGGAGACCATTCCTTTCCCAACCGCCGACTTCTCCGCACAGCCTGACTTCGCCGTGGGCCCCCAGGATACCACCATTTCGGTATCCGGAGTTACGGTGACGCTGTTCGCCATGCAGTTGACCGGCACTTTTGCCGCGGACGGCTCCTCCATCGAGGACGGAACCCTGGCAGGCTCGGTGGATGCGCGCGAAGTGGCCGACTCGGTGGGCTACGATGCGGGCACCATCTGCCAGCTTCTGGGCGCCTTTGGCGCGGCCTGTGCCGCCTGCCCGACGGACGGCGAGGCCTACTGCATTGCCCTGGAAGCCTCCAAGCTGGAGGGGGATCTGGTCAGTGGCCTCAACCTTGTGGAAGTGACCGATCCGGCCTGCTTCCAGTAGGGCGCGACGGATTTTGACTGCGCAGGGGAGCAACATGAATTAGGTTGCGCCTCCTTCTGTGTGGTGAATCGATGTGGTTGCTTCTTGCCGACCTGCTCTGGGCCCAGAGCCCGGAGCCCGCTGCGCCCCGACCCGAGATGATTCCTGAAGCAGCGATGGATATCGTCGGGCACGCGGTTCCCGAGATCAAGCTTCAGCTTCGCGATGGGGGCACCTTCAACCTCGCGGATCACCGGGGCAAGGTGGTGGTGATCTCCTTCTGGGCCTCCTGGTGCAGTCCCTGCCGCCAGGAGCTTCCGGCGCTCTCGCTGCTTGCCAAGGAGCGGAAGGACATCGTTTTTGTCACGATCAACGTGGATCGTACCCGCGCCGATGCGGAAAAGTTCCTGACCAATGTCCAGATGGACCTGCCGGTGGCCTTCGACCCGGAGTCCCTGTCTATGGGTCAGTTTCTGGTGATGTCCATGCCCACCATGTTTGTGATTGATCGCAAGGGCAACGTTCACTATCGCAAAATCGGCTACTCTCAGGAGAAGGGCTTTACCGAGATTCTGGCTGCGGTGGAGAAAGCGCCATGAAGAAGCTTTCACTTGTTCTGATCCTGGTTTTGGGCATTTTTGGCGCCGGCGTGGGCGGTTTGATGACCTGGCACCACGACACCCAGCTCTACGGGACGGCGGAATCGCAGGGAGAGTTGATCGGCTGTACGGAAAGTGCAGAGGTGAACTGCGACATCGTCAACACCTCCGAGTGGTCCGAGCTGGGCGGTGTGCCCCTGGGTACCCTGGCCATCCCCTTTTACACCACGCTGTCGTTGCTGGCCTTCCTCGGCCTTCGCGGCAGGCCGACTCAGGCGATGTTGTTGGGGGGAGGCATCTTTTCGGTGGCCCTCTCTGGGCTGCTCTACTACGTCTCCGTCAATGAGCTGCAGTATGTCTGCGCCTGGTGTATGCGCCTCTACGGCGTGAATGCGGCGGTGTTTGTTCTGGCTCTCCTTGCCGGAAAGCCCGGGCTCCCCGATGGTCGCACATTCGGCACCGGGGCCGGGGCCTTCCTGGCCTTGTTGGTGCTGGCGGCCGGCGGCGAGCGGGTGTACCGCAGCTCGCTGGGGGGAGGGGAGCTGGCCGCGGCGGGCGGCGATCGCTCGGCGGCCATGAAGAAAGATCCCGCGGGTAAGCTGCCTCTTCGCAGCATCACCGTCACCACTGAGGAGGGGGTGGAGGCCACACTTTCCCTGGAGGAGGACGACGCCTGGAAAGGGAACATCAACGCACAGGTCACTGTCGTGGAGTTTGCGGATCTGGAGTGTGGCTACTGCAAGCGCACGGCCTCCGAGCTGAGTCGCCTGTACGAGGTCTACGGAGACCGCGTGCTTTTCGTCTTCAAACACTTTCCGATGAGTCCAAACTGTAACGAGGGTGTTAAGAACAACAAGCACCGCGATGCCTGCCGGGCGGCGGCCGGTGCGGTGTGCGCGCGTCGACAGGGCTACTTCTGGCCCTTCCACGACCTGGCCTTCAAAAACCAGCACCAGCTTGGCGAGGAATTCCTACGTACCTACGCGCAGCAGGCGGGCGTGCCCGATATGGCCGCGTGGGGCAGTTGTGCAAAGGATCCCGGTGCGCTCGCGGAAGTTCGCAAGGACGCTGCTTTGGGGGCCGCCTTGAGCATTCGGGGTACACCGCGCATCTTCATCCAGGGCAAGCTCTACCGCTCCGGCACCTCTGCAGAGGCGATGGCCCGTGCCATTGAATTGGCCTTGGGCACCAGTGCAGCCGATGCAGCAAAAGCGGCTTCTTCTCTGAAAGATCAATCGGTGGCCGCCGCGCCCATCCCCGCGGATACACCCGAGATGCGCAGCCTCCAGTTTGGCGACCTGTCCTTCCGCATCGACAGCTTTGAGGCGGGGGTGACCGACGGGAAAGCCACCTCCGGCAAACACCAGATCCCCGGTCTTCGGATGAGCTGGTATCAAGCCAAAGAAGCCTGTGAGAAGGCCGGTAAGCGCCTTTGTACCGAGCGCGAGTGGGTCAGCGCCTGCCAAGGGGCGGCTGCGGTGGATGATAACAAAAATGGGGAGTACGCCGACGACCTGATTGAAGGAACGGCCTATCCCTACGCCGACTTCCACAGCGCTTCCCGTTGTTGGGACGGCAAAGATCGCGAGCAGTACCGCCCGGTGTACACCGGCGAGCTGCCTGGCTGCGCCACCACCGCAGGGGTCTACGACATGACCGGAAACGTGGAAGAGTGGGTGGGAGAGACTCCAGAGAAGGCGGTACTTTTGGGCGGTGCATGGGACACAACCGAAGATCATGCGCGGTGCTACCGTCGCAACGACACCTTTGGTGCCGGCTATGCGAGTCCGCGGACCGGCTTCCGCTGCTGCGCGAACCCATAGCTTTTTGAGCCGATTGGGTGTACCCTACCTGCCGATGGCACTCAGCTTCTTACTCCTGTTTGTTGCCCATGCCGAAGACCCCGCTACCGGCCTGCTGAAGGTCAAAGCCAGCGTCAACGGCGCCGAGGTGTACCTGGACGGTAGTCTGGTGGGGAATGCGCCGCTGACCTCCTTGGTCACGGTGGGTTCCCATCAGCTTCGGGTCGTGGCGGACAATTACGATCCCTACGTCCGGAAGGTGGATGTGGTAGCCGATCGCACCACCGAGGTGCAGGCCAATCTTCTTCCGGGTGTTGGAACTACGGAATTCGCTGGTCCGGCGGGCGCCCAGATTTTTGTGGACGGACAGCCCAAGGGTGCGCTGCCGCTGCGGCTTCGGGATCTGCCGCCCGGCACCCACCGCTATCGGGTGGAAGCGCCCCTGTTCGAGCCGCTGGAAGGGGAGCTGACCACGGTGAAGGGGAAGAATTACTTCATCCAGGCGCAGATGCGCTCCAGCCGCGGGATCTTTGTGGTGGAGAGCACGCCGCCGGGTGCAACAGTGCTGCTGGACGGTCAGGAACGCGGAGTGACCCCGCTGCGACTGGAGGAAGTCACCTCTGGCCTTCACATGGTCAGCCTGCAATTGGACGGCTACGCCACCGTTTTCCGTTCCACCGACACCAGCGATGGTCGTCGTGGAGAGGTCCGCGTCACCCTGCCGGAAAAGGGAGGAACCCTGACCGTGACCACCGGCGCGGCCGACGCCAAGCTCTACCTCAACGGCTTCCTGGCGGGCACCGGCGCCAAGATTCAGGCGGGTCCCTATGAAAAGGGAAGGGTCAAAGTACGCTTGGAGCGGGGCGAGGAGGTGATCGAGCAGACGCTTTCGATTCCCGAAGCGGGTGGCCTGAATCTGAAGGTGCAGGGAGCCGAGCTGGTGGAGCAGCGTCCGTTGGTGCAGCGCTGGGGCTTCTGGGCGGCGGTCGGGGGCGGCGTCGCCGCAGGCGGTGTGGCTGCCATCACCACGGCGGTGTTGTTGGCGCCGGATCCCATTCCTCCCGGCGATGCCGTTGTGGTGCTTCCATGAGGGCGCTTCTGCTCCTGAGTCTTCTGGTGGGTTGCACGCCGGTCGAAAAACGCACGGCGGTGATCCTTCGTTTTGAGGCGGACGCCCTTCTGGACAAGGCGAGCGACTGGGAGCTGGTCGTGGACCCCCAGAGCCCCTATCTGGATGCCGACGGCACCGAGCTCACGGTGGAGGCGGAGCGTCGCCTGCAGGACCGCGTTCTGGATGATGCGGCCTTGGAGATGGTGATTTCGGTGGGGATGTTGGACGGCAAGCTGGCCACGGTGGAGCTGCAGCCGGGTCGGAACGACCAGCCCTTCCAGGTCAGCCTTCAGGGATGGCAGGACGGAATCCAAACCGTTGGTAGTCCAGCATACGGACCTATCTCCTTTGCGCCGGACGAGGTGCAGATTTTCATCGTGACTCCGACTCTGCTGGATCAGCCGGTCACGCCCTGCTCGGACCTGTTGGATAACGATGGGGATGGCTGGCGGGACGCCGAAGATCCGGATTGTGCGGATGGCCTGGAAGAGGTCGGACTGCGCGACGATCTGCGCTGCAACGACGGGGTGGACAACGACGAGGATGGCCTCGCGGATGCGCTGGACGAGGGCTGCACCTCGGCCGAAGGGGTGGAGGCCCCGGCCTGCGAGGATCTGGAAGACAACGACGAAGATGGCTGGTCCGATGCGGAGGATCCTGACTGTGCCGAAGGTGCGGAAGAGGTGGGCACCCGCTCGGACCTCCCCTGCAACGATGGGGCCGACAACGACACCGACTCCTTCGTGGATGCCGAGGACGACGAGTGCGACTCCGCACTCGATACGCACGAAGAGAAGCTTGGCTGCGAGGATCTGCAGGATAACGACTCCGACGGCTGGACAGACGACGAGGACCCCGACTGCCTGACCGGGGATGGTGAATTTGGCCTGGGAGCCACCGCCTGCAACGATGGCATCGACAACGAGGCCGATGGCACCCGCGATGCGCAGGATCCCTCCTGTGCCGACGCCTTTGATCTCACCGAGCTGGACGCCTGCGAAGACGGTCTGGACAACGACGGTGATGGTTGGGCAGATCTGGATGATGCAGGTTGTACCGGTCTCCATGACGAGGGTGAGGGCTACGGGGCGGACGGCACGGCCGCCTGCTCAAACGGGCTGGATGACGACGGTGACGGCCTGATGGATGGCGTGGATCCCGACTGTGTGGACCCGGACGACAGCAGCGAAGCCTCGGACTGCACCGACGGCTGGGACAACGATGGCGACGGCTGGTACGATCTGAACGACCCGGACTGTTTGTCCGGTGGGGCCGAGCTTGGCTTTGGCACTGCCGAGTGCAACGACCGTGTGGACAACGATGGCGATGGCGACACCGATGATCAGGACCTGGACTGTCTGAACGGGCTTGGTCTGGAGCGCAACGACTGCGACGACGGCGTTGACGGTGACGGAGATGGTTGGTTTGACGCCGAAGATCCAGATTGTGTAACCGGGACTACAGAGCTTGGCTACGGTCTGGGCGCCTGCAACGACGGGCTGGACAACGACGGTGACTTCCAGGTGGATGCCCTGGACCCCACCTGTACGGACGCCACGATTGCCTCTGAGGCACCCACCTGCGAAAATCGGGTCGACGACGATGGCGATGGCTGGTTGGACGACGAAGATCCGGACTGCCTCTGGGGCGACGAGACCTTGGGCTTTGGCACCACCGTGTGCAACAACGGGGCCGACGATGATCTCGATGGCCTTGCTGACGCGCTCGACCCCGACTGCGCCTCCGCCGACGATGAATTTGAGGAGCCCTACGCCTGTTCAGATGGGCTCGACAACGACGGGGATGGCTGGTTCGATCTGGAAGACCCCGGCTGTGCGTCGGCACAGGGCACGGACGAGGGCGGACTGGGCAGTGTCGCCTGTAACGACGGGCTGGACAGCGATGGCGATGGCCGGATCGATGCGGAGTATCCGGGCTGTGCTGACGGCGCCGATACCGACGAAACCGACGCTTCGACCGGCTGCAACGACGGCATCGACAACGATGGGGACTCGTGGACCGACGATGCCGATCCCGACTGCTTCACCGGTAGCACCGAGAGCAGCACCCTGGGAACCGAGTGCAACGACAAGCAGGATAATGATCGGGATAACCTGCGGGATCGTGTGGATCCTGGCTGCGCCGACGCCCTGGATGATGTGGAGGCGACCAGCTCGGATAGCTGTGCCGATGGCGCCGACAACGACGGGGACGGCTGGCGGGACGAGGATGACGCGGACTGTGTCTATGGTACGGCCGAACAGGGGCTGGGTAGCTCCGAATGTAGCGACGGGAACGACAACGATGGCGACGGTCTGGCGGACGCGGACGATCCGGAATGTGATGGGGGCACCGACGGTTCGGAGGCCACCAACACCTGTGAAGATGGGCTGGATACCGACGCCGATGGCTGGCACGACAGCCTGGATTTGGACTGCGTGACCGGCTCCGCAGAGCAGGGCTTTACCGCCCAGATCTGCAACGACGCCCTGGACAACGACCACGACGGCCTGGTGGATGCGGTGGACCCCGACTGTGTGGACCCGCAGGACAGCTCGGAGGATGGCAGCGCCGACGACTGTGCCAATGGCGAAGACGACGACGGGGACGGCTGGCGCGACGCGCTGGACGAGGACTGCGGCACCAGCGGCAGCGAGCTGGGCGTTGGCACCCGGGCCTGCAACAACGGCCAGGACGACGACAACGATGGCCTGGACGATGTCGATGATCCCGACTGCACCGCAGCCTGGGACGACGACGAGGCGGCCAATCCGGACGACTGCGAGAACGGAGCCGACGACGACGGCGATGGTTGGGCGGACGACTACGATCCGGACTGCGCCATCCTGGGCGATGAACAGGGCTTTACCCACTCCGTATGCAACAACGGCCTGGACGACGACGGCGATGGTTTTGCCGATGCCGACGATCCCGACTGCGGCTACGGCGGGGCAGAGGACGAGGTTTCTGTCTCTTCCTCCTGCCGAAACGGTGTGGACGATGACGTGGATGGTTGGGCGGACACCCTGGACCCGGACTGCTACGCAGGCGCGCCAGAGGGGCTGGGCGTAGGTATCACCGCCTGTAACAACGGCGTGGACGACGACGGCGACGGTTCGGTCGATGCCGTAGATTCTGACTGCCTTTCCGCTTGGGACAGCCAGGAGGCAACCCTGGCCGTGTCCTGCTCGGACGGCACCGACGAGGATCGGGACGGCTGGATCGACGCCGCGGACCCGGACTGCGATACGCTGGGTCAAACCCGCCTGGCCTGCAATAACGGCCTGGACGACGATGGCGACGGCCTTCTGGATGCCGAAGATCCCGGCTGTGACGACGGTAGCGACGATGCAGAGCAGGATCCCTCTGCCGTCTGCACCGATGGCCTGGACAACGATCAGGATGGCTGGGCCGATCAGAGCGATCCCGACTGTGTCTCGGCGACGGCCGAAGCCGGCACCGGAGTGGCCGCCTGCAACAATGGTGCCGATGACGACGGCGACGGGCAGATCGATGCGGCGGACGCGGACTGCCAAGGCGCGCTCGATAGCCGGGAGGCGCCTTCCTCCTCCTCCGGTATCCTCTGTTCCGACGGGCTGGATCAGGATGGGGACGGGTGGTTCGATGCCGACGATCCGGACTGCGCCTGGCTGGGTGTGGAGGACGGACCGGAGGTATGGGTCTGCAACAACGGACTGGACGACGACGGCGACGGTCTGGGGGATGCCGATGATCCCGGCTGCACCTCGGCGCTGGACGCGGACGAGGCCAACACCCCCGAATGTCAGGACGGTCTGGACAACGATGGGGACGGCTGGTTCGATACGCAAGATGCCGCTTGTGCCAGTGCTTCTGGGCTCTACGAACAGGACGGCTATGCGGGCGGGAGCTGCAATGATGGCGCGGACAACGACGCCGATGCCCACACCGATGCATCGGACATCGGCTGCAGCGCTGCCACCGATACCGACGAGACCGACCCCACCGGAAGCTGCTCGGATGGGCTGGACAACGACGGAGATGGCTGGGCAGACGCCCAGGATCCCATCTGTGCCGTCTATGGAAATCTGGACGAAGACGACGGCTACGGTGGCAGCACCGAATGTAATGACTCGCGCGACAACGATGGGGATGGAAAGCGCGACGTTGCTGACCTCCAATGTACGTCGGGCTTGGACAATAATGAGACGCGATAGTAGGAACGGGGGTTGAGATGATGTTTGTGTGGCTTCTGGCTTGTACGCCCGACCCGGGGCTTGAGTTGACGGTGCCGACGGGCCCACTCTCTGGCGAGGTTCCGGTCACGCTGTCGGGAGCGGCCGATGAGCTGGCAATTTATGCCGACGGTCAGGCCCTGGGTGGCGGAAAGGGACCCACTATTTCTGTAATCTGGGATACGAGTCAACTGATGCCGGGCACCCATGTGCTCCGTGGATCCGGTTGGGTGAAATCGGAGGAGTTCCAGGTGCAGCAGGAGGTGGAGGTGGTTGCGGGAGATTTGACCGCTCCGGTGGTCAGCATCACTGCTCCTGCGGACCAGGCGGAGGTGGGCCAGCTTCCGCTCACCATCAGCTTTACTGTGGAGGAGGAGGACAGCCTTGCATCCGTGCGGCTGTTGGAGGGCGGGGTCCTGCTACAGGAGCTGCCGACCACCGGTCCCTGGGGTGCCGAGCTTGCCGAAATGGAACCTGGTTTCCATACCTTCACGGTCGAAGCGACCGATGTCAGCGGGAATGTGGGTACCGATGTGGTGGTTGTTCACTATGGACTGAGCTGCGAGATCACCTCGCCGCAAAACCAGGATCAGGTGTCGGGCCTGGTTCCGGTGACGGTGCAGGCCCGCTCTCCGGTCAGCGAGATCGCCTCCGTGGCGCTCGTCGCAAACCAGACCGAGATCGGGCAGGATGTCGAGGCCCCCTACGTGATTGACTGGGATACCAGTACCTTCAGCGGTCAGGTGACCCTGAAGGCGACCGTGGTGACGGTGGACGGGGAAGAGTGTGCGACCGGAACCCGGGTGATTGTGGGGGCCGACGCCTTCTCCGTCGTTCTGACGGCGCCCCAGGATGGGGAGGTACTGTCGGGGACCGCCGGGGTAAAGGCCGGGATTGGCGGGGGAGCCGGAGGGGACTACGCCGAGCTGTACGTGGACGGCGTGTACACGGAACAGCGGGACGACGACCCGGACTGGGCCTTCAACTTGGATACCACCGCATGGCCCGACGGCGAGCATGTGATCAAGGTGGTCGGCTATGAACAGGGCACGGGCCTTACGGCCTCGGACGAGGCCACGGTGACCTTCCAGCAGTAGGCTGTCACCTTCCCGTTGCATACGCGGTGGGCGCGGCGTATGATGGAAAGGGGTCTGGATGCGTTCTTCGGCGAGGTGGCTGGCGCTGGTGCTGACGGGCTGCGTGATTCCTGAGCCGAAAGAGAGCCGGCCCGGGGAAAGCGGATCGTCCTCCTATGACTCTCCCGACCATAGCGGGCCCGATACCTCACCGGTAGACGACAGCGAGCCGCCCGATGACAGCCGGGACGAAAGTGATCCGCCCGATGACAGCGGCCCGGCCCATTCGGGTTCAGACTCCCGCCACAGTGGAGGAAGCGGCCACTCAGACTCCCGCCCGGACGCCGACGACAGCTCCCCGGTCCACAGCGGCAGCGACAGTCCGGGCGGCGGCGACTCCACCGCGGACAGCACGGCCGAAAGTGGGGGTGGCCACCACAGTGCGGGCGACAGCGGGCCCCCGGTGGACAGCACCGGCACTGACTCCACACCTCCTCAGGATAGCCACGGTCCGGTGGACAGTGCGCCTGGCGACACGTCCCCGCCAACCGATACCTCGCCGCCCGAAGACACCTCGCCCCCGGTCGATACCTCTCCCCCCGTCGACACCTCGGTGGATACCTCTCCCCCTGTCGATACCTCTCCCCCCGAAGACACGTCAGCCGACACCTCCCCCCCGGTCGACACCTCCCCCCCTCCGGACACGTCAGTCGACACAGCTCCACCGGAGGACAGCGGTCCGCCTGTTGACACGTCAAGCCCTGTCGACACATCTCCGCATGATAGCTGCCCTCCCTGTGATAGCGGTGACAGCAATTGCCCATGTGCTTGCGACAGTGGCGACAGCCAGTGCGGCCACAGCGGCGGGCACTCGGGCGGAAGCCACTCCGGGGGAACCGACTCCGACAGTCCCACCGATACCGGCAAACACAGCGGCGGTGCGGACAGCAGCACGGACTCGGGCCCCGGTCACTCCGGTGGCGGACACTCGGGTGGCGGTCACTCCGGTGGCGGGCACTCCGGCGGTGGCCACAGTGCGGACAGCGGCGACAGCGGTGGCTCAGGGACCGGCATCACCCGCTTTGTGGCCTTGGGGGACGCGGGCACCGGGGGCCGCACCCAGTACAACGTGGGCACGGCCATCAACACCATCTGCCAGCGGGACGGTTGTGATTTTGCCCTGTACCTGGGGGACAACATCTATCCCTCGGGTGTCACCTCGGTGACCGATGCTCAGTTCCAGACCAAGTTTGAGTCGCCCTATGCGCCCCTGAATTTCCCCTTCCTTGTGGTGGTCGGCAACCATGACTACGGTGGCTGGTGGGATCCGCAGCGGGTGCAGTACCAGGTGGACTACACCCCCTACTCCAGCCGCTGGTACCTGCCCGACACCTACTACACCTCGGTCCAGGGAGATATCACCTTCTTCGCCCTGGATACGCAGGCCTTGCTGGTGGGCTACACCGCGGACCAGACCGCCTGGATCCCGGGGGAGGTGAGCGCGGCCACGACCACCTGGAAGATGGCCTACGGCCACCATCCCTACCTGTCCAACGGTCCCCACGGCAATGCCGGTGAATACGACGGTCAGTTGGGAGAAGGCCAGGATGTCAAGGATTTCTTTGACAACAACCTCTGTGGCCAGATCGACGTGTACTTCTGTGGTCACGACCATGTGCTGGAGTGGCTGGAGCCCGCCACCAACTGCGACATGGAGCTGATCGTGTCCGGTTCAGGCGGTTCCTCCTATCCGGTGGTGGGGACGAACCCCACCTACTTCGACGATGCTACGCCTGGATTTATGTGGGTAGAAGTCAATGGAAACACCTTTACCGGTGTGTTCTACGACTATACCGGTGCCGAGCTCTTCCGCCGCAGCTTCACCAAGTAGGCAAGGGGCCTACTGGCAGGCCAGGATGTAGTCGTAGGTGGCCGGGGAGCGGTAGGTGCGGAAGCCGATGCCACCGCTGCTGTAGGTGCTGCTGGTGGTGTTGATCACGCGGGTCCCATCGATGTAGGCCTGGAAGGAGCTGCCGGCCATCCGCACCTGTACGGTGTACCAGGTGTTCGGGTCGATGGTGACCGTTCCCGACGCCAACGGGTTCCAGGAGCCATTCATGTAGCCCAAGGTGACGGCGTTGGTGGAGGGGTAGAGCCCCAGGTAGTAGTGCTGGCCGCCGTCGTTCACGGCGCTGACCGCGCGGGTTCGGAGCATCAAACCCGCATCGTTGGCGTTGGTGGTCAGCTTCATGCGGGCTTCCACCACATAGTCGGTCCAGGTCTGAAGCCCAGTCCAGGCGTTTGCGCCTGAGGTGGTGGAGGTGTTGGACCAGTCGTCCACGCCGTTCCAGCTCCAGGTGCCGGAGGTCACCGTCCACCCGTTGGCGGTGGGATTGCGGGTGAAGTCGTCATAGGCGAGGATGGCGGTCTGACAGGCGGCCGTGATGGGTGCCGCGTCGGTGGCATCGCCCGCGCCATCGCCGTCCGTGTCCGCATCCAGAGGATCCGTTTCAAAGCCCGAGGGGAGCCCGGCGACTTCGTCGCTGTCGGAGAGTCCGTCGTTGTCGTCGTCCGTGTCGAAGTAGTCGTACAGGCCGTCCAGGTCCGTGTCGGATCCGGAGCCAAGTGTGTTGGTGCTATCGTCACAATCCAGTGCATTGGCCACATAGCCGCTGGGCTGCGAACAGGACTGCGTTGAGACGGAGGCGTTGCCATAGCTGTCGGCGTCGGCATCCTGGTACCAGGTGCTCTCTCCGCCCGCGCCCGCTTCGTCCACCTGGCCGTCACAGTCGTCGTCGGTGCTGTTGCAGAGCTCGGTGGCGCCGGGGTTACTGCCGGCACTGGCGTCGTTGCAGTCGGCGCTGTCTGCGACGTAGCCGCTGGGCTGCGAACATGCCTGGGTGGCGACGGCGGCGTTGCCATAGCTGTCCGCGTCCGCGTCCTGGTACCAGGTGTTGCCGCCGGTTGCGCCGGCTTCGTCCACCTGAGCGTCACAGTCGTCGTCCGCGCCGTTGCAGACCTCGGTCGCGCCGGGCCGGATGGCGCCGTCGGTGTCGTCGCAGTCATCGGCATTGCTGACATACCCGGACGGCAGGACACAGGCGTAGAGCATCTGCCCCGCATCTCCGTAGCTATCTCCATCCTGATCGGCATAGCCTGTTGACGCGTCAATAGACGATGCGTCGTCTGTCGAGCCGTCGCAGTTGTCGTCTATGCCATTACATTGCTCCGGCTGGGCCGGGGAGATGGACGTGTCGGTATCGTCGCAATCGCCCGCGACCGGCACGTAGCCCGCCGGTGCGGAGCAGGATGCCAAGGCGGTAGATGGATCGCCGTAGAGATCGCCGTCCCCGTCGATGTACCAGCTTGCGGCGTCCACCGCGCCGTCGTCCACCGACCCATTGCAGTCGTCGTCGAGGCCGTTGCAAAACTCGGCGGCGCCGGGAAACACGTTGCTGTCCGCATCGTCGCAGTCGCCGCCGCGGCTGACGGTCCCGGCGGGCGTGCTGCAGGAGCGCTGGGCGCTGCCGTCGTCCCCGTAGCCGTCGCTGTCGGCGTCGGTATACCAGGTCTGTTCGCCCGTGGCCCCGGCCTCGTCCACGGCGCCGTCGCAGTTATCGTCCAAATTGTTACAGGTCTCGATCGCAGACGGAAAGATGGCAACGTTACTGTCATCACAGTCGCCACCGGTAGCGACCGTCCCTGAAGGTGCCGTGCAGGCAGTGGTCACGATGGTATCGTCGCCATAGCCATCGCCATCGGCGTCGGTATACCAGCTTTGTTCACCAAGGGCCCCGGCCTCGTCCACCGTGCCATCACAATTGTCGTCCCAGCCGTTGCAGGCTTCGGCGGTGCCGGGAAAGACCGAGGCGTCGGCATCGTTGCAGTCGCTGCCCTCCGCCACGAAGCCCGCCGGCGCGGTGCAGGAGACCTGACTGTTGCCCGCGTCCCCATAGCCGTCGCCATCCCCATCGGCATACCATGTGCTGCTGCCGCCGGACTCGTCGATCTGGCCGTTGCAGTCGTCGTCGTAGCCGTTGCAGGCTTCCACGGCGGAGGGATTGACGGCGGCGTTGCCATCGTCGCACTCTTCGCAGGCGGCAAAGCCGTCGCCGTCGCTGTCGGTAAAGCCGACGGACCCGTCGCAATTGTAGTCGGTGGGATCGTCACAGGCCTCGGAAGCACCGGGGTTGTAGGCGGGATCCTGGTCGTTGCAATCTCCCCCCTGTGCAGCCCCGGCCGGATGACAGGATGGCCTGTTGCTCTGGTCGCCGTAGCCGTCGGCATCTGCATCGGTGTATGCAACCACAAATCCGGCAGGATCGACGCTGGGATCGGCGTCATCGGCGAGGCCGTCGCAGTCCTCGTCGCTCAGGGTGGCGTCGCAGATCTCCGTCGCAAGGGGGGGAGATGCGGGCGTCGCCATCGTTGCAGTCCTCGCAGGCCGCAACGCCGTCCCCGTCGGCGTCGGTTACGCCAGGGAAACCATCACAATTGCGGTCCGTGCTGTCCGTGCAGCTCTCGGGTGCACCGGGGTAGGTAGCCGGATCCCGGTCGTTGCAGTCGGAGGCATCGGCCAGGAAGCCCTCCGGCGCGGTGCAGGCGGAGGTGGCGGTGGCCAGGTCGCCGTAGCTGTCGCCATCGGCGTCCTGATACCAGGTCTGCTCGACCCCTTCATCCGTGGCGCCATCGCAGTTATCGTCCACGCCGTTGCAGATCTCTGTGGCGCCGGGGTTGATGGCAGCGTCCCCGTCGTTGCAGTCGTCGGCCGTCGCGTAGTAGCCATCTCCGTCCTCATCTCCGTCGCCGCCCACGCCCTGGCTGTCCACCGGCACATCTTCGTCCGGTTTGGACTCCCCCGCCTGCTTACAGGCTGCCAAGCTGCACAAAAGACCGACAAAGAGAAGTCTCGACATGGGCGTCCTCGTCGTCGCCACGGTAGACGACTGCGCGCGAGTTCGCCACGTCTTTTTTCAGGGGAACGGGACGAAAAACGCGGACTTTGGTCGGGATCTGGCCTTGCTGGAGCGCTGCGGAGGGAAGGGGGGCGGGATACATCGGAGAGATGTGCAGGCGCAGCGTGCCGATGGGGACGGGTTGAGAGGGGGTTCCGTGCGGGAGCTGGTGCTGGTGGGCGGGGGCCATAGCCATGTGCAGGTCCTTCGCCACTTTACGGAGCGTCCCGAGCCGGGCCTGCGGCTGACGGTGGTGGTGGACCGGCCGGTTGCGGTGTACTCGGGGATGGTGCCGGGCTGGGTCGCGGGGGACTATCGGCGTTCGGAGTTGGAGATCGACGTCTGGGCGCTGGCCCGCCGGGCGGGGGCGCGCCTGATCCTGGCGCGGGCCACCGGGCTGGACCCGCAGCGGCAGCGGCTGGAGCTGGAGGGGCGCCCTTCGCTGCCCTATGACCTGCTGTCCATCGACATCGGAGCCTCGGTGATGGGGCTGGAAAAGCCGGGGGTACGCCAGAGAACCGTTGCTTCGCGGCCCATCGTGTCCCTGCTGGACCGCCTTGATGCGGCTCTGCCGGAGCGACCCGGGGCGCGGCTGCGCGTGGTGGGGGGCGGGGCGGCGGGGGTGGAGCTGGCCTTCTGCCTGGAGGCGCGGCTGCGGCGGGAGGGTAGAGCGGCAGATGTGCAGCTTTTGGACGCCCATCCTCGGTTGTTACGGAGCCAGTCCGAGGCGGTGGTGCGGCGGGTGCGGCAAGCCGCAGAGCGCCGGGGGATCGCACTGCGTGCGGGGGTGCGGGTGGCGGAAGTTTTGGAGGGACGCCTGCTTTTGGAAGGAGGGGGGGAGGAAGAAGCGGATCTGGTCCTGTGGGTCACCGGTGCGGCGCCTCACCTGTTCACGGGGACCGTACTGCGGGACCGCGCCGGTTTTCTGGAGGTGGAGCCCAGCCTTCAGCTCCGTGGGCTGCCGGGGCATTTTGCGGCGGGCGATTGTGCCGCGTTTTCGCCTGCTCTTCCCAAAGCGGGCGTGTATGCGGTGCGGCAGGGGCCCGTCCTGGCGGAGAACCTGCGCCGCGCCTTCCGGGGCGAGAGCCTGCATCCCTACCGACCGCAGGCTGACTTTCTGGCCCTGCTGAATCTGGGAGATAGGACGGCAATTGGTGGCAAGTGGGGCGGGGCGGTAGAGGGCGCGTGGGTCTGGCAATGGAAGGACCGTATCGACCGGCGCTTCATGGCCATGTTTCAGGCATTGGATGCGGATGACAAGCCCCGGATGCCCATGCAGATGGCCGAGGTGCCCTGCGCCGGCTGTGCCGCGAAGCTGGGTGGCGACGAGCTGGAGGCGGCGCTGGCGTCCTTGCCCCCGCCGCCGCCGGATCCCACCGTGGCTTGGGGCACCGCCGCCGCCGAAGATGTGGCGCTGCTGCGCCCGGGGGGGCCGGATCTGGCCTGGAATCTGGACGCTTTTGTATCGCCGATTACCGACCCGTGGTGGGCGGGTAAGCTGGGGGCGGCCAACGCGCTCTCGGATCTACACGCCAAGGGGGTTCAGCCGCGCTGGGCGATGGCGCTGGTGGGGCTGCCTGCGGAGGAATCTGCGGGAACCCTGGAGCAATTGATGGCCGGGGCGCGGGAGCTGTTGGATGCGCGGGGGGTGAGCCTGGTGGGAGGGCACACCATGCGAACCACACAGCTTCAGGTTGGCTTTACGGTGTTGGGGCCGGTAGCGGGGCGGCTGCTGCCGATGGCAGGCTTGCAGCCCGGGGATCGCCTGCTGCTGACACGTCCGCTAGGCAGCGGGGTGTTGCTGCGGGCGGAGATGCTGGGCGAAGCGCGCGCGGAGTGGCTGCTTGCGGCGTTGGCACCGATGGTGCAGGATCCCCGCCCTGTTTTGGCCCTGCTGCTGGAACATGGTGCGTCGGCGGCGACCGATGTCACCGGCTTCGGCCTTGCCGGCCACCTGCACAGCCTGCTTCGCGCATCTTCCTCCTCCGTCCAGCTTTTTCTGGATCAGATTCCGCTGTTGCCCGGCGTGGAGGGGCTGCTGCGCCGTGGGTTGCGCTCCACCTTTCACAGCCAGAACTTCAGGCTCTCCCGCCATTTTCCGGGTGACGCCGAAGACCCCAGGTATCAGGTCCTCTTTGACCCGCAAACGGCCGGAGGGCTGCTGGTGGGGGTCCCCGCCGATCGTGCGGATGCACTGCTGTTGGCACTGCGGGCGGGGCCGGCGCCAGAGGCGGCGATCATCGGCACGGTCAGCGCGGCGCCTGGCGCGGTGCCCGGCTCCACCAGTTGAGAGGCCACAAAAACCGCTCTGCCAGCAGACGGAAATTCATGAAGGTTATTCTTGTGTTGTCCATGTAGGGCCGAAAGGAGGAGACACGAAGCTCTGCTGGCGGATAGTAGACCCTACAGGGGATGTCGCGCACCGGGATGCCCGCCCACAGGGCGCGGGTCAGCACCTCCACCTCCAGGTCGTAGCGGTGCCCCCCCAGCCCCAGGGCCAGGATGGGGGCGATGGGGTAGGCCCGGAAGCCACACTGGGTATCCTGCAGACCCCAGCCGGTTTCCACCCACACCCAGAAGTTGGAAAAACGACGGCCGAAACGACTGGATTTGGGTGCGGTGCTCATGTCCCGCACCCCGACGATGATGGCATGGGGCTCTGCCGCCACATGGCCGGCAAAGCTGGGAATATCGGCCGGATCATGCTGCCCATCCGCGTCCAGGCAAAGAGCGTGGGTGTAGCCCGCCTGCTGCAGCGCATCCATACCGGTGAGCAGGGCCCGCCCCTTCCCGTGGTTCATTGCATGAACCACCACAGTCGCGCCGGCGGCTGCCGCCTCCTCGCCCGAGCCATCCTTGCTGCCGTCGTCTACAACATAAACAGGTAGGCCATGCTCCCGCGCGGCCGCGACGACCTTCCCCACCTCCCCACGGTTGTTGTGTGTGGGAATCAGCACCGCCGGGCGGCATTCCACCTGCTTGGGTACCCGCGCCGGCCAGTTGGCGGCCAGAAAGAGTGTCGCGGTGCTCAGAGCGGCCACCGGCGGCCACCAGGGGCCGTCCGGTGCGGTGGCCCACAGCACGGTCACCACCACGGCTCCCCAAAAGAGCAGCACCCCATCCAGTCTCATGGTCCCACCTCCACCAGCGTCAGCGTATAGCCCCGGCGCCGGTCCTCCACCACAAACCTGCCTTCTTCCTGGTGAAGGATGGCTTTGCCGCCCGGCCCGGTCCAGGTGGTTGTTGTGTCATCCATTCGGTAGCGTCCGCCCCAAGCCCGGCATTCCACCCCCGCTTTGCTGCTCCAGATCAGGCGCAGGTCCCGCTCCACGGGCAGGCGGAGCAACCAGGGGATCCAGTCAGGAGGGCCCGCCACCTCGCGCGGGGGGCCCGTCACTGAAAAAAGGGCTGTTCCCGCCGGAGAAAGCATGGTCAGCACGTAGTCGTCGCCGTGCAGCTCCACCAGGCCGGTGCCCGCAATCACCCGCTCGCCAAAGCGGATGGCGAGCTGTGACTGGGCGGAAACATCCAGCGGTGCGCACGGAAGAAGGGTGGCAAACAGCCCGACCATTCTCATTTTGCACGCTCCAGAAGGGCTTCCGCTTCCCGGCGTTCTTTGGCGCGGGAGGGCGGAGTGGCCAGCGCCCGCTCCAGATCGGCGCGTGCTTCCTCCTTCATGCCCGCCTCCAGGCGCCGGGCCGCCCGGGCGATCAGGGTCAGCGGATCTCCGGGGTTCAACGCCTCAGCATGGTCCAGGCGCTCCAGGGCCGCTTGGGTGCCCAGCTTCGCGGCCTCCTCGCGCAGGCGGTTGGCCTCGTGCACGCGCAGGGCCCGCACCGGGTCGTCCTCGGGCAGAGCCGGCTCTGCCTCCAGCTTGCCCGCCTTCATGCCCGCCACCGAAAAATGCAGCCAGGGACCGGAGACATTGGGCCAGGCCGCCACCCACAGGCTGCGGGTGGTGGCGTCGATGATCACGCCGTGGGAGGTGATATCCGCGTTCAGGCTACTCTCATGTCCGTTGGGCAGCGGTGTGCCGCCCGGTGCTGCCCGGTCGCGGAGGATCAACGCCGCACGTTCCAGGTTCATGGGCGCCTCCGCCAGGAGCTCCTCCACCCGGGCCAGTCGTGGCACCGTGGTCCCCTCGGCCATCCGATCCAGGTTGGCCTTGTCGTTTTTGTGCTCCTCTCCCCGGAAGTGGTTGGCCATGCCGATGGCTTCCCCTGCGGGCAGTCGCACCACACGCGCCGGTGTCACCTCCAGGACCGCCGCCTCTCCCCGGTTTCCGTCGGCAATCAGGATGCCCTCGGACACAAAGCCCTTTCCAGCGTCCAGGATACGAACCGCGTCGTCGATCGAGCGCGCTTCCTCCAAGATCTGGCGTACCAAGAAGATCATCGGTGTGGCCATTCGGATGGGCGCATCGGCGGCCCCGGCCAGAACGGTCACCGCAATTCCCTCTTCGTTCACACCGGAAACCACCCCGCTCAACCCCAGGATGGCGACGTGTACGAAGGGGATGGCGCCCTCGCGCTTAACATAAATGATAGCCTTGTCTTCGTCGAAAATCCGGCCACCGCCAAAGTCCCAATTGCGACCCATCCACCAGTGACCATCGCTGCTGCGGCCGCCGCCGGCCACAAAGCCGGTGCAGCCCATCAGCGGGCTGTCCACCAGTGCCTGCCCCACGTCGTGCAGCGCGTGCATGCACACTTTACGCGTCAAGGGTGGAGCCACCCATCCAAAGCCGTCGTCTTCCCCGTCCGTGCCCCCCTGGATCTCCTCCAGGTAGGGTCGCGGGATGGTGCCGGCGAAGGAGCGTGCGAGCAGCGGGATGCCGCGCGCCAGCAGATATTGCCCAAAAAAACTGGGTACATGCTTGTCAAACTCGGCCCGCATCGACAATTCGTTGGCCATGCGCTGTTCGCCGGCCAGGGCCGCCACCGCCTGCCCGATCTCGTAGGGGCTCCCGCTCAGCGACATGGACCAGACCCCCTCCGTGCGAAGGAGACGGTTGGGCCCGTAGCGGCGATCGCGGCTGTCTCCCTCCATTCTGTAGGTGGGCGGAGGAATCGGCGACACGACGGGCTCCACCCGTCCCAGCAGCGAGGCCACCGCATCCAGCTGCAACACCGCCACCGTCGCAAAGGCGATGCGTCGGCCCCACCGGCTCATCCAATCCACGCCCTCGGGCGCCAGAAGGCTGGGCACCACCCCAAAGGCAGCGATAGCCGTCCAGAAAATGCCCAGGCACACCACCAGGCCCACCCCAAACACACCGGGGTGGGTGGCGACGGTCAGCCCGGCAAAACCGGCGAAGGCGGTGGCCAGCGCGATCAGGATCGCCGCTCGCGAAGCGAGAAAGGCGTGGCGGCTCGTCCGGTCCGCCTCGACCATGAAGATCCCCTGGTCAAAGGCCAGTCCCAGCACCAACACCAGGGCCGGGCCCGAGGCCGGTGTCAGCGGAATGTCCAGCAGCGCCAGACTTCCGAGCGTGCCCGCTGCTGCGGCCATCGAGGGTAGCGCTGCCGCAAGAACCGGTGTTGGACGCCGATAGCGCAGCACCATAAACAGAAGCACCGCAAGAAGGGCCCCGCCCGAGCGGGTCAACAGCTCGCCCCGAATCTGCTCGGCCCCGGCGCGGGTCACCGCAGGGGGGTACACAAAATGACCCGGTACCCCCATCAGCTCCAGCTCGTGTGCCGCATGTTCCACAGCTTCCTGGCTGATACCCCGCAGAATCAGTGCCAGTGCAACCCCATCGGGCCCCACCGACACGGTGCGGGACAGCGCTTCGGCGCCCAAGCTGTCGCTCCAGGTTTGGAGCTCCGGGGCGGCCTGGCCCGCGAGGCTCTTTTGAAAGCCGGGAAGGAGTAGCTTTCCATCAAAGCCCACCCGCTCCGCCGCCGCCAGAAAATCCGCTTCGAGGGTCGGCTGCGCCAACAGCTTCCGGCGGGCGCTCACCTGCGAAGGGGCGGGCAGCCAGCGCAGCGGATCCTGCACAGTCAGGCCTGGAAAACTCTGCACCAACGCCGCAGCCGGCCTCAGCAGCTCCTGCGCTTCGGCCAAGGTAGGTGCCTCCACCACATGCAGGGCCAACGTGCTCTCGCCCCCGTAGCGGGCATTGAACGATCGTTCAATCTTCGCCGTTTCGGGAAGGCGCGCATCCAGCGCGCGGGGGTCGCCGTCAAAGCCCACATTGGTGGCGGATACGCCCAGTCCCACCAAGAGCGCCAAGAGCAGAAGGGCCATCCACAGTGGCAGCTTGTCTGGCAACGGAATGTTCGGAAGCCGGTCTCCGGGCCTTGCCACCCAGGCAAAGGCCACCGGACCCGCCACCACAACCGAGAGCAGCGCCCCCACACAACTTCCCAGGCCGATCGCGGCCAGATCGGCCACCACCGGGTAAGAGGAGGTGGCCAACATCGCGAAGGACAGCGTCGTGGCGCTTACAGAAATCCCATAGGCCGGAAGCAGCTCTTTCAGCGTGCGGACGGCCACGTGGTAGCGTTGCTGCCGGGTGGAAGGCACCGCGCCGTTGGCGACGGTGTGCAGGTACAGGTGAATCCAGTAGTCCACGGCCATGCCGCCCATCGCACCGCCAAAAGCCAGGGCGATCCCGTGGATTGGCGAGGCCAGCCCTGCTGCTGCGGCGGCCGTAGCGGCACCAAGCAGCGTCGCAGGCAGTGCACCGAACACTGGCCGAAGCGAACGGAAGGAGAGCAGAAAAACAGTAAGAAGAAGCACAACACCCGCGCCGACTGCCACAGCCACTTCAGACTGAATCGTGGCGGCCGCCTCTGCAGCGAAGCGGTGGGATCCCAGCCAGCGCGTTGGCAGGGGGCAGTCCGCAAGGGCGCCGTTGAGCTTGCTGAGCAGGGGGGAGTCCGGCATGGTCCCCAACGCGGGGGAGCGCGGACGCAGCAGGATCAAGGCGTGCTTTCCGTCAGCGGCGAGCAGGTGTCCCTGGCGCAACTGGGCGCCCGCAGGTGCCCCGCCGGCCATCGCCACCTGGTTGAACGATCCAGAGAGATCCAGGGGATCTGAAGAGAGCTGACGGCTGACCAGCGCCCCCGCGGGGGAGAAGAGCTTGTCGCGGGCCAGGCTGAGTGCCTGCTCCATTCCCTGCGGAGAAAGCCGCTCGTTCAGGACCGTCTCGGGCAACAGCACCGCGAGGTGGGGCGCGGCGAGCGCTTGCAGGTGGACACCGTCCTGCAAGCTGAACTTATAGCGCACACTGGCGATTTCAGAAAGTCCTTCGAGGCGGATTCCCAGTTGATCCACCGCATCGTGCAGCTCCGCTTCCGGGCGGTCGCTGCCATCCACCTCGATCACCACCGTGTCCAGCAGGTTGAAGCGGCGGGCGTCGCGCAGGCCGGCACCCAAGGTGCCCCCCTGCGGCAGGGCCGCCTCCAGGTCGGTGGTCACCTTCGTCTGCAGGCCGAGAACCGTGAAAAAAAACAGAAGAAAGGCCAGAAAACCGAGCCGACGCTTCATGGGTCAGGAACCCTCTGCCCATCCAGCACCACGTCCCGGAAGGCGATATGCACCTGGTCTCCCGACGGCTCCTTCAGATCCACCGCGGAAACCCGCCAGGGACTTGGACGGAAGCTCAGTTGAATCTCCGAGAGGATCCCTGCCAATTGGGCATCCTTCGGCCGCAGCGTGGCGCCGGGCGGATCCTGGCGCCAGGTGACGGTGAACTCCCGCTCCACCTGGGCGGGATCCGCCTTCAACCAGACCATCATCGAGGTTGCAATCCGATTGGCCTCCGGCACCGCGTTCAGGTCTACCCGCTCGGAGACCCCCAGCGCCGGGTATTCCATCGTGGCCACCGAGCCCTCCAACAAAAAATGAGAGGCGGCCGGCGACTGCACGTTCCAGTCCAGGCGGTCCGGGCGGCTGAAGGTCACCGTACCGGTGCTGACCAGCGGATTCTTCAAGATCGCCCGATGTTGTGTCTGGGTGAAGGAGGCCTGGAGCTTCTGCACGCGCCCCAGCTCGACCCAGATCTGCCCGTCCACCGTGCCGGCGGTTCCCGGAGAGAGGAGGATCGTGCTACAAAGCAACGCCATGCTGCTGCGTATGATCGGCTTCCTGAACCTGTTCCTTTTTGGCTTGTCCACGCTGTTCACCTTCTTGGTGGTGGGACCTGCCCAGCTGCTCGCCCTGCCATGGGATCCCGATCGTCGTGTTGCTGCCGCATTGGGCCGGCTGACCTGGGGCCTTGGCCTGTTCGCCATCGAGCCCTTCTGGCGGGTAACTATCACGGGGAAGGAGCGTTTGCAGGGCGGGCCCTGGATTCTCGTAGCAAACCATCAATCCATGCTGGATATTCCCTTCCTTTTGCACCT
>JBEIQS010000184.1:0-11690 GCA_040376425.1 Alphaproteobacteria bacterium | reverse complement strand
CCCGGGACTGCAAAGTGAGGTACTCCTGGGGCTGCTGAATTGTCGTCTTTGGGGCTGGTACCTGGCGCGCATCAGCACCCCCTTCCGCAATGGCTACCACTCGGCCAACCGGCAGTTTCTGGAGCGGATGCCCATGCCGCCTGATACATCGCCGTCATTGCTCACCAGAATCATGGTTCTAAGTAGGAAGCTGATGGAAACGCGCGGCGAAAAGTCCTTCCAGGAGCAACTGGACACCCTGGTGGAGGATGCCTTCGGAGTGAGCCAAGAGGAACGGGCGCAGCTCTGTTAGGGCCGATGTTCGCCCGCAACCGGTCGGTCGGAGATCCCCAGCCTGGACTCAAGCTGCTGCTCCAGGTACCGTGCCTCTTCGACGTTCTGCAGGTTGGCGACCACCGGCGTGGCGATGCCATCGGTGCGGAGCGCCATCAGCTCGTAGCTCTCGCTCCGGCCATTCTTGCTCCGGTGGACACGCTCCACCACATAGAGCTGTTCGATCGTGGATGCTTCCAGGTCTACCTTGCCGGGCCACCACAGCGGGCGGTGCTGCACCGTCAGCAGGCCGTTGCTCAGGCAAAGGCGGCTGTGGTTCAGTAGATTGGCCAGGCCCATGTAGGTGATGTAGAGCCCGGCCAAGATATGAAGACTTAGAAAGGGGAGAAACTTGAGATGCCCCTGCTCGGCCCCCACGAATAGAAACACGGTGAGCGCCGCATCCCAGAACACCGAAAAACCAAGAAGGATCGCCCCCTTAAGGCGGCTCCATGGCCAGGTAACCACCAGGTCCACACCCGCCTCGGTGGCGAAGCGCGGTGGCTGTGGGATCGGCAGCGTCGTGGACGGCCGGCCCTCCAGACGCATCACTGCGCCGCAGCTTGGGCATGTGGCCAAGCCCAGCCGAAGGTCGAGATTTTCCGCCTTTATCGGCGACTGGCAGGCTTCACAGCGTAGGAGCATCAGGGCGCATCGCCCGAGCGCTCAGATGCTTCGCGGCTCTCCTGGGGCTCCTCAGCCACCGAGTCGACATCACCGCCGGCTTCTGGAGAAGACGCACTCGACTCTGCCCCTTCGCCGGCCGCATCAGCCGGGTTGGCTTCGCTCGGGGGGGCGGCGGGCTCGGCCGGTTCGGTGACTTCGTCGCGGCCGAAGCCCAGCTCCTCGTCCGGTACGGAAAGGACTGCCTCCAGCGGTTTCTGGGCGATCACCAACAACACTTCCAGGCCAAGCGGCCGCTCGCGCGCCAGAACGCGGTCGGCCATCCGCTCCATCAGCCGCTGGAACTGGGCCTGCTGTTCGGGCTCGGCCTTGGAGATGGCGTCCACCAGCCGGGGTGCGCCGGCCATCATTTTTGCCGTATAGTCCTTAGCATCGTTGAAGGGAAGGATCATCTGCTGCCGCCACAGGCGCAGGTCATCGAAGCCCGCCTGACGCAGCTTGCGACTCAACTTTTTCCGCGAAGAAAGATGGAAGTTGGAACGATCCGCGAGCGGCAGGTTCAGGCCCACCCGGCGTACCACCCGGTCCTGGATGGTCATCATCGGGCTTCGGCTTCGGCGCCCCCACACGGCAAATGCGGCGAGTCCTCCGGGGCGGAGCACCCGGAAAGCCTCGCGCAGTGCGGCGTCGGGATCAGCCACAATCATCAGGTTCATGCTGGCGAGGTAGCGGTCAAAGCTGGCATCCGCGTAGGGGAGATGTTCCGCATCGGCCGCTTCCACCTGCAGGTCCGGATTCTTCGCCTTGGCCAGTGCCACCATTTCTGGAGAGAGATCGGTCACCACGAGGCGCGCGTCCGACGGGAGGTAGCTGCGGGCGAGACGGGCCGTGGCGCCTGCGCCTCCCCCCACCTCCAGCATGTCCTTCGCCTCGTCGAGGTGCAGAAGGAAGAGGAGGGACTGCCCGATCAGCGTGGTTGCGGGCTCGCCCCAGCGTTCGAAAAAAGCGGCCATGTTGTTCCAGGCCGTGCGGATCTCTTCGGTGGTAGGCATGCAGATGCTCTAACCGTCTCGCTCCGCCCTTTCCAGCGGCACCCGTGGGGGCAACTGCCGGCAGTCCACCTCCTGCCACTGTCCCACACGGGTGCGACGCAGAGAAAACAGCAGCGCTTCTGTGCCCAGAACCTGCCCCAGCTCGGCGGCCAGGCTGCGGAGGTAGGCCCCCGGTCCGGTGATACATGATACATGTATCACCCGGCATTGGTCGCCGGAGTGAAGACAGTTCTCCCAGTCCGTCAAGGCTTCCTGTTGACGGAAAGGTCCTTGTACAAGAGGTATTTTTTGTCTGATACATTGTTGCAATGTATCAGCATTGACCTGCCGATCAGCACGGAGTTCCACCTGATCCACCCGCATGGGGCGAAGCGGCGCCTCCACAGCTCGTCCGTTGCGCTGGTGCCAGACCAGGCTCTTGCCGTCCACCGGCACGGAGGCCCAGGCGGGTACGCGGCGTTCCCGCAGGCCTTCCAGGGACCGCACTGCCTCCCCCACGTCGCAGGTCACCGATGGTACGCGTCGGATCCGCCCCAGGATGTCGCCGGTGTCCGAGCCCCATCCCAGCAGAAACTCCGCCTCATAGGCCTTGTCCAGGCCGGTGTAGTCCCCTTTCCGGTGCCGCTCCTCCCCCCCCAGGATCAGCATCACCCCTTCGGCCAAGGGGTCGAGGCGTCCCGCATAGGTCAGCTTCTCCTCCCCCAATGCTGCATGTTCGCGCAGGCGCTCCAGGGCCTGAAGCGGGGTGAGGCCAAGCGGTTTGTACAGCGGCAGAAGCATGGGCAGTCGGTTATCCCGCCGCCATGTCTACCTGGGACCTGATCATCGTGGGCGCCGGGCCTGCCGGGGTGTCCACAGCGCTCCATCTTCAGAAAGAACACCCGGAGCTGGCGGGCCGCACGCTCCTCCTCGAAAAAGAAACGTTCCCACGGGAAAAATACTGCGCCGGCGGATTGGGGAATCGGGCCTTGTTGCGACTGGCCCGGCTGGGCGTACAACCCGGCGTGCCGATGGTTCCGGTGCGGCGGGTAGAACTTTGTATGCCAAACTACCAAATGAGCGTGGAGGAGCCTGACTTTGGCGTCGTTGTGCGCCGCATGGAGTTCGATCACGCCCTGGTCCGGGCCTATGTGCAAGGGGGTGGGGCGCTGCGGGAGGGAGCCAAGGTGGAGTCGGTGGAGCCGGGCGGCATCGGGCTGCGCGTGCGCCTGGCCGGCGGGGAAGTGCTCCACGCACGAGCGGTGGTCGGTGCGGATGGAGTTTCAGGGGTTGTGCGCCGCTCCTCTGGCTTTTCTGGCGGAGTATACCGCGCCCAGGTGCTGGAGACCGATACCGAGGCCGCAGAGGGAGATCCTCCGCGGGACACCATCCGTTTTGATGCTTCCTGGCCGGATTTCCAGGGCTATGCGTGGGACTTCCCCACCCTGGTCCAGGGGCGGGAGCAGGTCTGCCGGGGGATGTACCTGATTCGCACCGCCGGGGAGGGCAACCTGAGGGAGCGCCTGCGCGACTATCTGGCGCGTCGGGGGCTCAACATCAAGAATTATCGCCTCAAGCCCTTTGGAGAGCGGGGCTATTCGCTGCGGGAACCGCTAGCGCGTGACCGGGTGCTGCTGGTGGGAGAGGCCGCGGGCATCGACATCGCCACCGGCGAGGGCATCGCCCAAGCCATCGCCTATGGAGCGTTGGCGGCCCCCTATCTTGCGCAGGCCTTCCACCACAACCGGCTGGATTTTTCGGACTGGACGCGGCGGGTACGGTGGTCGGGCCTGGGCAAAAACCTGCTGGGGCGGCTGGTGATGTACCACTGCTTCTATGGTGACCGACGCCGTAGGGCCGGGACCGAGGGGCTACTGCACGGATCTCCGGCGATCCTCGAAGCATTTGCGCGCGGCTTTTCCGGGCGCGGCCCCGACGCCCGGTTTCTGGCCCGGCTGGCGATCGGTCTGCCGAATGGCCTCGCTGAGGCGGCTGGGGCTGTGGTCGGACGGGAAGGCGCACGGCGCGGCGACCCGCAACGGCGACCCTGAGCTTCGCAGCTTGCGCAACCGGTGGGATTCCCCACTGAGCGCCGGGAACATCCTGCCGGTTGGAGCCGAGGTACAGGTCAGCACGGGGGGATCGGCGCGCCGCGACCGGCGCGCCGGATGCTCCGCCTGGCCACTGCGGCGACAGGCGGGAGATTCCTTTCCTCTTCTGTACCCTTTTTGTCGCGCCATCCTGGCCATTGAAAGAATGCGCTACAATCGCGGGATGTGGCTCCTCCTCCTTGCCTGTGGCCCCTCCGGGGGCAAAGACAGTATTCCTACGCAGGAATCTCTCAAAGAGTCGGACTCTGCGGACGTCTGCACCACCCTTTGGTACTCCGACGCCGACGCCGATGGATTTGGGGATGCCGCAGCCGGGGCAACTGCATGCTCCCAGCCCGTGGGCTTCGTCGCCAACAGCTCGGACTGCGACGATGGGAACGCCGATGTCCATCCAGGTGCGGCGGAGATCCCACGGGATTTGATCGACCAGGACTGCAACGGTCAGGACGAGTGTGTGGATCTGACCTGCGACGGTAAGCTTGACATTGTAGTCAGCATTACGGAAGTGGACGGAAATCCCAACTGCCTGTCCAGGGTGTACCTGGGCAATGCAGAGGCCACCTACGCCGAGGGCCCGAGCCTGGCCACCGAGGGGGCACTGGGCAATGCCGTAGCGGACGTCAACAATGATGGCTGGCCGGATATTGTGTTTTCAAACAGTCTTGCTCAGGCGACGGACGGAGGCGTGGTCGTCTACTACGGTGATCCGGCCAATCCCTTCGCTGTGAGCAGCCACCTGCCCGCCAATGGGGCACGCGGGGTTGCCGTAGCGGACCTGAATTCGGATGCATGGCCCGAGCTTTTGGTGGCGAACGCGGGAGCCGGTGCTGAGTCTGTAGACTCCCTGGTGTACTGGGGGTCTTCTGAGGGTTTTTCCGTCGATCGCCGCAGCCTTTTACCGGGTGTGGGTGCCTATGGGATCGCGGCGGCCGACCTGGACGGGGACGGCTACAAGGAGGTGCTGATCTCCAACTATAGTGATGGAAACAGCTTGATTCAAAATTCCTACCTCTACTGGGGCTCGGCGGAGGGCTACGCGGTGGACCGCCGAACGCTGCTGCCCTCGATGGGGGCCACGGGCAATGCCATCGCCGATTTGGACGCCGATGGGAAGCCGGACATCGTGATTGCGAACAGCTCGGATGGTACAACGCCGGATGTGCCCTCCTGGATCTACTGGGGGAGTGGTGGTTGGACCAGCTCTGATCGCACGTCGCTGCCCACGCGCGCGGCCCAGGGGGTCAGCCTCCAGGATCTGGATGCGGACGGCTATGTGGACGTGATCGTATCGGGTGGCGATACCGACGGTCAGAGTCCGGTCTCCTATGTATTTTGGGGATCGACAACTCGGTACTCGGATGGCGATCACATTGAGCTTGCGACGGTGGGCTCGGTGGGCAACGCGGTGTCCGATTTGGATGGAGATGGCTGGAAAGACCTGATTTTTGCGGGGGCGGATGCTGCTTCGGTGTGGTGGGGGCCCTCCTGGCCCTACAGCGAACCGGTCGATCTCCCGGAGTCTTCGCATTCCTTTGGTATTTCCGCGTTGGCTTTGGAACCGGGCTTGTAGTTCTGACTTCTATCCGATAGGGCAACAGGGGAGGTGGTGGTGCGCGTACTGGTGTCTGGGGGGGCGGGCTACATCGGCAGTGTCGTCACCGAGCTATTGTTGGCTCGGGGAGACAGCGTTGTGGTGGCCGATAGTTTGGTAACCGGTCACCGTGCCTCGATTCAGCCGGAAGTGGAGTTCGTGCACCTGGATATTCGGGATGGGACGCGCTTGGAGCTGCTCCTGAAGCAGCGGGAGGTCGAGGCCGTGGTGCACATGGCGGCGATCTCGCTGGTTGGGGACTCGGTGCGAGAGCCGGGGCTGTACTATCAGAATAATGTTGTCGGAACGTTGAGTCTGTTGGAGGCCATGCGTCGCGCATCGGTACGGAAGTTGGTCTTTTCCTCCACCGCGGCGGTCTATGGCGAGCCGGTTCGGGTGCCCATCCGGGAGGAAGACCCCACGCTGCCTACGTCTCCCTATGGCAGCACCAAGCTGGCGATGGAACAGGCAATGCGCTGGTACGACGGGGCCTACGGGCTGCGATCGGCGGCGTTGCGCTACTTCAACGCGGCCGGGGCAACGGTGCTTCATGGAGAGGACCACCGTCCGGAAACGCACCTGATTCCGCGCGTCCTGCAATCCATTCTTCACGGCCAGCCTCTTACGATCTTCGGGGATGACTACCCCACGCGTGACGGTACCGGGGTGCGCGACTATGTCCATGTGCTGGACCTGGCGGATGCCCACCTGCGGGCCTTGGATGCCCTGGATCGCGGCAGTTCCGTGTACAACCTCGGCTGTGGTGGCGACGGCTTTACGGTTCGCGAGGTGCTGGATGCTGCGCGTGCGGTTACGGGCAAGAACATCCCGCTGACCGTGGGGCCCCGGCGTGCCGGAGATCCTGCGGTCCTTGTGGCATCTTCCGATAAGATCCGCCGCGAGCTAGGCTGGAAACCCCGCCATGAGAGCCTGGAAGCCATGGTGGGATCAGCCTGGTCTTGGATGTTGGCGCACCCCAACGGCTACACAACGGAGTCCTGATGCGCGACCAGCCTCCCCTCCTCCAGTTGGAGTGTCAGCGCCGACTTCTCGGCTTCGTGGATGCACGGCTGCAGTCCATGCTGCACGACCCCGCCCTTTGGGGCGGTACGGCGCTTTTGGAGAGGCAGGTGTTGTTGCTGCTGGAGGCCCGGGCGACGGCACTCGGGGCCGAGCTGGGCGAGCTGACCTGGCTGCGAGAGGGTTGGCTGGAGCACCTGCGAGAGTGGTTCCCCGGAAGTCCGACGTCGCTGACCGAGGTCCTGGAGCGTCGGGACGATCTGGAGAGTATGCCCCGCTATCTTGGCGCCTTCCTGGTGTGGGCTCTACAGCGGATGAACGGTTCTACGCCCCTTCCCTGGCCTCAGCTTGACCAGCCGTGGCAGGATGGTGGACACTATCGCTGGGAGCAATAATGTATACAACGGCGCATCGCGTGCGGCGTGGGGATGTGGAAGGGATCAATTGTTTTCTCCACCTTCATGGTGAAGAATTCTGTTGGCCCGACGATGCCTCCAGTTTGCCGGAGTCCGCCCCTGGTGACGAGAGGCGTAGCGAAGTTCAACTTCTTCCGGGTGGAAATCGGGTTCGTTCCTATCTGGACGTACTTGCCCCCGACAGCACTTCCCGCGCCCTGGTATCGTGGGTGCTCACGGTCTTCGGCGAAGACCTGAACGAGCGCTTGAATCCGACGGTTTTCCGTTTGGAAGGCGTAACCATCCGCTTTGGGGTGGACTTTTCGCTGCTGGATCGGCGGGGAGAGGAGTTCGGAGCGCTCGCCGAGGCGGTGCGCGAGATGCTGTCCGAGCGCGACTGAGTCTGCACGAGAACTGCACAAGCCCGCTGCTGAGCCTGCGCGGGCTGCTTCGTTGAAGGGGCGATAGAGCGAAGGGGTATGGTTCCCCTCCTGCTCAATGGTTGTCTGCTTTTGTCCTGGGCGCTGTTTCAGCTCCCCGCGCTGCGGTGGTTGGTGGCCACACTGACCCGCCAGGACCGGCAGAGCTACCTGATCATGGGGATTGTCGCTGGTTGCTTTCTGCTAAGCCAGCTTCGCTGGTCGCAACTTCAGGGCCTTTTGCACCTGCGGCCCCATTGGCGGGGACTGCCGCTGCTCCTGATCGCCGGATCGGTTGCGCTGCAGCTTGTGCTGCACCGTCGGGTGGACATCGACCTGGTGGATGTCCTCTATTTTGGGCTGGGAAGCTGGGGTTTGGTTGGCTTGTACCTGCCCGGGGCGCTCTGGTGGCGCAGTGTTCCGGTGGCCTTGCTGGGCATGGCGCTGCTGCCTGCGGATGTGTGGGTAGACGCCTACCTGGGCTATCCGGCCCGGGTCATGACCGCAGAATTGGTGTCGCAGATTTTCACTTTTGTTGGGGGCGTGCAGGTAGAACAAGCGACGATTCTGCGCCTGGACAGCCCCGGAGGCGCCTTTCAGACCCAGGTGGACATTCCCTGCGCGGGGATGCGCTCGCTGTGGAGTGGTGGGTTGGTCTGGATGGGAATTGCGGTGTTGCGCGGCCGCGGATTGGATCGACGCATCGTCGCTCTGGGTCCGGCCGTGGTGGTCGCGCTGCTGCTGGGCAATGTGACCCGGGTGGCGGTGTTGGTGGCCCTTCAGCGCGCCGGGTTGCTGCAATTGGCAGAGCTGGCCCATGTGCCGCTGGGCGTGGTCAGTTTCTTGGTGGCGCTGGGGCTGGGTGCCGTGGCGATCAGCGTATGGGACCGGTGGAGGCCGCAGCGCTCTGATACATCTGATACATCTGATACATCTGATACATCTGATACATCTGATGTGTCGACAGCGAAGGGAAGCACACTCGCCGTCCCCGTGGTGCTGACGACGATGCTGGGCCTTGCTGGTTGGGTGGACGTACCGGCGAGAGACCACTTGGAACCCGTGGGTTTTGTGTGGCAGGCGCCCGCCGGCTGGAAGGTGGAACCCGCAGCCCTGTCCGGTATCGAGGCTGCCTTCTTCCAGGCGGTGCCAGACACGGTAAAAAAAGTGCGCCTTTCCCTTCCTGATCTCACTGGCTCCCTGATTCTGGTCCCGGCAAGCTCTTGGCGTGTTCACCACCTGCCGGAGCACTGCCTGGGACCGCTGGGTGTGGAAGGGAGCCAGACCTGGAAGGTGAGCCCGGATCTTCCGGTGCGGCACGCCATCGCCGATAAAGGTCGCTACACGCTGATCTGGTGGTTTGAAGCTCCGGATCGCCGCACAGAAGATCTTACGGCCCGGGCCTGGGCCGACCTTAGCTTCCAACAGTCGCGCTGGGTGATGGTGTCCCTGCTGTTGGACGGCTCCCCCTCTCCGTCTACTCTCTCTCTTCAACTTCCTCTTTTGGCCCGCTCAGTCCGCGCGGGTCTGGAGTAGTCATGCGTGGCCTTCCATTTCTGAAGTTCCTCTTCGCCTTGTTGCTTTTCTGGGGCTGGAACAGTGCTTTTGGGACATTTTCCCTGATGTCCATGTTCATCCTCTTTGAGGCGGGGATTCCCCTCGACTTCACCTTGGCCTTGGCGTTTGTTGCGGTGGTACCGGTGGTTTCGATGGTGCTGGGCATCCGACACATTCGGGACCCGGATTGGCAATTGCGCTGGCTGTTCGGGGTGGAGGCGCAGCTGGTGCTGTTGGCCGTTCTTCGGATCGGTCTGGTTCGAGAGCTGACGGTTGCGGCTTCGGTGTGGTTCCTGTGCCTGTTCCTGGGACTTGGATTTTACATGCTCCACCTGCGCCGGGGCTTGTCGGCCTCGACGGGCGTTGCGCTGCTTCAGACCGCCGGAGCGGGAGTGTTGGCGGTCGTCGGCGGTGCTGTGGCGATTATGTTGGGATTGGTTTTACTCCCCGTCACGGGCGGGATCGTGGAGGCGGTGGTCACGATACCCGGTGAGGTACTGCGGAACGTGGCGGTGCAGGACCTTCGATTGCTACCGATGATGGTAGCTACACTCGGGCTTTTTTCAGTGAGTGGGATCAACCTTGTCCTCATGCCCGTGAGCACCGCCGCGCTCTACCTGGGAGGCAGCCTGAGGCTGGTGCGGGAGGGCACGCGGCGCTTCGCATTGGGGGCTCCAGGGGTGGCGCTGCTGGGCGCGGGTGGGGTGGTGGGCGCTCTCGCATGGGCAGATGGACAGAAAGAGCACCTGAATGTTCCAGAATTCGTGGATCCGTCCGGGGATTCTGACCGCTTGGTGCTGATGGAAGAGGAGGAGGAGCTGCGCCGGGCCTTGGTGGATCAGGCGCTGGCATCCTATCGCTATCTGGGTGGGACGGAAGATTCGGATTTTGTCCGGGCGTTGTGGCGGAGGGAGTTCGGGGTGGAGGCAAGTTGGCCGCAGGATACCTTCAACCTCCTGATTCACCCTCTCTTGTATGAGGGAACCCTGAATGCGTCAGCGTCGGAGAAGGCGCGGGTGTTTTATGGACAACTGTTTGATGAGCCCTTCGACAAGGCCGAGCGCGAGGCCTTTCGGACCGTGATGAATGCAACCTGGGACCGCAGCTCGGCCAAGGCGGGTTTGTCCGACATCGACAAAAAGACGGTTCATCTTGAGAGGCAGTCGTTGAGCTGGGTGGAGCAGAACAGCCTGGCGGTGGTGACGCTGGATGAGGTCTACGCGAATACGTCGGACATGGTGCAGGAGATCCACCTGTCCTTCTCGATGCCGGAAAGTGCTGCTTTTACGGGTCTTTGGCTGTCGGATGATGCGGCACAGCCTGAGAAGTTCCCGGCGGTGCTTGCGCCACGGGGGGCGGCACAGGCCACCTATGATCGGATTCGCGAGCGGGGCTCCGATCCGGCTATTCTGGAGCAGGTGGGGCCACGCCAATATCGCCTGAGAGTCTTCCCAATTCCGGTGCAGCGTGGGGGCGAACAGCCACGGATGTACCTACGGATGCGATGGAATACCCTGGCGGATGCGGTGGGCATTCCTGCACCACAATTGTTGGAAGTGCGTAATCTGTACTGGGATGCGGAGACGATGCGTGAGGTGCAGGGGCGGCCCGGTACCGAGACGCTGTGGCTGCCGCCACGGGTGGGGGTGGTGGGGCAACTGCGAAGCCATGCAACGACGTTGCCGGATGGGCGGGTGCTGCGTGCGACGCCAGCAGAAGCACAGGATGTTTCAGCATTAGTGAAGCCTGCGCGCTACGCCGTACTGGTGGATGGAACCCGCTCGATGCGTGCGCTGGGGGGGCGTGTGCAGAAGGAGCTGGCCTGGCTGCGCTCCGAGGTGGCGTCCGGGGCGACAGTTGAGGTGTATGTGGCCTCTGGTTGGGGCGGGCGTCCCTTTCGGAAGGTGGGACTGGACTGGCAGCCGGAAGACCTGGATTTTTTCGGTGGGGCGATGCCGAGTCAGGCCTTGGAGAGCCTGAGCAAAGAAGGGAGTTGGGATAGCGTGATCTTTTTGACGGACAACGGTAGCTATGATGTGTTTGAAACAGTAATCAAAACGCAAAGAGGTGCTGAGTTCTGGGGAGAGGCCGTGACGACCGCCGGTGCCGATACTCCGCTTCCCACCAGCCTTCCGGCGTCGCTCTGGTTGGTACACCTGGGTGGGGAGCTGCCACAGGGCTACCCGGATCCGCTTGCGGACCGGCTCAACAGCACGGGGGGAATCGGAACGTCGGTGGAAGAGGTGTTTCAACGTATCCTTGTTCCAGGTCAGGATCGTGTGGATGGCTATGTGTGGACGGTAGAGGAGGCGGCTCCCCTGTCGACGCCCGAGCGGGATCTGGATGCGATGGCGGTTCGGCGTCTTTTGAACTGGGAAGTACGGTCTGCCGGGACCGTGGCGGACTACGATCACATTCACCAGCTTGCAAAGGGGGCACATGTGGTAACGCCGTGGTCCTCGATGCTCGTACTGGTGGAAGACTGGCAGCGGAAGCTGTTGGAGGAGCAAGAGGCGAAGGAGGATCGTTTTGATCGGGAGACGGACGGGGGATCCGAGTTCAAGTCGGCGCCGGGGAGCCCGCTGGTCAGCGCGGTTCCGGAGCCGGAGGAGTGGTTGTTGTTGGGGTTG
>JBEIQS010000153.1:0-14355 GCA_040376425.1 Alphaproteobacteria bacterium | reverse complement strand
GCCCTGGAACAACTGGTCAGGATACAGCGGCGACGTCGACGGAATCTTTTTGTAAAACTCAGACGCCCTGACAAAGTCACCCGTCTCATAATACAAGCTGCCCAGCGCAAGCTCCGCCAGCTCCTTGACTTCCTGCTGCTCCGGCGAGGTGACCGCCACCCCGTCCACCCGCTGGAACTCCAGAGTGGCTTCGGCCAGCTTGCCCTCTGAAACGTAGTAGACTCCCAAGAAGTAGCGGGCGCGCGAGTAGAACTCGCTGGTGGGAACAAAGCCTTCAAACAGGGACTGGGCCCGGGCCGTCTCTCCACGCAGCCGGAAGGACTTGGCGAGAGTGTAGTTGATAAGATCGGTGGCCTTTACCTTTCCGGTTACAATATAGCTCTTGTAGTAGGAGTCGAAGGCGAGATCGTCGCCCAGGATGGCAAAGGCTTCCAGGCTGCGACGCACCGCGTCGGTGTAGAAGGGATGGGATGGCCCCGAATCCAGGATCATCCTATAGAATTCAGCAGCCGACCGATAATTCTTGGTCTGGAACAGACACTCAGCCAAATACCAGTCCACGTCCCGGCCCAACTCAGACTTGATCAAGGAGCGGGAATTGAGCAGGATGTAGAAGTCCATCGCAGCTTTCTGATACTCGCCGATCAGAAAGAGGTAGACCGCATCCTCGTAGCGCTGACGCGCCTCGGCCGCGCCGATAAAGCCGGACCGCTCGCTGAAATTCCGACTCAGCTCATTCACGCCGGCGCGGAGGTCCGCGCCCTCGTCGTCAATGTCCCTGAGCTTGTCGGGGGTTGTCCGGTCTGCGCCCAAAGCCGTCCCCGACCAGAGCAGCCCGAGTAGCACCAGTCGAAAAAGCCTCATTCGGTGATCCGCTCGCACTTGATCTCGAAGCTGGCCTTGGCACGCTGCTCAAAAGAGTCGGCCAAACCACCGCGATCCGTGAGCGTGGTCCGCACCGTGCACTGCTTGCCCACCTCGACGGTGAAGGCATAGTTGGAGCGCACGTTCACTTCGTAGTTCTTGGCATAGCTGAACACGCCGAAGCCCGTGGGCCGGATTCGGAAGTCCACGGAGAGGTTGTGGTCCCCCGGCGTGATGGCGCCTTCCCGAATCTTGATCTCCTTGGAATCGGAGAGGCCCCCGGTGGCATCCCCACGGGAGAAGGAGGTGGCCCCGTCCAGCATGTAGGTGATGGACTCCAGCTTGTAGGCGGTACCGAGACGGTTGATGTGCCAGACCGTCGCCTTGGCGCCGGACGAAGCACCGGCGATAACGATCTCCTTCAGGAGCTGCAACGTGGCCTTCGACCGGAAGACCCGCTCCTTCAGGTCGTCCACCTGCTGCTCCACGGTCAGGAGCTCCTGGTTGAAGTCCGCGGCAGCGTCCTCGGAAGCAGCCGTGGACCCTTCTTCGGCCGCCCAGGCAGAAGGCAGCAGAAGAGCGAGACTACCAAGGCCGACGAACCTCCAGAGACGCGACATCACTCCCTCCCATGTACCAAAACGGACCCATCCGATAGAGCCAGCAGACACATCATGTCTCACTAACCGATCTTCCGCGACATCTGCCACCGGATCGGACGTAAAGCACCGGTCAGGCTTTGAGACGCCGGCTCCACGGCAGGGATGACGCCGGACGAAGAACTAGGGGGCCCCTTCGGAGGCATCTGCCACATTCTCTTGGGCCCCGGCCAGGGTGCGCACCAGCCGGTCGTGGACACGGCGCGCCCGGGAGGACGCACCCTCGATGTCGTTAACCAGGAAGGAGAAGGCATAGGTCCTCCCCTCCGCTGAGATGACGTAGCCCGCCAGGCAGTTGACACCGCTGAGGCTGCCGGTCTTGCCCCGCACCCGCCCGGCCATCCCGGACTCCCGGAAGCGGGCCCACAGGGTGCCGTCCCGGCCCCCGACCGCCAAAGTTGTAAGGAATTCAGGACCGACTGAGACATCTTTCCACATGGTGCTGAGGACGCGCGTGACCGTGCTGGGCCGCACCTGAATCTCCCGCGACAAACCAGACCCATTGACCAGCCGAACCTCCGAGGCAGGCACGCCGATGCTGCCCAACCACTCCCCCATCACCGCCAGTCCTTTTTCGGTGGTGCCGGGAAGACCCCGCACCTCGGCCCCCACACCGCGCAAGATCTGCTCGGCCATAAAATTGTTGGAGTGCTTGTTCATCTCCCCGAGAATGTTCACCAGGGTATCCGACTCCTCTTTGACCACCAGCTCAGCATCCACCGGCGTAGTCCCGGCCTTATAGGCGCCGCGCACCTTGATGCCAAGCTGTTTGGTAAGGGTGGCAAAGCCCCCCATGTAGTTCCCGAGCGGATCTGCCAAGGTCTTGTAGATCCGCTCTGTATCCCCCTCGGCCGGAATGCTACCTTCTACCTTGAAGGTGACGATCTTCCCCGTCTCTTCGTCGACCTCCCGCTCCACCGCAAGGCGCACCCGGCTGCCCGCGCGACCCGTGGTGACCGTACTCTCCAGCACCACGGCAGAGGTAGGGGTTTCTACCTGGGCAATCGCGGCACTCCCCGCAGTGGTCGCAGGACGGATCACCAGCGTCGCGATGTTGTAGTTCAGCGACAGCGCGCCTAGCGGTGCGAAATAGGTAGGACCATCTTGGATATCTTCTTCCTTGGTCCAGCCGGGAATCAGTGTACTGTCCGCAAAGTAGCCATCATCAAAAATTATGTCGCCCTTAATCTCGTTGATACCGGCAATTTTGATGTCATACACCATCTTCCACATGCGCTCGACCACCATCGTCGGGTCGCCCTGGCCCTTGATGTACAGGTTTCCCTTCAACACCCCGTCGGCGTCAAGGGTTCCGTCCGTCATCACCCAGGTAGGAAATCGATAGGTAGGACCAAGTGTTTTGAGGGCGATCGCCGCCGTGAAGGTCTTCATCACGCTGGCAGGCATCATCGCGGCGTCGTTATTGCTCCAGATCTCCTCGCCGCTCTCTGCGTCTACTACCGAAATCCCGGCCACGGCCGAGCTGAAGATCGGATCGGCGGTCAACGCCGCCAGCTCCTCCTTCAGCCCGCCCACCACCGGGGCCACCTCCACCTCGGCAACCTCGGGCTCCGCCTCGGGCGGATCCTGGGCCAACGCCGGAAGTGCGGCGAAGGCAAGCAGCATCAAAAGCCGGGTGCGGGTCATCATTCACCTCAAGTCACGGTGCGTTTCCAGAATATCCGGGTGTCCATTGTTTTCACCGCCGATGGAGCATAGATTTTTCATTTTTCTCTTCGATTTCATATGGTTAGATAGCAATATCTAAATTTTCTCTATACCAGGTCTTGGGATGGCAAGAGCCATCCACCCTGGCGCGTGCGCGGCGATGCTTCCCCTCGGCTCCGAATACCGATTAGACTCCTGGGAGGGAAGAATCCATGACCCTCTTTCTGTCATCGCTGGTCATCGCCGCGCCGCTCACTGCACCGGAGCGCCCGGTATTCCCTTTCCGGTCCGTCGCCGGGGAGGATGGGGTACATGTGATGTACCAGAACCCGTCGCTGATGAGCTTTGACCGGGATGCCATGTACGGCGCCTATTTTGAGACGGTGGGCGGCAAGCTGAATTCTCTGAACCTGGCGACCACCGGTGCCGGGCTGGGCGCGGGTGTAGGCTTTCGACAGCTTGATAGCGGCCTTTCCTGGTGGACCGTCTCTTCGGGCGTGGGCGTTCGCCTGCTACCCACCGTCTCGCTGGGCTCGGCGCTTCATTGGCAGTTGCCGGATGGCGGCGACAACAACTTTGTGAGCTGGGACCTGGGTTTGGGCTTCCGACCGGCACCCTATCTGGGCCTGGGCGCGGCCGTGCAGAACCTGGGAAATCCCTCGCCCGAGCAGAGTGCCTACACCCGCTACAGCGGCGGGGTGGCGGTGCGGCCGGCGGGGGATCTTGTGACGGTGGGATTGGACTGGTCTGCCAGCGCTCCCCCCAAAAAAGAATGGGATCACCATATGATCGCCTCGCTACGACTGCGGCCAACACGCGGTCTGTGGCTACGAATCTACGGTGACCAGAGCTTGAGCGACCTGTCGTCCACCGAGCTGGGGGCGGCCTTGGAGGTCCATGTGGCGCGGACCGGCTTCGGCCTGACCGGGCGCGGAAACCTCTCGGAGCCCATGCCCGCGACAGGTGCCTATGTCACGTCGGTTCCCAAGGATGATCAGCTTTTCTCCCCCGGAAAGGTGGTCGCAGAATTTGTGTTCAACGGCGATATGCCCTACATCCCCATGCCAGGGGGTGGCCAAGAAGCCTACCTGTCGATGCTGCAGCGTCTGGAGCATGCGAGCAGTGATCCCCAGGTTCGCGGTATCTTTTTGCATATCGACGGCCTTTCGCTCAGCTATGCCCAGGTCGAAGAACTCCGGGCCATCATCGTTGCGGCGCGCGCAGAGGGCAAGCCGGTGGTGGCCTTCTTGGGGCAGGACTCCTCGACGCGAGCCTACTTCCTGGCCACCGCGTGCGACCGTGTGTATCTGCATCCGGCCGCCGGACTGGATCTGGTGGGGATCTCCGCAGAGATTCAGTACCTCAAGGGCGCAATGGACATGGTGGGTATCGATGCCCAATATGCCCGCCGGGCCGAGTACAAGTCAGGGCCCGAGGTGTACACGCGCACGGGCGCTTCGGACCCCGCTCGCGAAGAGATGAATATTCTACTAGATGATCTCTACGGAGCCATCGTCTCTGCTATTGCCACCGGCCGCAGCCAGACTGCCGAGGAGATCCGAGCCGCTATCGACGGCGGCCCCTACACCGGCGCCGAAGCGGTGGACAAGAAGCTGGTGGACGGTCTGGTTTACCCGGACGACATGAACAACACGTTGGCGGGTCTGTTTCCCGAGGGCTTCGACCGCGACGACAGCTATGGCCTGTTCCCGGATACCTCTGGATGGACGCCGCAGCGTGCGGTGGCGGTGGTGGTGGTGGACGGGACGATCACCTCCGGTGAGTCAAGCACCGGCGGTCTGTTCGCCGGCGGTGGCACCGGCTCGGAGACGGTGATCCAGCAGTTGGAGCAGGCGCGCCGGGTGGACTCGGTCAAAGCGGTCGTTCTACGGGTGGATAGTCCTGGCGGTTCCGCCTTTGCTTCCGACGAAATCTGGCGTGAGGTGGAGAAGGTAAAGGCAGAAGGCAAGCCGGTGATCGTGTCGATGGGCGGCTACGCGGCATCGGGAGGCTACTATGTGAGTGCGGGGGCGGACAACATCTTCGCACTGCCGTCGACCGTCACCGGATCAATCGGTGTTTACGGTGGAAAATACTCCGGCGAGCAACTGCTGGAGACGCTGCACATCAATACCGAGTCCTACCTGCGCGGGCGCAACGCGGGGATGTACAGCATGACCCGGCCCTTCGATGCGGTAGAGTTCGCCGCGTTGGACCGCATGATCGGCGAAACCTACAGCCAGTTCAAAGACCGGGTGGGCGACGGGCGCAACATGAAGGAGGAACGGGTGGAGGAGGTGGCGCGGGGACGGGTGTGGAGCGGTGCGCAGGCCCAAAAAGAGGGTCTGGTGGACCAGCTCGGCGGCTTTTTCGACGCGGTGGACCTGGCCCGCTACAAGGCGGGTCTGACCGACGGGGTTCCCTATTCCTTGATCACCTACAATCCATGGCTCAGCTCGGGGGGCTCGATTCCGGCCTACCTGATCAAGAACCCGAAGATGATCCCGGCCTTCCTGACCCAACAGTTTTTGCCTAAAACCAAGCTCCCCCCGGAACTGGAGCAAGCCATGGCCATGATGCGGCTTCGCAACGAGTATATCTACGCGATGATGCCCTACCGGCTGGAGATCCGCTAGATGCACACCCGCGCCCTGGTGGTAGACGACGATCGTGCGGTGCGGGGGGCCCTGAAGGTGAACCTGACAAAAGCGGGCTACGACGTCACGCTTGCCTCCAGCGCAGAAGAGGCCATCGAGCTGATGAAGTCCAACTCCTATGACATCATGCTCACCGACGTGAAGATGGGTGGGATGACGGGAATGGAGCTGCTCCCGCTGGTCCGCACGCACTACCCGGACACGCGCATCGTCGTGATGACCGGACATGGCTCGGTCCGAGACGCCGTTACCGCGATGCAGGCGGGAGCTGCCAATTATGTGATCAAGCCGGTGGAGAAGGACGAGCTTCTGATGCTGATGGACCGGGCTCTGGAGACCCGGGCCCTGCAGCGTGAACTGGCTCGCCTGCGCAAAGAAGTGGGAGAGAAGTACGGCTTTTCCAACATCATCGGGGTGTCGCCGGCGATGCAGGAGGTCTATGAGCAGGTGCAGGCGGTGGCAGACTCCAATGCCACCGTGCTCCTCCTGGGAGAAACGGGAACAGGAAAGGAGCTGATTGCGCACGCCATCCACTATCGGAGCCGACGCGCCAACGCGCCGCTGGTGGCAGTGAACTGTGGCGCGTTGCCGGATTCCCTGCTGGAGTCCGAGCTGTTCGGCCACGAAAAAGGTGCCTTCACCGGTGCGGTTCGGCAGCACCAAGGCAAGTTTGAGCAAGCCGACGGCGGCACTCTCTTTCTGGATGAAGTCGGAGAATTGCCCCTTCAGACGCAGGTCAAGCTCCTTCGTGCGCTGGACAGCGGTACCTTTACGCGGGTGGGTGGAGAGCACACGGTGAAGGTGGATGTGCGCGTGATCGCAGCCACCAACCGCGATCTCTACAAAGAGGTGCAGAGCGGGGGCCTTCGGGCCGACCTGTACTATCGTCTGAACGTCTTTTCCATTCGGTTACCACCGCTACGAGATAGAAAGGATGATATTCCTCTCCTCGCCGACCACTTTGTGCGGCGATTTTCGGAGCGGCATGGACGGACCTTGCCTGGCCTCTCCACGGCCGTGCTGCGGCAGCTCAACACCTACCCCTGGCCGGGCAATGTGCGAGAGCTGGAGCATGTGATGGAGCGCGCGGTGTTGCTGAACCACGCCAGTGAGTTGAGCAGCTTGAAGCTTCCTGAAGCGCCCTCCCCTCCCCCTTCAGCGCCCTCGGCCGCGCCGCGCCTTGACCCCGGTGGTCTTCCGATCACCCTGGAAAACTACGAGCGCGCCCTGATCACGGCAGCCCTGGAGGAAGCCGGCGGGGTGCAGGCCCGTGCGGCACGTCTCCTCGGTGTGAGCCGATCGAACCTGAACTACCGTATCGCCAAGCTGGGCATCACCCTGCAGGGGATCCACTTCGAGTAGCTTCTGTATGCAAAACTACAGATAGAGAGCACGAAGGACATCGCAGTCCAGATCGCTGAGGTCTCCCGCTTCGTCGGCGGCGACGAGCTCGGCGAGGTCCACGCGCGCATCGTCGCATTGCGCCTCGGCCAGATCGATTTCCCGCGGCTCCAAGCCGGTGCGCGCGTTCTGCCACTGCCGCACGCAGAGGTTTCGGTACTCGGTGGCACTGGAAGCCCCCAGAACCTCCCAAGAAGTGCCCCACGCAGTCCGGCAGCGCCGGACGGCCGCAGTCAGGTCCACGCAGAGCTGCTCGCAGGGATCACTGGAGCAGCCCCCCGCATCGCAAGTGACCGGGGACGCCGCGCAGGCCAAAAACATCAGCGCCGCCATCATGTGCTCATCCGAGACACAGGAGGCGGCGCGATGTGGAACCCAACGAAATCATGGGAACCTGATAACGTGGCCAGAGGCGGAATTGAACCGTCGACACGGGGATTTTCAGTCCCCTGCTCTACCAACTGAGCTATCTGGCCAAGCCCAGCGAAAGTATCCGATGTGCGCCCGGGCGTCAAGTGCCAGGATCGAGATCCAGCTCAAGATCTCCTACCAGGTAGGCCTGACAGGCAAGACGTTGTGCGGGGTGATCCAGGAAGGGCTCTTCCTCCTCCCGTAGCTCCGAAAGCTGCCCGCGAATCACCCGCACGCGACAGGTGTTACAGGCAGCGAAGCCCCCGCAGGCCGCTTCCAAGGGGATGCCGGCGTCTTCACAGACCTCCAACAACCGTGCGCCAGCCTCCGCCTGAAGCTGACGTCCCAACGCCACAAAACGAAGGGTACACACGCCTAGAAATCTACGCTGGTCCCGCAGCCGCACTTGCGCTTGACGTTGGGATTGTCGATCTGGAAGCCCGCCTGCATCAGCGTGTCGGCGAAATCAATGGTGCTTCCCCGCAGGTATTCGAGGTGCAGGGGGTTCATGAACACCCGCACGCCGTCGAACTCGTAGACCTCGTCTTCGGGCTGAGCCTCTTCTTCAAAGTTCAGGTCGTAGGCATAGCCGGAACATCCGCCGCCCTGCAGACCAAAACGAAGGCCAAAGCCAACCATCTCGTTGTCGGTCTGGAGCTTTTTGATGTGGTCAATGGCGGCATCCGTAAGCCGGACGGCCGGAATGTCCAGGTTCACGTTCTTGGTGAGCTGCGACTCTGAGATGGTCTGCATGTTGTCCTCTCCGGCTGATTCTACACACCGTCCCGCCGATTGGCCAGCGAGCATGACTACGGGCTGGACACTCCTCGATGCAGAAGCTGATCTTTTTCGGGACCGCTCCGTATGTTAGGGAGGCGATTGGGCCGGCACCCGGTCAGGACCGCGGACTCAGGCGCGCCCTTTCCGGCCGCCACGGCCCACTTCCGCAGCGATGCGGTCCAGGATCCCGTTCACGAAGGCGCGCGATTCCGCGCCGCCAAAACGTTTGGCGAGCTCGATGGCCTCATTGATGGAGACTGAGACCGGGATGTCCTTCCGATTCCCCAGCTCCCAAGCACCGATTCGAAGAATGTTGCGGTCTACGACGGGCATACGACCCAGGCGCCAATTGACGCTGGCCTTCTCGATGGACGCGTCGAGGCTCTCCATCGAGGCCTCTACACCGTGAACCAGACGGCCCGCGAAGGCGATCTCCTCCTCGGTCGGTGGAGCGTCTTTGCCGTCAAGCCCCGAAGCCCACACGGCATTGAGAGCCGCAGTGGCACTTTTCCCTGATAGATCCACGGCATAGAGTGCCTGGAGCGCATACTCGCGTGCCCGCCTGCGCCCTGGCATCAGCCCTCCAGCTTCTTCAACAGATCCACCATTTCCAACGCCGACATTGCCGCATCCACGCCCTTGTTGCCCATCTTGGTGCCCGCACGTTCGACGGCCTGCTCAATGGTTTCGGTCGTAAGAACGCCGAAGATCACCGGCACGCCGCTGCTCCAGCTCGCCTGGGCCACACCCTTGGAAACCTCTCCGGCGACGTAGTCGAAATGAGGCGTGGAACCTCGAATCACGCAGCCCAATGCCAAAACGGCATCGTAGCGCCCCGAAGCAGCCAGCTTCTGGCAGACCAGGGGGATCTCGTAGGCCCCGGGCACCTTCACCACGGTGATCGCCTCGGAGCGGGCGCCGTGGCGGACCAGGGTGTCCACGGCCCCATCCACAAGGCGGTTGACAATAAAATCGTTGAAGCGGGCCGCCACGATCGCGTAGCGGCCACCACCATCAACCAGAGAACCTTCAAGATGTACTGGCAAGGAAGCTCCTAATGTTCCAACAGGTGCCCGAGTTGTTCCCTCCGGGCAGCGAGAAATGCGTCCCTATCCGGGTGCGGCGTGGTGCGCAGCGGAATCCTCTCCACCACATTCAGTCCGAAGCCTTCCAAGCCGACAATCTTGCGCGGGTTGTTGGTGAGCAGGCGCAGGCTGGTCGCTCCCAGATCGCGCAGAATCTGCGCTCCGGTTCCCATATCCCGCAGCGCATCCTTGCCGGAAGGAGCCGCTTCCGGGCTCATATGCTCGCGGAGGCGAGAAAGGAAGCGATCGGGAGAGCCGCCATCGATGTTCAGGTAGAGGAGGATGCCGCGATTTGCCTCGGAAATCGCCGAGAGGGCCGAGCGCAATTGCCCGGAGGAATCAGACGCCAGAGAACGGAAGACATCCACCGGGCCGCAAGCGGTCTGTACACGGGCGAGCACGGGTGCCCCCGCCGGATCGCCCTTCCACAGGGCCAGGTGCAGACTTCCATCGTGAGAGCGATAGACACGGCTCTGAAAGGTTCCATACTCTTCGGTAGGAAAACTCGCCTCCAAGAGACGCTCCACCTGTCGCTCCGTGCGCAGACGGTAGCGCACAAGGTCGGCCACGGTGACGATGTGGATGTGGTGCTTGGCCCCAAACCGCTCCAGGTCAGGCAGACGCGCCATCGTGCCATCGTCGTTCATGATCTCGCAGATCACGCCCGAGGGATTCAGACCGGCCATCCTGGCCAAATCCACCGACCCCTCGGTCTGCCCCGTACGCACAAGCACCCCGCCGTTGCGAGCACGAAGCGGGAAGACATGCCCGGGAGTGACCAGATCGTCCGGTGTCGTGGCAGGATCAATGGCCACTTTCACCGTCTGTGCCCGATCGGCGGCCGAGATGCCCGTGGTCACGCCTTCGCGTGCCTCGATGGACACGGTGAAGGCCGTGGAGAAGGGGGAGCGGTTGTTGGTGGCCATCATCGGCAGGGCCAGACGATCCACCTGGGCTTCGGTGAGGGTGAGGCAGATGAGCCCACGGCCATGGGTGGCCATGAAGTTGATCGCCTCGGGCGTCACCATCTCCGACGCCATGGTCAGATCGCCCTCGTTCTCCCGGTCCTCATCGTCCACCAGGATGACGATTTTTCCAGCGCGGATGTCCTCGATCGCCACTTGTACCCGGCGATCCGGATCGGGCGACATCACCTCGAATTCCATCGGTCCTCTCTATGCGAAGCCATGTTCGCGAAGTTTATTCAAATCCAGACCGCCACCCGGAGCCCCCAAAAGGCGCTCCACATATTTGGCGAGCAGGTCTACCTCCAGGTTGACACGCTCCCCGGGGCGGAGGGCCGCGAGACGGGTCACCGTTTGGGTGTGGGGGATGATTCCCACCGAAAATCGGCTTCCTTCTACGGAGTTCACCGTCAGGCTGACCCCGTCGATACAGATGCTACCCTTCGCCACGATGTAGCGGGACAATTCCGAAGGCGCCTCGATTCCGATGCCCAGCCAACCCGGCTGGGGGGTCAAAGAACGAACCACCCCTACCCCATCCACATGACCCTGGACGATGTGGCCTCCCAGGCGATCTCCCAGGCGCAACGCCCTCTCCAGATGGATGGACTCACCCGCGAGCCGCTGCCCCCAAGTGGTGCGCCGAAGCGTCTCTTCGCCGGCGGTGACCTGGAAGCCGGAGGCATCCATGGCCTCCACCGTCAAACAGACCCCATCGCAGGCGATGCTCTCGCCCAGCTCCAGGCCGGAATAGGGCGCATTGATCCAGAGCAGACGTCCCGTTCCTGCGGATCGGATGCTGCGAAGGGTGCCCAGAGCACTGACCAGACCGGTAAACATCGTTCAGCCGCGACTCGGGTAGTCCGCCGGAAGGCGCCCGTCCAGGTCCGCCTCCAGGCGAAGGTGGAGATCCTCCCCCACGGGGGCACTGCTTACAAAGCGGAAGGCGGGCGCTGCCGACAAGTGAAAGCCGGGGCCCGACATCACACCTGCCGCTCCCCCCAACAGGCGCCCATTCACAAAAATCTCGAGGGCATCCACCAGGCCGGCATCGACCAGCGATCGGTGCACCTGTCCGCCCCCTTCGGCCAAAACCCGATGATAGCCCCGACCGGCCAATGCACGAAGGACCAGCTCCATTGGCAGCCGTTCCTGGTGGAGAGGAAGGCGGACCAGCTCGGCCGCAAGCTCTCGCGGGGGCGCGTGCTCGCCACAGAAGATCAGGGGATTTCGCGCGAGCAGTTTCGCGTCTGCAGGAATGCGCAGCTTGCTGTCCAGTACCACCGGACGGGCGTCACGACCTCCGGGAATCCGCGTGGTCAACTCTGGATCATCAGCAAGCACCGTGCCGATGCCAACCAGAACTGCGTCGTGCCGATCGCGCAGGTGGTGCGCAGCCTGACGCGCCGCGGGACCGGTGATCCAACGGCTCTCCCCAAAGTCCGAGGCGATCCTTCCATCCAGGCTCATCCCCGCCTTTACGCTCACCATGGGGAGTCCCATCAAGGTGGCCCGAAAGAAACCTAAATTCATTCTACGGCACTCGCGCTCGCGCAGCCCCACATCCACCTGGATGCCCGACTCGCGCAGACGCTGCACCCCCCCCCCTGAAACCAGCGGAAAGGGATCGATGGTACCCACCACCACCCGTCGAATGCCCGCCTGGATCAACGCGTCCGTACAGGGCGGGGTACGTCCGAAGTGGCAGCAGGGCTCCAGGGTGACGTACATGGTCGCACCGTCGGCTGCCCCCGACAGGCGTCGAAGGGCATTCACCTCGGCGTGATCCTGGCCGGGAGGCTGGGTAAAGCCCTCGGCAAGCAGCTCACCATCCCGTACGATCACCGCGCCCACCACCGGATTGGGCGCGGTCCGACCCAAACCCCGCGAGGCCACTTCCAACGCCAGCCCCATCCACCGAGAATCGCTCACGGATCCTCCAGTAGCGGACGGAGCACCTCCATAAAGTCCTGAGGGCTGCCGAGCGCCTGATAGACCGACGCAAAGCGGATGTAGGCCACGGGATCCATGCCCCGCAGCTCCTCCAGGGCCACCTTCCCAATCTCGTGGGTGCTCACCTCGCGCTCGGCGCGGCGGGCAAGGTGCTGCTCTACCCGGCTCACGGCCGCATCGATGGCCTCTTCCGAAATCGGACGTTTGCGGCAGGCAAGACGGATCCCCTCCCCCAACTTGTCCCGATCGAAGGGTTCGCGGCGCCCATCGCGCTTCACCACCATCGGCATACGAACTTCTGCACGTTCAAACGTGGTGAAGCGATGACTACAACTGATGCACTCCCGACGACGACGCACGGAATCCCGGGACTCGCGAGAGTCCACGACCCGGGTTTCTTCGTGCTGGCAGGCGGGACACTGCACCTACAGCCCCGGTACCGGAAAACTCGCCGTCAAAGCCTGTACCCGCTGCCGCACCGACGCCAGCACCTCGGGCTGCTGCCAGCCCTGCAGGGCCTCGGAAATCCACAGGGCGATCTGGCGCGCCTCCGCCTTGCCCATGCCCCGGGTGGTCATCGCCGGGCTGCCGATTCGCACGCCGCTGGTAATGAAGGGACTGCGTTTTTCGTTCGGCACCGTGTTTTTATTCACGGTGATCCCGGCTTTCCCGAGCGCCTCTTCCGCATCCTTACCGGAATAGGGCCGGTCCGAGAGGTCCAGCAGCATCAGGTGGTTGTCCGTGCCGCCGGAAACCAGGGAGAATCCCTGTTCCATGAGGGTTTCCGCCATCGTCTGCGCATTCTCCAGAACGCGCACGGAGTAGTCCTTGAAGGACGGTTGCAGCGCCTCGCCGAAGGCCACGGCCTTTCCAGCGATCACATGCAGCAAGGGCCCGCCTTGAAGGCCAGGAAACACCGCCGAGTTCAGGCCCTTCATGCGGTCGGCTTTGGCCAGTACCAGCCCGCCACGCGGCCCCCGCAGGGTCTTGTGGGTGGTGGTGGAGACGTAGTCTGCATGGGGGAAGGGGTTGGGGTGCAGTCCGGTGACGACCAGACCGGCCACGTGGGCGATATCCGCCACCAGAATCGCCCCCACCTCGTCGGCAATGGAGCGGAATGCGGCAAAATCCCAGAATCGCGGGTAGGCCGACGCGCCCGTCATGATGAGCCTGGGGCGCTCCCGCAGCGCCACCTCGCGCACCTGATCCATGTCGATCCGTCCGGATGCGTCCACACGATAATGAACCGCGCGGTAGATTTTCCCGGAAGAGTTCGCCGAAGATCCGTGGGTGAGGTGGCCGCCGTTGGAAAGATCCAAGCCCAGCAGCACTTCCCCGGGCTTCAGGGTGGCCAGGTAGATGGCGCCATTGGCCTGTGCGCCGGAGTGCGGCTGGACATTGGCACCGACTTCACAACCGGGAACCTGGAAAAGTTGGATGGCGCGGCTGCGAGCCAGCTCTTCCACCTTGTCCACTTCCTCGCAGCCCCCATAGTAGCGTTTTCCCGGCAATCCCTCCGCATATTTGTTGGTGAGTACCGAGCCGGCGGCCTCCATCACCGCCGCAGAGGTGTAGTTCTCCGAAGCGATCAGCTCCAAGTCCTCGCGCTGGCGACGGCGCTCGGCCTGGATGATATGGAAAACCTCGGGATCGGTGGCTTCAAGCGCGCTCATGCGTCCTTCCTATCGAGTGCCTGGATCATGCCCACCCGCCGTGCATGGCGGCCACCCTCGTAGGGGGTGGAAAGAAAGATATCAAGGATTTGCCACGCCAAACCCGGACCTACCACCCGCTCACCCAGGCAGAGGACGTTGGCATCGTTGTGCTGCCGGGTGGCCGCCGCGGTGAAGCCCTCAGAGACCACCGCAGCCCGAATGCCCGGAATCCGGTTCGCCACCATCGCCATCCCCTG
>JBEIQS010000419.1:0-2746 GCA_040376425.1 Alphaproteobacteria bacterium | reverse complement strand
GCGGTGGGCCGGAAATATCCGCCTCTCCCTACGTCCACCCGATCCTGCCACTGCTGGTGGATAACGCCCATGCACAACGTTGTATGCCTGGAAATCCGGATCCGGGCTTTCGCTTTCCCGAAGACGCCCGCCTGCAGCTTCGGGCGGCCCGGCAGCGGGTGGGCCAGGTGGCCGGGGTGGAGCCGGCCGGGCTGTGGCCATCCGAGGGTTCCGTGAGCCCGGAAGTGGTAGAGCTATCAGCAGATGCCGGTTTTTCCTGGTTTGCGACGGATCAGGGTGTGCTGGAGCGCAGCGAGCGGGACGGAGGTCGCGCCGGGCATAGGGGAAGCTGGCAGGTGGGGCCTTTGCGGGGGCTTTTCCGGGATCGGGAGCTTTCCGATCGTATCGGCTTTGTCTACGGGAGCTGGGACGGGAAAAAGGCGGCGGCGGACCTGCTTCATCGGGCCGGCGATGCGCCGGTCTTGTTGGCCTTGGATGGGGAGAATCCCTGGGAGGGCTATGCAGATGCGGGGGAGCGCTTCCTGAGCGAGTTGTTGGGCAGCGGGCGCACCCGGAGCTGCGCCGAGCTGGCGGCGGAGCCACCCGTGGGAAATCTCCGACGTATTCACACCGGCTCCTGGATCAACGCAGATTTTGGCATCTGGATCGGGCAGAAGGAGGATCAGGAAGCTTGGACGCTGTTGCGGGAGGCCCGGCAGGGCTGGGAGGAGGCGGGGCGTCCGGCGGCGGCGCGGATGCACCTGCTGGCGGCCGAGGGCAGTGACTGGTTCTGGTGGTACGGAGACGACTTTTCCACGCCCTTTGCGGCGGAGTTTGATCGGCTCTTTCGTGCTCACCTGTCCGCCGCGTGGCGGGCGATGGGGAGGGAGGTGCCTGCGGTCCTGAGCAGGCCGATCAAAAAGCAGGATCCTCGCCGGACCCGGGTGCCCACGGCCGCACTCCCCGCCGATGATGGAAGCTGGGCCGCCTGGGCGGGGGCGGGAGGGGTGGATTTGCGCTCGGGCTCGATGGCGCCGCTGCCGGACATGCCGCAGCGGCTGCTGTTCGGCGAGCGTGCGGGGCGACTGGCGCTGAAGCTGGTGCCGGCGGCAACGGGGTGGCGGGTGGTGTGGCGTGGAGGTGCTGCGGACTTTTCGGCCGCAGGCGCTGAGATTCCGCCGGTGCGGGAGCTGCACCTGGAGGGCCCGGGGGGGCATCGGCTGCCTGCCGAGGGGAGCCTGGAGCTACCCGCCCTGAAATCCTCGGCTCGAAGCTGGGATCCTCAGCTTGGGCCACTGCCGTGATGAAGCGATGGGCCTGGGTACCGCTGCTGACGGGGCTCTACCTCTCCCAAGGGCTGCCCTTCGGTTTCTTCACACAGTCGCTGCCGGTGATGATGCGGCAGCAGGGCTATTCTCTGCCCGACATCGGGATGACTTCGCTGTTGGCGCTGCCCTGGGGCTTGAAGTTTCTGTGGGCTCCGTTGGTGGATCGATTCGGGTCGGCGCGATTTGGGAGAAGGCGGAGCTTTATTGTTCCCCTCCAGCTTTCGACGGTGCTCCTGCTGGTGGGCCTGGCCCAGATCGATCCCACCCGGTTGGACCTGTTCAAGGCGGCGATCTTGGCGGTCAGCTTTCTTTCGGCCACTCAGGACATCGCCACCGACGGTCTGGCAGTGGGTCTGCTGCGGGAGAAGGAGCGGGGGCTCGGCAATGGCCTGCAGGTGGCCGCATACCGGGTAGGCATGATTGTGGGGGGCGGCTTTTTGCTGGTCTATCTGGCGCAGCTTGGCTGGGCGGGCGCCTTTTACACGATGGCGGGGATCACGTTATTATGTACGATACCTGTTTTATTGCATAAAGAAGAGGAGCGGGGGCCGGAGCCGGGGAGTCCGGACCTGCTGTCCATACGCTGGTACTGGCGGCCGGGCTTGGGGCGCTGGGTGGCCCTGTTGGTGATGTACAAGGTGGGGGATGCGTTGGCCTCGGCGATGGTGAAGCCCCTGCTGGTGGATCGTGGCTTGGATCTGGAGGATGTTGGCTATCTTTCGGGTATGGTCGGCAGTGTCATGGGCCTGACCGGGGCGCTGTTGGGAGGACTCGGAGCCCGGCGCTTTGGGCGGCAGCAGGCGCTGTTGATCTTCGGCGTTCTCCAAGCTCTTTCCGTGGCGGCCTATGGGTGGGTGGCCTACGAAAGTACCTATGAACGCCTTGTTGCCGTCACGGCAATCGAGCACCTGACGGGCGGTATGGCGACGGTGGCGCTGTTTACGGCGATGATGGACCGCTGCCGCCCCAAATTTGAAGCCACCGACTATACCGTCCAGGCGAGTGCGGTGGTCTTTGCGACGGGGGGCGCCAGTGCAATTTCGGGCGTGGTCGCGGAAAATCTTGGCTATGTGGGGCATTTTGGGGTGGCGGTGCTGTTGTGTGTGGTGGGGGTAGCGCTGGTGCCTTGGGGGATGGGGGCGAGGGAGAAGTAGTGGATGTTACGGAAGTGGATCAAACGCCTATGAATGGTTCACCGGTTGGATGCCTGCGGCTACCCTGACCCGCATTCATGTGCTACTGAAGAGCAAGGCGACTTCCAGCATTTTCCAGGTGCAGGTGGCGATACAGACCGCAGTGACCCGGGCCGACGATCCTTCCGCGCCCGATGTGGTGGGCTCTACCCACACCAACGCCGGGGAGTGGTGTGGAAGTCCGGTGGATGTAACCACAATGCTGGAGTCCGTGGCGCTGGTACGCTTCGGGGTAGCCTACAAGGT
>JBEIQS010000266.1:0-7115 GCA_040376425.1 Alphaproteobacteria bacterium | reverse complement strand
TCGCTCTTCCTGCGGCCACTGGGCGTCCATGCCTACGGCATCGTGCCCTTTTCGATGCCTCAGGAGGAGATGAAGGGGATGCACGGCCATGCCGAGCGGGTCTCGGTAGAGAATGTGGAAAATGGACTTCGAAAGCTCTATCGGGCGGTGCTGAAAGTCTCCGGCGCATAGCTCTCGGCATCGGGTTTGCCCCCTTCAAAAACCCCGGCGAATTCAGAAGCTTCGGGATAGGAGCGGCGATCGCGAGGTGCCTGTGCGTCCCCTGATCCTCCTCCTCTCCGCCCTCTGGTGTCTTCCCGCCCTCGCCGGGGTGCTCCGGATCCCCTCCCCTCCTCTGGTGGCCGACGGCAGCACCGCCTCGACTGTCCTGCTCTACACCGATACCCCCGGTGGAAAGGTGAAGGTGAAGGCGGATAGTGGGAAAGTAGGTACGGTAGAAGCCACGGGCGACGGCCTCATCCGGCTCAGCTTCACCCCTCCTGCCGTCGGACAACCCCAGGATGTCCCTGTGAAAGTGACGATCAACGGCGAGGAGACCGTGGTCAACCCCCCCGTGGTGCCGCCGGCCTCCGGCTCCCTGGAGCTGATCCTGGAGCCTGCGATGGTCAACGCCACCACCTCCAGCACCGTCCGCATCCGCGTCTCCGGCTCCTCCCCCGTCGCTACCGAGGGGCGCCGCTTCAGCCTCGTCGCCAGTGTAGGCACCATCGACAGTCCGGTTCCCGCCGGGGATGGTACCTGGATCGCCCGGTACACGCCCCCCAAGACCATGACCGAGCCGGTCCTGGTCACCCTTGCTGCGGTGGACCAGGCATTCCCCGACCGTATTTTCGGGATCGGCACCCTTCCGGTGACCGTGCGGCGCTCGGTCAGCTTTGATGTGCAGCCCGGCTCCTCCAATGTCTTGACGGTGGGCGACAAGCCCTATGGCCCGATGGTGGCTTCTCCACAGGGAAAGGTGGCTTTTGACCTTGACCTTGACCCGCGTATCCCGACCGGGAAGCTGGTGAGTGTCAACCCGGACACCAGCCGGGTTGAAAAGGATCTTCCACTCCCGATCAATGCGACGCCCCAGCTCCTGTTGCTCCCCCTTCCGCCGGCCCTCACCCCCTCTGCCCGAATCCCGGTCCGGGTGCTCTTGGTTGACCCCGCCAAAACTCAGGGAGATGGCGCACTTCCTACGATGACCACCTCTCGCGGCACCATTGAAAGCCCGCGCCAAGAGGCCCTTCGCCCCGTGAACGGGGAGCGGCTGTATTCGGCCATGCTCTCCATGCCGGATGCACCGGGAGAAGTGGCGATCTCCGTCGCCTTTGGTGCTGGAAAGGCTGAGCGCAAGCTGAAGGTGGCTGCCGGAATCCCCACCCTGAACCTCTCTGCAACGCCGGCCACCCTGGACCCCAAGGCTACCACACTCAGCCTCACCGCCCTGTTGAAGGATGGTCGGGGAACCGCCATTCCTGGCCGTGTGCCCACTGTGACGGCCGAAGGCGCCACCGTCTCCGGCTCTGCCAAAGACAACAAGGACGGTAGCTACACCTTCTCCTTCAAACGGGCGTCAGGAGCGGCAGAAGTGCGCTTCTACGGTCTCGCACCTCTTGACACGTCAACAGGTGTTCCCACCAGCCTGCTGATCTGGCCGGCCACCCCCGGTGTCAAGAGTGGCGGTACGGTGACCGTGACCGTGGTGGCGGTGGATGCCTGGGGCCTTCCCGTTCCGGCGGTGCCCCTGAAGTTGGGCGTTCCCCAGGGAGATGGTAGTCTTCCGCCGAGCGGCACGACCGATGCTCGCGGTGTTGCCCGCCTGACGTATCGCGCCGGTGCGGGCACGGGCTTGGTGGGTCTGCGCGTCGAGGGTGCGGGAATCCGCGGCGAAGGGGCGATCTACCAGAGTCCAAATGGGGATGGCGCCCTTCCGCCCGGCGGATCTCAGGAGCAGCTTGGCCTCCTCGCCGCATGGCAGGCGGCCTCCCCGGTCCTGGTGGTCGTGCCGCCCGCGCCCGCGCCCGCGCCCGTGCCGGTCGCGGCGCCGGCGCCCACCTCCCCCACCTCCACCGCTCCGACCTCCCCGGCTCCGGCTCCGGCTCCCGCCCCCGCCCCCGGGTCCACCCCTTTCTCCACCGTGGGCACGGGCAGCAGCAGTCCCGAGCCCGCACGCCCCACGCCGGGGAGCGCCACGCCGGCTGCCAACCGTCCCGCCCCCACCTCCGGCTCCGGCGGCGCCGGCGAGGTGGCCCCGCTTCGGGTCTCGTTGGTGCTCGTGAATGTGCGCGGGGAATATGGCCAGACCAGCAATGGGAAGGAGGGACTGTTGGGCGCTGTGGACTACAGCACCCCCGCCATGGGCTTTTGGGCCCTGGCCCTGGATGGACGCTGGTGGGCCACCCAGCAGGACTGGGGTCGTGTGGGCGTGGTCGGTCGGGCCGGCGGAACGCTGGAGTGGTTCTCGGTCCTGGAGAAAGCCCGGCTTCGGCCCGCACCGGACATCACCCTGGGCGCGCGCTATGGCCGCTCTTTCGGCATCTTCAACATCGAAGCCGGCGCGGACTTTCTCTACACCAGCTTTGTTTTGTTCCGGTACAAGGACGAAACCCTCGCCGAGGCGAACCTGCTTTCGCTCGGCCGGCCGGGTTTCCGACTGACAGCGGGCATGGGCGTGGAGACCGAGAAGTTGAGGATTGGCTTCGAAGCGGCGGAAGGCTTTGTCTTCACGCCCGCGCTCACCCAGCTCCGCCTGGGCGGTGACTACCAGGTATCAGGTCCGTGGACGGTTCATGTAGAGGGAAGCTATGACCTGCGCTATTCCCACTTTGAGACCACGGGCGAGGCCATAGGCGACATCCGGCAGCACTCCTTTGGGATCGGCGTGGGCGCCGGCGCGGTGTTCTAGGCACCAAAAAAGGAAAAAGCCGGCCTCCAGAGCCCCTGGAGACCGGCGATGTTTCGATTAGCGGCTTGCGATACGGCCGCGCCATTCCATGGGCGTGCTGCGGTGTTCAAAGGTCCACCCGTCCACAGATCCGCCGCTCACCCCTCCGCGGGGAATCCGCACTTCCACACGGATCTCGGCGGCGCTCTTGGCTTCCGGCACCTGGTCCAGCAGGGTATGGGCCACGAGCACGGCCACTTCTTCCCCGCGTGGACTCTGCGGCCGACCGACCAGATCCACCGTGGCCACGACCACCGGTTGGAGGGCGGCCCCCACCAGCGCGCGACGGGTGTGCACGGAAACCGAGCCGGAGACCTTGGAAAAGGCCAAGTCCAGAGACTTTGACTCAATCGGCTGGGGCTGCATCTCCGACCATGTCATCGCGCCCGCGCTGAACACGCCGGTGAGCAGCACCAAGGACAACGTCCGCATTCAAGACTCCGTGTACTGGAGGTACGACAGGTCGATGTGCAGACTTGAGGCTTTTTTTGCGCTCCGTGATTCTTTTTTGAACCAGGGGCACCAAAGGGCACAGGTAAGAGATTTTGTCGGTTCCTACTGGCTTTTCCAGCTTGCGGAGGGCACTCCCGAGCCGGGCGGCGGCGGATTGGCGCCAACCATGTAGAGCACCCGCCGGTTCGCGGCGTTGTCCACGCCGTCTCCCGTGGGCACGGCCAGAAGGGACTCCCCAAAGCCGTGGTAGTAGATCGGATAGCTGAAGCCGTTGCTCTTCAGCCAGGATGCGATGGCCTGGGCACGCCGGTTGGACAGGTCACGGTTGTGTTCGTTATCTCCCACTGTATCCGTACAACCTGCAATATAGAGCTTCACCGGTACCATTCCGCCGTACTTCTCCACCACATCCTGAAGCTGGGTAAGGGTAGCCTGGAGCTTCCACACCTCCGAGGAGGGGATGGTGGCGGAGTTACTGTCGAACAGGACGTCCTCATGCGGAATGTTGAGGAACCACGGAGAGTAGCTGAAGCCCGCCCAGGCGGTGTTGGTCTTCAGCTTGACCTCCAACAGCACCACCTCGCTGGGGTCCCCCACGATGGGCACCTCTACCTCACCGGGGCCACCCTTCACCGCTACCGTTGTCTGGTCCAGCACCACTTTCCGAGCGCCATAGGAGGTGATCTCGGCTTCGTTTACGGCGGCAGTGACATTCACAATCACAACCCGTCGCTCCAGGTCGGCCCGGGCCTTGCTCAGGTCCACCTTCAAGGGCAGCTCGTAGCTGTAGTCGATGGGGACGGCCTGTTCGCTGACATCCCCCGCCTCAACACGCGCGCGCACGAAGGCCTCCGCATGTGTGACCCGGGTGTCGCGGGGCCACTCGAAACGGAGCTGCGTCCCGGCGGGCACATCCTTCCGGGTAAAGGTGACGGTCTTGCCACCGGCAGTGATTTCCACAAACATCTCGTCCACCGCGCGGCTGGGGGTGACCAGAAGTGCAGGGTTTTCATTGCCTTTGGGGGCCGGGGTGTAGCCGAAGGCCAGGTCCTGGGCGAAAGCGGTGAGCAGGGACAACAGGGTAAGCAGCATGCAGCCTCCAGAGGGGAGACAACCCCCCACAACAGCCTCCCTTCCTATCCTTTTCGGGCTATGATGGGGGGGAGGAGCAACGATGTTCTATCTTTTGGCCTGCCTTCAGTCCGGCTTTGGCGATGACTCCGCGGGGGACTCCAACAAAAGTGGCATCGACCCCAGCCAAGGGGTCGGGGGCACCACCAGCGACGATCTCCCTGAAGTGCGCGATCAGATGGACCGCAGCGCGGGAAACTGTCAGGAGTTGAATGGCAGCGCGCTCTTCGGGGCGAATTCGTACTTCTGGGGTGTGTTTGAGGGCACGCCTGAGGAGGGGTGGGAGGGAGAGGAACGCTGGTACCTCTTTGCCAATGACACGGCCAAAGATGGGGGCTTCAACGACTGCGAGGTGGTTTGGGCGGTGGCCGCCTCCCCCACCAGTGCGAGCGGTTGCCCCACCTGCGAGCAGGGGCTGGCGCTGAGCGCCAACCTCCGGGACAACACCTGCTCCTCGGACTTGCAGGTGGACCAGAGCTATACGGTGGACTACTCGGTCGAACTTGCCGAGAGTGGAGATTCTATCTGGTATTTCTCCTCAGGATCCAGGCTGGGCGAAGGCTACTGGAATGGGGGCGCGATGTCCTACCTCACGGATGCGTCATGCCGTTGGTTCTGATCCTTTTTTCCGCTTGCAATACCGGCTCTGGCTTCGACACGCCGAAGGAGTCTTCCGAAGCGGATGCCGACACGGATACGGATACGGATACCGATACCGACACGGATGCCGATCTGCCTCAAGACGCGCGAGCGGGTATCGATCCCGGGAAGGACTGCGAAAAGCTTCAGGGGCAGAGCCATCCTGGTGGAGCCGCCTGGTATTGGGGGGAATACCTGGGGAATGAGACCGAGGGGTGGACAGGTCAAGAGGTATGGATCTTCTACCCCAACAGCACCGCCGTTACCGACGGGATGGCCAATTGTGAGGTGACGTGGCCGGCCACCGCCACCGCGACCACCACCGGCTCTTGCGCGGGCTGCGATCTGGGGCTCGCTGTAGACGCGGCCACGGCAACCAGCACCTGCGGGCCTGATCTCCAGGAAATGGTCGCCTTTTCCGTGGACTATGCCGTCGAACGCTTGGGCGATCAGACGGTCAACTGGTTTTTCGCCAGCTCCGGCAATGTCCTGGGCACGGGCTACCATGCTGAAGGCGGCCTGAACTACCTCACCGAAGGAACCTGCGTCTGGTTCTGAGACGCAGCGGGTTGTTCAGGCCTCGTTGCAGGCGCGGGGCGCTCAGAGCTGGCCGGTCACGTCGATGATGTGGAGCTGACGCCAGTCGGCACCGGTAGCAGGCAAGGCGGTGAAGACGAGCAGGGAGCGTCCACCCACGACGACCAGATCAGGCTCGGACACCGCGGAAAGGCCGGTATTGAAGCTCTTGGTTCCGGTGCCGTCCAGGCGGGTGTAGAAGACCATGTTGTCTTGAGAGGGGGATGCGGATGTGTAGATCACCGCCTGTCCGTCCGCCGTCACCGACGGGGTGGCCCGCAGGGGCAGGCGCACATCCCGACCGAGCACCACCGCATCACCACCGGCCAGCGGTACCGTGGAGATGTCCCACTTGTCGTCGCCGCGCGAGTTGGTGAAGAAGATGACCTTGTCTCCCTGACAGAAGGGCCGCGTCTGGTCCCCGCCACCGGTGGCGCCCTTGACGGGTACGGCCTCGGTGCTGCCTACTTTCCACGAAAAAATGTCCTCGCTGCCGTAGTTTTTGCGAGAGAAGACGATCGTCGAGTTGTCGCAGAAGCGCGGCGAGTTCTCCGAGGTGTCGGTGCGGAAGGCCGCCGAGACCTTGTTGGCGCTGCGGTCATGCAGGAAGACATCGCCCCCACCGGACGCACCGGATGTGAAGGCTACCTTGCTTCCATCCGGAGACACGGCCGGCCATCCCAGGTTGCCGGCTGCCACGGAGGCGGAGAGGTACTCTACCGGTGCTGCGCCGCCCGGAGTCATGTAGTAGATCCGGGTGGTGCCGCCGGAGTTGGCTGCTTCAAAAAACATACCACCCCCCGGTACCCAGACCGGGTTGGCAGCATAGGTGCCGCTGCTGGAAAAGCTGCTGCTACTGCCGGGAATGGTGACCCGGGTCGCTGTCCCGGAGGGGGCAGCGCTGTTCAGCTTGACCACATACAGGTCGACCTTGTCGGCGTTGTTGTTCACTTCGAAGGCCAGCCAGCTTCCGTCAGGCGCAAGCTGCGGATTTGTACCGTGCCCGCCGCCGGACCAGGTCACTTCCGCCGCACCGGCCAGCGGGGCCAGCGCCAGAATCAGTCCTACCATCATCTGTTCCTCCGAAGACGGGGGGAGCGTCCCCCCAGCGTTGTCCTGTAAACCACAAAGTTGTTCATTTCATCCCCCGAAGGCGGGTGCAAAACGCAGGCCAAGCTGACCCCAGGGCATCAGCCGATCGCCACCCAGCACCACACCACCCCCAGCAACCACCGCCCCCTGCATATTACCCATGTTGAACAGGGCGAAACCCACATCCAAGGAGCCGCCGTAGGCCAGGGTACTCATCGTGGCCGACGTGGGGGTTTGTTTCTCGACATACCCGTAGGTACCGTCCTGGCCGATGACGTAGGCTCCCTTTTGGGTC
>JBEIQS010000261.1:0-7248 GCA_040376425.1 Alphaproteobacteria bacterium | reverse complement strand
GGGCCTGAAGGGAAAGCTGGGGGTGGAGGTACCCGAGGCGGACTACAGCAAGCTCACCACGCTGAACCTGCTGATCTCCTACCTGCAGCACCGCCTTGGCGGCTGAAGGGGCCCGGCGGGGGGCCCACCGCCCTCCTTCGCGACGCAGCGGTGTTGTAGCGCTGCAACACCTGCCGCCGGCGCACAAGCACGGTCGGTTGACGCGACGACCGAAGGGCGCGGTCGGGGTCTGGCAGCACCGCAAAGGGGCGAGGAAGGGGCTGTTTTGAGCCACCGACAAAGCCTTACAGATCTTCACCTGACCGTGCATAGTATGCCGGAGGTGCAGCAGCGCCCGCGTTCCCCTCCCCGACGAGCTCGCCCTTGGAGTAGCCCATGACCGATCCCGCCCTTGATCCCACCCTTGACGCCCGCAGCCTGAGCGCCTCTGACTGGCGCAGCCTGCTACAACCCCTGGAATTTGCCATCCTTCGCGAGTCGGCGACCGAAAGGGCCGGAACGGGGCGCTACCTGGAGGACCCGGGCCCGGGTGCCTTTCACTGCGTCGGCTGCGGCAATCGCCTGTACGGTGCAGAGCACAAGTTTCACTCAGGATGTGGTTGGCCCTCCTTTTTTCAGGAGGTGGACCCCGGCGCATTGGAGCTGCATCGGGACCGCAGCCACGGCATGGTGCGCACCGAGATGCGGTGCAAACGCTGCGGCGGCCACCTGGGCCACGTGTTTGAAGACGCTCCGTGGACCCCCACGGGCCTGCGCCACTGTGTCAACGGCTACGCGGTGCTGCATGTCCCGAAAGGAGCAGAAATCAAGGAGGTTTTTCGTCTCCATCGCCGTTAAAGGCGGGCTTTTGACCGCACCGAATCGGCAGAAGGTCCCCTCGCCGCGACGAAATCGCCGGAACGCCGGCCCTCGGCAGCCTCAGGAGACCGGATGAACGCCCTGCCCGCAGCGCGCCTCGATCTTCTGGAGCTGCTCCTCCACGGATGCAGCTTCCGGGCCGTACGGACGTGGAAGGGCAAGAACAGCAGGGCGAGCTATTCTCCTCCACCTTCCCGATGAATTCCTTCCCATAGCTCTGCGAGCTCCGGCTGCGTCAACCCCTCTACCACCAAACCCTGCCAGACATCCCCCACTCCCAAAAGAAACCGGAGCCTGCCGTGGCGCAGCTCGCGGAGGTGCGACACCTGTGGAGCAAGGTCCAGCCAGACAAAGTCAGCGCCGACACGCAGGAGAAAGTCACCCTTCTCGTCGCTATGGTGGCCACTCAACGCGCCACAATCGAATACGGGGATGCCCGGCTGAGCAGGCTGGGCACCCGGCGCCTCCGCCACCCGGACGGCGGCCTTCGGCGGCACCAGGGTAGCGGTGACCGAACGGAAGCGGCCAGAGCGCCGATTGAATCCCACTTCCACGAGGCTGTGTTCAAGGTCCCCGGTGCGCCAGTACGCCGCGACGTCTGCGACGTGGCCTTCCACAGCGACATCCATCGGAACATAAAAGTCTGTCTGCACCTGAACTGCGCTTGTTGTCACCGAGTCGTATTGCACGCGCAACATCAGGACCTCTTAGGGGCGATAGACTGCATGTTTGATGCACGGAAGCTCGCCCGCACCCCGCGGGGCTGAGAAGATGAACTCCCAGGACTCAGAAACCACAAGCTTGTCGAAGGTGATCCCGGCTCGGTTGGCGGATTCCGCAGAAGATTGGAAACTCTGGAGTAGTGCCTGGCTGTTCAACGGTCTCCCATGCGTCATCGGGGTCCGCGTAAGATACTCCACCATATGCTTCGTCGCATTCGGGGCCACCCAAAAACGCTGGTCTGCCACATCCAGCTCAAACCAACGGGGAATCTGCGTTTCTGGTAGCAAGGGGCCCGGACTATGAACATGGGACCAGATGCCGGCCCCATCGCGGGCCACCTGCGCCAACTCGTCCCCCTGCTTCAGCAGCCCCATCGCCAGCATCGGCGCGGTCGCCATCCCCACCTTCGCCGCGCCCCGCACCACGTCGCCCGCCCCCGGAACCAGGCCCAGGGCCGAAAGCCCCAGCTCCAGCAGCGCCCCTTCCTTCCCGTCGGCAAGGTGGATAGCCCCCGCCAGCAGATCCCGCAGGTCCGCCACCTGCCCCGCCCCCGGCACAAAGCCCAGCACCACCTGCCCCGCGATCGCGCTCAGGCTGTTGTTCTCCGAAAATCCCCCGATGATCGCCCCGTCTGCAAAGGATGTCAGGCCCTCTGCGAAGACAGGAGCCTGCGTCGCCGGGGCCTGCTCCGGGGCCGGGGCCAACGGCAGCGGCAGCTCCCAGGCCGGAACCGTCGCAACACCAGAATAATAGTTCCCATCGTCATCCTGGTAGAAAATACGACTTTCCTTGTCCAGACAGCGCAAATCCAGGCTGTAGTCCGCGCCCGAAACCTGCCGCTTGCCGCCGCACTCGGGCAGATCAAAAAGGCGGTTCAAGCCCTGGACCAGACGGGGAGCCGCCTCGGGATCCAGCTCCGCCGGGCGCAGCCCAAAGGCAGCGAGGGTGGCCATGTGGACCCCGCCCATCCCCGCCAGCGCGGCCATGGCCCGGTCATCCTCCGCCTGCGCGCCGGACGCGCCGCCGTTCTGGCTGCGGCTACCGCTGAGTGCAGGCGCATTCCACCAGCTTGTATCCTGGCTTTTCTGAACCTGTGGACTGTGCCGGCGTACACGTGCGGACATCCGCTGCTCCCTGCCGGCCAAGGCATGCAAGAACCGTGCCAACGGACAAAAGCCGATTTTCCGGCGGAGGACTGACGAAGATTCGTCAGGGCCGCGGGCGTCCGCGCGACTTTATATAGGAAGGAGTTAGCTTTTCGCGGCTGACGAACCTTCGTCACCCCCTTCGTCAGCTTCGACACCCCCTCCCCCACCGCGCCCGCGTTCAACGACGCAGCAAGTCCGCGTCGGGGACGCGGCTCCGGGATAGGCTCCCCGGTACCGCACCACCGACCGATCCCCTGGAGCTGTCGCTGTCCTCCGCCGTCCCGCCCGCCCTCGATGCCGAACATCTGCGGAAAGTCTGGCCTTCCGGCCGAGGCCTTGCCCCCCACGTCGCGGTGGCCGACGCGCATTTTTCCATCGCCCCCGGCGAGATTTTTGGCCTTCTCGGCCCCAATGGCGCGGGGAAGACCACCACCCTGAAGATGCTGGTGGGCCTGCTGCCGCCCACCTCCGGACATGCGCGGCTGTGCGGGGTGGATGTGGCCACCGAGCCGCTGCGGGCCCGCCGGAAGCTGGGCTATATGAGCGCCACCTCCGGCCTGCCCGGCCGGCTGAGCGCCCGGGAAGTGCTGCGCCTCTTTGCGGGCATCCACGGTGTGGCCGACCCCGCGGCCGCGGCCGAGCGCGCGGTGCAGCGCTTCTCCCTGGGCGCCTTCGCGGATCGCCTGATGGATGGCTACTCCACCGGCATGCGGCAGCGCGCCCGCCTCGCCGTGGCCACGGTCCACGACCCGCCGGTGCTCATCCTGGACGAGCCCACCAGCGGGCTGGACGTGGTGGCCGCTCAGGAATTGCTGGATGTGGTGCAGGCCGCCCGCGAAGGAGGGGCCGCCGTCCTCTTCTCCACCCACATTCTCGCCGAGGCCGAGCAGCTCTGCAATCGCGTCGCCGTGCTGCAAGAAGGCCACCTGCTCGCCATCGGCAGCGTGCCTGAGCTGTGCCGGCAGACGGGGGCTACCGAGCTGCAGGGCGCCTTTCTGGGCCTGATCCGCCAAGCCCGCGCCGCACCGCGTTGATCCGCGCCTTTTCCATGCTGCTCTGGGCCGAGGGGCTGCGGACCCTCCGCACCCGAGAGGTCTACGCCTACCTGCTCCTGCCCGCCCTTTTGGCCGTGCCGCTGCTGATCGCCGGCTCCGCCCTGATCTGGTCCCTCCAAGAGGCGCCGCTGGTGGCCCTGCCCGCCGAAGCGGAGGTTGCGGGCTTCAGCCTCACCGAGCTGAGCACCGCCTTGGAAGCGCAGAAAGTCCGCAGCGTCGCCCTTGCGGACCCGGGCGGGGCACTGCGGGAGAAGGAGGCAGAGGCGGCGGTGATCGCGGTGGCGCCGGGGCCGGGCAACCGGGGGGCTGCGGCGGGCGAGGAGCCGGTGGAGGCGACGCCCCGGGCCCGGGCCCCGGACCCACGCTGGACCCTGCGCGTGGCCGGAGATTCCGCGTTGCTCCCCAAGATCCGACGGGCCGCCACGCAGGTGGGAGACGCCTCCCTGTCCACGCGCGTGCGCGAGGCCGGTGGGGATCCGGCGGCCGACCTGTGGGTGGCCGGGATCGCGCAGCTTCCCGCCGAAAATGTGGATCGCAACATCCGGATCTCCCGGATGATCGTGGCCTATCTGGTCTTTGCGGTGGGGCTGTTCGGGGTGATGATGGTGGTGGGCAGCATCACCGCCGAGCGGACGGAGGGCTTGATGGAGTCCCTGGCCGCCACGGCGTCGCCCCCAGCCCTGTGGCTGCTGGCGCGTCTGCTGTCGGTGACCCTGCTCCAGTGCCTGGCGGTCACTGCACTGTTCGTCAGTGTCAACCTGGTTTTGGGGGGGAACGGCGCCACCCTGCCCTGGCCGGACTGGCTGGGGCTGCGGGTCTTTGCGGCCCTTGCGCTGCTCAACAGCCTCTTTCTGGTCATTGCGATGGTGGCCGCGGACGCACGCATGGGCATCAGCGCCGGTGCCTATGCCTTGATGGGCGCCGGGCTGCTGCTGGGTTGGGGGACCTTGGACGCGCCGGATTGGGTGCCGCTGGCGGGGCTGATCCATGCCTCGGCCCTGCCTGCGCTGGCGGGTGCCACACTGTGCAGTGCGGCGATTTTTGTATTGCTCTTTACCATCGCCACCCAGATTCTGTCCTGGAAGCTGCGGCAGGGGCGCACATGATCGACCGCAGCTTCCTGTTGCTCATCCGGGCCGAGCTGCGCGCAGCCGGCCGGGCGATGGAGCTGCGTTTTCTGCTGGCCGCCTCGGCCGCCGCCGGCGCGGCCGCCGCCCATCCGGACTGGTTCAGCGCCCACTACGCGTCCTGGACCCGGGCCATGAACGACGGCCCCGCCACCTCCGACACGCCGAATTGCCTGCCGGGAGAGGGAAGTGCCCGTCGGATCGGCATCGCGCTGGACAGTCCCCTGCCCCCGCCGGACTGGTTCCAATGGCACGAGCCCCTGCTACCCGATCCGGGTCCCCCGCCACCGGCCCCCGAGGCCCCGGCCACCGAAGCCCCGGCCCCAACGATTCCGTCCGGCGAAGGCCCCGCGCCGGACGCCCTGCTCCACTTTCGTGCGACACCCCCGGCCGATCCGGGCAGCGCGGAGGCCCTGCGCCCGGCCGCGCTGCGCATCGAGATCCGCGGCCTGCACCCCAAGGCAGAGCTGGATGCGATTGAGACCTGCGCCGCCCTGCTGGTGGGGAAGGAGCGGCGCCGACGGCTGGACGCGCTGGGCATTCCCGAGGCGCCCGGGGAGCTGGTGCGGGTGGAGGTGGCCGCCAAGGAGGCTCCCCTCCCCGACCGGGCACCAGAGCCCTTCGGGCTGGCCCTGGTCTCCTTCCTCGCCCTGAGCGCCATCACCTGGGCCTACGAGGCCCTGCCCGGTGCCCGACAGCGGGGCTGGCTGGAGTCCCTCTCCGCCGCCCCGACCTCCCCCCGGGTGGTGGTGGGGGCCTATGTGGCGATGTGTACGCTGTGGGCCCTGCTCAACGGACTGATCTTCTGCCTGAGTGGGATGCTCAACGGGGTGCAGGTCGATCCGCGCTGGCTACTGATTCCGGTTATTTCTGCAAGCGTTTCTGCACTGAGCGTACGCACCTTCCTCCCGATGCCTGATCTGAGGAGCAGCTCGCTGCGCACCGCATGGGTGCCGCTGGCGGCGATGGCGCTCGGCGGGCTGGCCATCCTACTGGAGTCCCGGTGGGGTCTGGGCGGGCTGGTGCCCTTTGGCGGGATGATCCTGCCCTGGTTTGGAGGAGGGGGGCTCTCGGTGCTGTTGGGGGTGGGAAGCGGGCTGGGGGTGGTCTGGCTGTGCATCCGAAGCGGCGCCGCCCTGTTGGCGCGGGACGCGCTGGGCCAGGCGGCCGACCCCACCGATGCCCGACGCGCGGCCGGCCGCTACGGACCCGAGGCGCTGCTGCTGTTTCTGCTGGCGCTGTCCGGCGTGAGCATGGCCATCGCTCCGGTGGGGTCAGGTCCGGTTTTTCATCTTGCATCGGGCCAGATTTTCTTTCAACTGCTGCCCGCGCTGCTGGCGCCGATGCTGTTGGGGCTGCCGTTGCCGGGGCTGTTGGGGCTGCGCCGCCCTGCCCCACGCGCCTGGTTGGCCGCCCCGTTGGTGCTGGGGGGAACGCTATCCGCGGGGCTGCTGGCCGGCGCGGTGCAGACCGCCCTGCTCCCCAGCAATCCCTTCGCCATCCTGGAACTTGCCAAGGGAATCGAGGATCTACGGGCGGGCTGGGGCCTGTTGTTTCTGACCGTGGGGGCGGGGCTGTGCGAGGAGCTGCTGTTCCGGGGGGCGATCCTGGGCTTGTTGCTGCGGGCCGGGTCGCCCACGCGGGCAGTGATCGTGCAGGCCGTCGCCTTTGCGCTCCTGCACGTGCTGGCCTTCAAGCTCTTTCCCACCGGAGCCATCGGGTTGATCCTGGGCTTGTTGGCCTGGCGCTGCGGCTCGGTGTGGCCCGGCATCCTGGTCCATACGGCGCACAATGCGACGCTGCTGCTGTGGGGGGAGCGTTGGCCGAGGCTGGTTGACGTGGAGGCGTGGGGGCCGCTGGAGCACGGGCTGGCAGGGGGGATCGCCGGGCTGGGGGTGGCGGCGGCATGGTGGGCGGGGGGTGGGCGGAACAATCGCATCGAGCAGCGGTAAATTCGGAATTATGTATATAAGCCTTTGACCCTCAATACCACGCAAGGCGCGTGCGGCCCGAGCGCCGCAAGCGCCCTTGGGTGGGCCCCCGACGGGGTGGTTTTGCGTTAGATACCCTGTCCTCACAACCCAGAGGCCCCCATGCAGATCCCCCGCGCGTCGCAAGTGGTCCGAGCCCGATCCCGGCACTACCTGGTGTCCGAGGTGGTGCATGGCCCCCACGCCGGGGACGCGACCCTCGTGCGCATGTCCTGTCTGGACGACGATGCCGCCGGAGACGCACTTGAGCTGCTCTGGGAAAAGGAGCCCGCAACGGAGATTTTGGAAGAGGAAGAGGTGCGCCTGGGACTGGGGCTGGACAGCCCGCAGGCCTTTGGCGCGTGGC
>JBEIQS010000339.1:0-4646 GCA_040376425.1 Alphaproteobacteria bacterium | reverse complement strand
CCGGGTCTACGAGGTGCCGATCTCCTACGCCGGACGCTCCTACGCCGAGGGAAAGAAGATCACCTGGAAGGATGGCGTCGAGGCACTTTGGTGTATTGCCCGCTTTGGACCTTTGGCGCGGGCAGCGGATCGGCTGAGATCGGCGACGGGGTTGTCCCCACCGGTGCAGAAGACGTGATAGTATCCGTGGTCATGATTTGCCGCATCGCCCTTTTCTCCCTCCTTCTGGCCCTGCCTGGAATGGTATTTGCGGCCAGTTGTCCTACGCCCTACAACGGTGCGCAGCTCCTCAACGACATCCAGTTGATGCAGTTGTCCCTGCGGAACGAGGACGATGCCTCCTTTGCCACCGCGGCCGGCCGGTTGGACTCGGGGATGGCCTGCCTCACCACGGCCGCGCCGCCTCAGGTCTTTGCGACGGCCTACCGGCTCATGGGCGTATGGTACTGGTACAAGCAGGACAATGGCATTGCCCGGCGCTGGATTCGCTCCTCGCTGGAGCTGGATCCCAGCTTCCAGTTCGGCGCGGACGACCTGCCCTTGGATCATCCCATCCGAGCAATTTTCGACGAAGAACGGAACAACCTGGATATCGCCGAAGTCCCGGTAGAGGGCATGGTCCTGAATGTACCGGCCGGTAGCAGGCTGGTCATGGACGGGCGTCCGCTGGACAAACCCGCCGCGACCATGAATCGCTTCCACGTGGTCCAGCAGGTGGGCACCGACAACGGCGTGCGTGCCGTGTGGTTGATCGCCGGTAACTCTTTCCCCGAAGCGCTGATGCGTGAGGTCGGGGCCGCCCCTGTGGCGGAGGCTCCCAAAGAGAAAAAGAAGAAGAAGGGCGAGGAAGAGGCCGCGCCCCCCAGCTCCGGTCCGGTGCAGGTGCAGCGTGTGGAGCGGCAGCGGCCCCCGGAAAAGACACCGATCATGGTGGCCGGCGGGGTCATGTTGGTGGGCGCCGGTGCGGTCTATGCCACTGCAATTGTGCTGGAGCAGCAGTTTCACCCTGCAGACTGGGGCGAGCTCAAGTTCCAGAACGAAGCCGACATGAACGCGGCGGGCAATTTGGTGAACGGCCTGATTCTGGGCGCCGGTGGGCTGGCCTTGGCCGGTCTGGGCGTGGGCTACTGGGGGATCACCATCGGAGACTCAGGCTTCGGGGTGCATTTTGCCACTGACTTCTGACGGCGGACCCTGGAAGGGCGCCTCCGGCCGAAGCTACCGGCTGCACGGCACGGACAAGGGGCGCGAAGGGGGCATGGCCACCATACGCGCGGTTGTTCCGGTCGGACCACCTGTTGGCCTGTCCACTGTGCCGGAAGGAACCGTGGTGGCGCTCAAGCTGGCCCGCGCCACAGACCCGCTGTCCAAGGAGGCGATGCAGCGGGAAGTGGAGATCTTCAAGGCCCTCTGTGCCGCACCCGGTCAGAAGCCCTGTCCTGTAGCCTACGATACAATCGGCGAGCCGGTCACCGGGCTGGTCATGGAGTGGTGCCCGGCCGACCTTGAGCGGTGGTGGGCAGACGCGTGGAAGCAGCCCCGAAGCTGGATTCTGCTCTGCGAAGCCATGGCGGACATCTGCAGGCGGGTGCGCGAGTACGGCGCGATCCTGGAGATGGATATGGGAAAGAAGGCGATTCATGCGGACATCAAGCCGCGCAACGTACTGCGTGCTGCCGATGGGCGCTGGCTGCTCACCGACTTTGGCGCCTCCAAGTCCCGGCCGGTGGAGGAGGAGAATTGGGCGGCCACCCGAATGATCCTGGGCACCGAGAACTTCATTTCGCCGGAAGCCTTGTTCAACGCCCGGAAGCCCTTTCCCGCCGCCATGGACACATGGTCGCTGGGCTGCACCTTCTTCGCGCTGCTGCGGATGCGCGCCTTTCTGTCCAGCGGTGCGGTGCTGCCGATCAACGGCACCCACTCGCACCACTTCCGTTCCCACCGCGTTGCGTTGGTTGCAGATCTTCAGGAACGGCGCCCTACTCTTTTTGTGAACAAAGATCTGGATCCGTCGGTGTTCACCAGCCCCGACAAGCTGCCGGATCGGGACCGTGCCGCCGTGCAGGAGGGGGTCAACGGCGTCTTCGGCGTGTCCAACCCGCCGTTGGAGCGGATTCTGGGCGCCGATGTTATCAAAATGCTGGATCGGGCTCTGTGTATCGATCCGGCCAAGCGCTACGCCGACCCACTGGAGCTTGCGTCGGATTTTGAAGGTCTGGTGGAGCGTTTTCGGGAGATGGAGGTGCGGGGAGTGAAGGCCACGCGCAGCGACGATGGCAATCGCCCCACGCCCGCCCCCGCCGAAAAGAAGCCTGCCATCGAAGCGCCCCCACGGGCGCAGCCGACGATGGTGCCCGTCGATGATGCCGCGCCGCCGACTCCGGCCACCGAGAAGGCTGCAGCCGGGCCAGTGGCTCCCTCCGCCGACAGTCCGCCCCCTCCCGTTGCGGCGCCGGCGGTGGCCCGGGTGCCTGCGGCCCCGGCGGTTTCTGAAGCTTCCCCGAAGAAGGACGCGCAGGCCGACGTCCAGGCCCAGCCGAAGGTAAAGTCCGACGGCAAAGCCCCCGCCAAGTCGGTGTCCGTGCCGATGTGGGCGCTGGCGCTGGGTGGGGTGGCAGTCCTGGGCATGGTCGGGAGCCTGTTGCTGGTGGTCCTCCTGGGAGCGGCGTGGTTTTTTCTCAGCGGAATGCCCGCTTCGTAGTCCCGGCACATGTCTGAACCGTATCTGACAAGCTATTGGATAGTATGAGAATCACACGTGTATACACCCGCACCGGGGATCGGGGATCGACGCGGCTGGTGGGCGGCCAAGAAGTTCCCAAGGACCACCCTCGCATTGCCGCATATGGAACCGTGGATGAGCTGAACGCCATCCTGGGTATCGTGCGGGTCCACAACCGAGATTCTCGGGCTGGAGCCGAGGTGGTGGCGCGCATTGATCAGATGTTGCACCGGATCCAGAACGACCTGTTCAACGTCGGCTCGGACCTCGCCACGCGCGCGGACGACCGCTGGCCGGGAATGTACCGCGTTGGAGCAGAGGATGTCACCCGGCTGGAAGGCTGGATCGATGCGCTGAATGAGGATGTGGGGCCACTGAAGGAGTTCATCCTGCCCGGCGGCGGGCCGGTGGGGGCCTTTCTGCACCAGGCGCGAACGGTCTGCCGGCGGGCTGAGCGGGACCTCGTCCAGCTCCTGCGGGAGGAACCGGAAACGGGGGAGGGCTGCATGCGCTACCTCAACCGGCTGTCGGACTTTCTCTTTGTGCTGGGGCGCTGGGCCGCCAAGCAGTTGAACGAGCCAGAGTTTTATTGGGAGAAGCCGAAGAGTTCATGACTCTTCTTGACTTACCCTGTCCGAATGGCCCGCGACGTGATAAGGCGCGGCCCGCAGAGTGAGGTATCCTTGGCGAGTGTTTCCGATCGGCGCGTGTCCCGTACACATGTGGAGGGTCTCCGTACCTCCGCCCCGCAGATGATCCAGGTTCAGGTTGAGGATCTCCTCCGCCAGCACAGCGAGCGCATCGCCATCCCGTGCATCGCGGATCTGTTCGCGATCGCTGAGAATGACCTGCCCGGCGTCCTGGGCGAAGAGTTGAAGGCATTTGCTTCGCGTGCAACCCGTGAGTTCCGGGACATGCCGAACGAAAATGCCCGGATCGAGTTTTTGGACGAGCTGCTGAAGCTCGAGGCCAAAAAGGTTCCCCGCACCCTTCGCAAGGCGGTGTTGGGCCTGGAAGGTGCGCTGATGGAAGCCGCCTCTGAGATGTTGGCCGAGCTTCGCGGTCGCTGGGACAGCACCGAGCCCGAGGTGGTCAATGTGCCGCGGCCGGCACCCAAGCTCGGCACCATCTCCAAGGCTTCGGCTGCGACGGCGCCGGCCCCCGCACCGGCCACCCGTGGCGGCAAGGCCAAGTCGGACAAGCCCAAGGCGCCGCGGATTCCCGCCTCTGCCAAGCCGGAAGTTGATCCCGCCCGCGCGGAATCGATCCGGTTGGACGTGATGGATCGCCTGAAGACCCCTGAGTATGGCGAACGTGGCCTCAAGGAAGCCGTGCTGGTGGGTGGCTGCCGCCACCGCTCCATCTACAAGGATCTGAGCGAAGCCGAGGTGAAGGCCGAGCTGCGGAAGCTGGAGCGGGAAGGCAAGGTCAAGCACACCGGCGAGCGCTGGATCATCCGCTAGCGCTTGCGGAATCCGCGAACCACCTGACCGGAAGGAGTTGGCGGGCCGCTGCGATGTGCAAGGCGGCCCCCTTCTTCAGAGATGTGCTGGACAGTCGGCAGCTCTCTACCCAAAAAGCGGCTTCCCTGGCGCTGAAACTGCACGGGGTCGCCCGAACAGAGTACCCGAAGCTGCCCGGTGCCCGGCTCCTGGAATTCAGGATGCCGGCGTAGCCAATCCGAAAGCGCGCGGGCGACCACCGGAGCAGGGTCCAGAAGGTGAATGTGGGCGGGAAGCTCGGCGAGGAGGGCCTCTGAGAGTAGGGGATAGTGTGTGCAGCCCAGCACCAGGCAGTCGGTCTCTGGTGGAAGCTTGCGAAGGTAGCGGCGCACCGCGAGGCGGGTCAGCGCCTGGCCCTCGGAATCGGCCCCGTTGCCCAGCCCCTCTTCCACCAGCGGCGCCAGGAGTGGGGCCGCAAT
>JBEIQS010000267.1:0-7091 GCA_040376425.1 Alphaproteobacteria bacterium | reverse complement strand
GGACTGCCCACCTCGGCCGCAGGCTGCCTGGTGGTCACCGCGGTCACCCTGGCGGATCAGGTACCGGCGACCGCGGGGTGGGTGGAGGGGGTGCTGGTTCTGGTTGCGTCAGCCGGCATGCCGTCCACCCTGCGCTATCCCAAGGCGGGTATTGGAGCCTGGCCCTGGCTGATCAGCCTGCCCATGATGATCCTGGCCCAGTGGTGGGGCCTGCGGGCGGGAGGCTGAGGATGCGCCGTGGCGCACTTTCCCCGGGATCTCAGGCCGTCGTACCGGGCGTGCTGTCAAATCCATGCCGACGGGTGAAGTCGTTGGAGAACATGCCGCGTGGGTTCAGCTCTTGGTAGATCTGTAGCCACTGGTCAAATTCATCGCCGTACATTTTACGGATACGGTCGAGCGCAATGCCCGGCGAGTGCTGGCCATTCCGCTCGTCCAGCCAGTGTAGCTGGCCCCAGTGGGTGCGGTAGGGGGGGACCAGGGTGTCCTGGATGTCCTTGAGAATCTGCAATTGTTGGGGCTTGCTGCTGCGCAAAATGGGGATCTCGATCATGCAGGTGCCCTCCGGGTAGCGCTGCGGGGAGATCAGGGCGGGGGAGGGGGCCACAAAGCGGATGCCGATGGGAGAGGTGTGGCGTCCACCCTGCTTTTTTTCCATTTTTACCCTTGCCAGGCCGATGATTGCGTCCACCGCCTTGGTGGCCTGGGAAAGGGGAATGGCCACCTCGCAGGACCAAGCCATCATCGAGTTCCCTGCATTCAACAAGAGGACTTTGGGGGACCAGGAGCGGTAGCCCTCCACCTGGAGCATGCGGATGATGCGGTCGATCTGGTAGGGAAGGTGCGTCTCCACCTTGGGGTCGTTCATCAGCATGTCGGAGATCAGCTCCGTCGCCATGTCCGAGATGTTCAGGTCGGCGATCAGGCGGTCGGCAAAGGAGGCGAGACCCATCTTCCGGGTCTTGGGCACCTCGTCCTGGTAGGGGATTTCTTTGCGGCGGGTCACCAGTGTTGTCTAGTCAAGGCTACCATCTTCCTGGAAGGTGGGGTAGGGGTTGATGAGCAGCTCGTAGCAGCGCACCTTTTTCATGTCGTCCAGAAAAGTCTGTTTGACTTTACGCCACGGAGACACTTTCCGGCTCTCCTCCAGCCAGAAGGAGGGGCGGAGTTTGAGGGTCACCGCATAGACCACCCCAAAGCAGCCCAACGACACCGTCATCGCATTAAAATACCGATCATCCTGGATCAGCTCCCAAGAAAGCTCCGAAGAGGGCGTGTAGAGATCCCCGTCCAGTCCGCCGGTGCGGCGGTCGAATTTTGTCGGATCAGTGATGCCATCGGTGGGCTCAATCTGCAGGATCCGAGGCACTAATTTTCCATCCTGCTCCCGGAGGGTGACCAGGATGATCGACGCCAGCATGCCCGTGAGCGCGGGAAGGCCAATCCCCGAGCCGTGGGTGGCGGTGCAGGCGGCACCGATGATGCTCTGTTCGTCGTAAGAGCCCATGTTTTCGAGGGCCAGGCCATGTGGAAAATCCTGCGTCTCCCGCCGAAGAAGTTCGTTGACGTGGCGGATGCTGGTGCCCGCCTCCAGGCGGCGCAACGTGCGCCCGTCCACACCCTGCTTCAAAAAGGGAGGTTGGGTGATACGTTCCAGCTTGTCGATCTCCACAAGACCACTCGCCGGGGGTTTGGCAATATCGGCGGAAGAATGCCCCGCTCCCACCGCACGAAGGGGCTTTCGGGTGGCGCCCGCGTCGCGCACCGCTGCCACCAGCCGGTCCAGGGTGTTGGGGCGTTCCCAACGCTCCACCTTCGTCGGGTAGTCCAGCATGTAGTTCCGCCACAGCTTTTGTTCTTCCTTGGCGGTTTTTTCAAAAGGGGGAGAGGGATCGTTGGTCAGGTATTTTTTCTGATTGTCGGGATCGGCGAGGTTCAGGATGTCGCCGAAATTGAAGGTCGTCAGGCTGTTGGCCTTGCGGATGGCGCCCCAGTAGGCCTCGGGATCCTCTTTGGCCAGGGCTGCCAGCTCGGGGCTGGGTTCGGCGCCCACTTTGGCAGCGTGCAGGAGCTGGATCGCCTCTTCAACCCGAGAGTTCCGCATGGGGAATTTCCTCGCCACGGAGAATGCCAGAACAGCGAGCACTTTGCAAGTCGGTGCGCCGCGAGTGCAGTATATTTCGCAGCTTCGGGCGGCGCCGGGATGTGGAGGGCGCTAAAAGAACAGAGAAGCCGGATCGTCGATGCCCCTGTTCCTCTTGTTGAGCTGCTTTACACAAGGTCCCCGTGATTGGGGTGCGGTCGACCCGCTGACGCAGCCGCTGCCTGCCGCACCGCGAAAGTTGGGCAAAAGCGAGCTTTCTGAGCAGGACTATGCCCAGATGATCTCCTGGGGAGAGGAGCTTTTCCGGTCAGGCGCCTATGGCACCGAGCGGGGAATCACCGATGTTGCCGGTGTGTTTATGGGTACCTACGAGAAGCCCTGCGGACAGATGGCGGGAGAGGGCTGCTTTGTGGAAGCGCCGGTGATGGCCATCTATGTGCAGGCGCTCGATGCCCTGGACGGCGTGGAAGGAAATCTGTTTTCCGGGAATGGGGGTGTAGAAGGGAAGGGCTATACCCATGATCTGGTGCTCCGTTTCCCTCCCGGCTCACGACTGTATGGGAAAATACCACTTCCGGAAGAGGTACATACCGGCTTGGATGTAGAGGCGGGGGCATCCTGGCCGTTGGGCCTGCCTGCGGTGCCGGTGGAGGGGGAGGCGCTCTCCTATCTCCCTCAGCCGGACCAATTGGGCGCTGGCCCTGCCGCTCCGGGGGCGGTGCGCTTCCGTCTCACCTGTGCGCTGTGCCACTATTCGCTGGATGTTGATCAGGATGGAGTAACGGATCTACACTCCGCACGTCGTGACCAACCCACCGCCGGAAGCCCCTACAAACCCGAACATTCCTGGGGGGTGGGCAACCAGGATCTGGCCATCGGCTGGATTGTCGCCCTGGCCGCCAATCCTCTTCTTCTTGCACCGGTTTTTTCCGGTCCCATCGCCCCCAAAAACGAAGAGGAGGCGATCCGCTGGGTGGAGTGGGTGCGCGACAACTACAAAGAAAATCGGCAGGAAGTTCTTGCCGATATTGTGGTTGGCCTGCTGTTGCAGCCGCGTGGCTACTCAGACGTGACCCCCAACGGGCTGTTCGACACCAGCCAGCTGCCCAACCTGTACACCGCTGGCAATTGGCCCTCCAATACCGACGGTGCTTTTCCCGATCCCACCGATCGCAACAACCTTGTCTGGACCGGAACGCTGGACTTCACCGGCCTGATCGGCACCTGTGCGGAGCGGGCGGGCTCGGTGGCGCTGCCTTGGGAGCCCAAAACCCTCTTCCAATCCCTGCCCTGTGACACGCTGGTGGACATGATGCTGCGCTATTCTCCGGCGGGCGTCGCGTACCCAGAGCGTTTGGATGACCTGAAAGCCAACGTGCTTGGCACTTCCGATGGTCAGCCCGGGCTGATGAACCCGGAGGATCTCTATCTCATCCCCGGATCTCCGGCTTTACCCGAAGAAATTGCGGAGATGCCCATCAACGCCGAGCGGCTGAGGAGCGCGGCGGACTACGGCCCCACTGGTCCGTGGAGGGCGACGGAGCTGGCACCGCTGGGCTACCGGATCCACTCCGGCGGAAAAATCCGGCAGGAGTGGAAGATAGACGATCTGGCCAGCCGCTACCCCGATGTGCCGGTGGATGAAATCCTGAACCACAGCATCAACCTGATGTTGGACTGGATGCAGCCGCCGCCAAACGAAACGACACTGCTGGCGAATGCGGCAGCACTCTTGGGTCAGGGGCGGGAGGTTTTTGAAGAGGCGGGCTGCGACGACTGTCACCGGGGTCCCTACGGCACCGACAACCTGCTGCACCCGATCTCCGAGGATCCCCGCATCCAATATGGAGGGCCGAAGGCCCCGAGTACGGCCGGATGGCGGGTATTGGACCGGGGTCAAGGTCCGGCCATCAACACCCCGGCCTGGCGCGGCCTGGACTCGCGGACGTTACGACGGCTGGTGTCGCCCCCCTACGACCCCGCCACCGGCGAACTCACCGGAGCCGGTAGTCCGTTGAGTGGCCTCTTGGGGGTACAGCGCATCGGCTATAAGAGCACGATCTTACGGAATCTTTGGATTTCGGCACCCTTCTTGCATGATGGCAGCGTGGGTGTGGCCTTACGCAGGCCCGGGAGCGACGATCTGGCGGCCCGGCTGGCGCTGGCGGGTACGGATGCGGTGGTGTACGGGATGGGACCGATCCTGGCGGAAAGGGAGAAGGACGTGGCCCAGGGACCACGGCCGGATGCGGCGCTGAGCCTGCAGGCGCTGCTGTTGCGGAGCGAGCGGGAGCGGGTGCAGGCGGGCAACCGGCGAGAGGTGCTGCCGGTGGTGCCGGGCTCGGCCTTCGACGGCTCGGCGAGCGGATGGGTGTCCATGGCACAGCTGGGTGCCTTCGGCACGGGGCATGATTTTTATGTACGGGATGTGCCGGGCGGCCGGGACATCACCGCCCTGGTGGCCTATCTGCTGGCCCAGGATGACTGCCCGGCGCGGATGCCGGGGGAGGGGTGTCCGTAGGGCCTACCACCGCACCGTTGCCGTCCCCTGGGCCGAGAGCCAGGCTGGTCCGAGTGCGATGGAGGTCTGGAGCATCCGCGCCTTGGCCGCCTCGCGGGCCTCCGGGTCGGCTTCGATGCCACCGTACACACCGAGCACAAGGTGTTTGCCGATCCCGAAGTTAAAGCGCGGCCCCCAGCGATTGTGTCCACCCACCGGACGGATCTCCCCGTCGTGTTCAAAGCCCACGGCAAACCAGGGCAGCGTCACCATGCCCAGCGTACGGTCGGACAACAAAAGACCGCCTTCATCCAAAAGATAGAGTGTGCGCGCACGAGACTCCACATAGAGGGGAAGGGGAGGGGCCTCCCAGGCCACCAAGAGTTGGCCACCAAAGCCCTTTTCGCCGGTATAGCTGCTTTGAAAGCTGGCCATCGGAGATAGGTACAGTGAGCCGATCTCAAAAGTGGGCCCCAGGCTCAGACCCGCATCCAGGCTGCTGGCGAAGCCCTCCACCGCCAGCGCGGTCACCCTTGAAAATGGAATCGCAACGCCTAACTCTCCCTGAGGGCGCAGGGTAGCCCCATCAAAATGAGCGGTGATCCAGCCGTTGGTGGGCAGCTTGGGCGGGCTCTGGGCCAGAGCAGCGTTCAAAAAGAGGAGGAAGAGGGCAGACATCAGCGGCCTCCATCGTAGGGATTGGTGCAGGGTTCCCCGTGGCCGGGGAGCTGCCGGGGGCAGTCGTCCAGCGAGAGGAGATAGGCCACCAGCGCCGTCACCCGATCACCGCCAGGAACATCAGAAATGTAAAAATCGTGGCCGTAGCCGGCGATGCCGATGGAGCGCATGGACACCCGCTCAATCGGTGGCCCGCCGCGTACCACATCCATCGTGGATCCCGCTGGGACCTCGTAGTTCTCCAGCTCGTTGGCGGCGATCACCCGCTCGCGCTCGGTGCGGAGCACCAGGGCCTGCAGGCTCAGCGCCGCATTGGTCTTGGGACTGACGGTGGGCGAGCGCTCGCCGAGGCTCAGGATCTCTCCCATCCCGTAGATCACCGCCTCCGAACCGGCACGTTGCAGGAGGGTCTGCAGGTCAGTTCCCTCCAGCGTGCCTGGCCGCAAGGCGACGCCCACCCCGCCATCGTGAAGATAGGGCGCCGATCCCCAGAGGTAGCGTAGCGCCGTGGTCTTGTAGCCCACCCGCTGCACCGACATCAGGCCCTGCAAGACCCCCCCCTGGCGGGTCGCCAAGCCGGTGGACGGATCATAAGGAGGGGATACCAGACGGCGCAGAGGACGCCCATTGATCGCCCGCTGCGGCTCGGTGTTGATGGCGGGTCCATCCCCCCGACCCAGCGTACGCCAGCCTGCCGTGCTGGGGGCCCGTGGCCCGCCAAACTCCACCCGAGGGTCGGCGGAGAGTGGATGAATAATGTTGTCGGTCCCAAATGGACCGCGATGGCAGGAGGCACAGCCCTCCTCCTGAAAAACCTCGTAGCCCAAAGGCACCCGCTCCACACTGGCCGCCAACAGCGGCGTAGTATTGGGGGGTGGCTCGAACCAATCCAGGGCCAGAGAGACCGCTTCGTTCTGCAAGTCCTCCAGGGGAAGACCATAACGATCCGCATAGACCCTCAGCTTCTCGCGCTCGCTGGGCTCGATGCCGATGCGCATGCCCAGCGCTGCCATACCCGCCCCACGGAATTTGGCGTCGCCCCCATAGTCCGCTGCATGTTTGAAGCGCCCCGTCTCCAGGTTGATCTCACTCTGCGCCACTTCTTTGGGGATCGTGGTGGTCTGCATCACGACCATCGCGTCCGGGTTCAACATCCCCGGCACCCCATCCGAGATCCCGAGAATATCGTCCATGATCGCACGCTGACGGGAAGGATCCTGGATCACCGCCGGAGAGTAGCGGGTCATCAGATCGGCGAAGTCTTCACAGGAGATGTTGTTGAAGACCGAGCGCGGCTCCCAGGGCAGCTTGATCGCACTGCCGCGATCATTACAGAGGTCGATCAGCCCCGTAAAGTCCAAAGCACCGGTCCAAACGGTGTTATTGCGGTCAGAGCCGTTGGACTGGCCGCCCTCAGAGTTCGACGGCCAAGCGTAGCGGGTGTAGAGGGTGGGCAGCTGGATCGGGTTGTAGATCCCATCGGTAGTTACGTCCGCGTAGCCACGCGGCTGTGCAAGCATTCCCGCGACCACTTCCTGAGTCGCCAGCTTGGGATTACTCTTGTAGGTGGCCATCAGCCAGTCAAGGTAGGCGATGGAGGGCGCTGAGCCTGGCTGGCCCAGTGCCCCGGACAGCACCAGCGATCCCAACAGAGGGTTGGAGGACATCGAAAAAAGCCAGCCGAAGGCGATGTCCTGGTTGCCTACCCCCCAGCCATGCTGGGGCAAGTACGGGCTGTCGGGTGTAGGATTATCGAGCTTCGTGCTTCGCATATCCGCTTTGCCGTCCGCGTCCACATCCAGAGAATAG
>JBEIQS010000128.1:0-17108 GCA_040376425.1 Alphaproteobacteria bacterium | reverse complement strand
TCCGTTGACGCTGCAAGAGCAGCAATAGGGCGATGGCCGCCGAAGCCAGGATCAGTGCCATTCCAAAGGCCGCCGGTTCCTGCCTTTCTTCGATAGCAGCGTGGATAAATGTAGTCGCTGTTTGTGTGCGCATCGCGATGGAGCCCCCCACGACAAGCACGGCTCCGAACTCGCCGAGGGCCCGTGCCGTGGTGAGGGTGGCCCCCAGGACCAGACCGGAGCGCAGGTTGGGGAAGGTCACCCGCCAGAAGCAGGTCCAGTCCGATGCGCCGAGGGTCGCAGCGGCCTGCTCCTCGCTGTCCCCCAGCTCCTCCAGGAGTAAGGCAACTTCCCGCAGGGTAAAGGGCAGGGTGACAAACAGCGTCGCCAGCAGCACCGAAGGCCAGGCGAAGGCGACGGTCATGCCAAGGCCGTCCGTCAGCGGTCGCAGCAGCCCGGAGCGCCCAAAAAGGAGGAGGAAGGCCAGACCGGTCATCACCGGGGAGAGCGCCAAGGGCAGGTCCACAAAGGCATCCAACAGCCGACGGCCCCAGAAGCGTTGCCGGACCAGTACCAGGGCGCCGATCACCCCAAAAATACCGTTCAATACTACGGAAGATAGAGCCACCAACACCGAGCGGGCCAGCGCGTCCAGGGCCTCCTCGGTCGCAAGTTGGTGCAGCACGCCGCGCAGATCCCCCGCGACGGTCCACACCAGCGCCCCCAGCGGAACCATAAGGAGGAGGCCCACATAGAGCAGGAGCAAGGCCAGGACCACGGCCGGAAGGCCCCGTGGGCGGCGTCTGGGTCTAGGCTGCATGGCGACCTCCGGCACGTTGGGCCAGACGCCCCGCCAGCGGCTGGAGCACCAGGGCCAGGGTCAGCAGCACCAGGCTGACGGAGGCGGCCCCCTGTGGGTTCCCACCCTCGATCTCCCCCAAGATATAGACCGGAGCAACCAGGGTTTGTCCGGGAATATTCCCGGACACCACCGAGAGGCTGCCGAACTCGGCCACCGAGCGGGCAAAGGTCTGGAGTCCACCGGCGGCCATCGCGGGAAGTATGGGAGGAAGGAGAACTTTATGGAAGGTGACCCAGGAGGAGGCCCCCAGGGTTTCTGCCGCCTCCTCCTCGGCCAGATCCAGCTCCTCCAGCACCGGCTCCACGGCCCGCACCGCAAATGGCAGGGTTACGAACAGAAGTGCCAACACGATTCCCGGTCGGGCGTAGGCCACTGGAAGTCCAGCTTCTACAAGGAACATGCCCAGCGGCGTCTGTGGTCCGAACAGGGCCAACAGCAACATACCCGCCACCAGTGTGGGGATGGCCAGGGGCAGGTCCACCAGGGCCCAGAGTAGCTTGCGCCCCGGAAATTCCCAGCGGACCAGGGCCCAGGCAATGGCGGTGCCCGCCAACGTGTTCACGCCGGTGGTGATGGCGGCGGTCCCCAGCGACAGGAGGATGGCGTCCACGGCCGCCGGGGCGGACACCGCCTGAAAAAAGGGAAGGGGGCCTTCGGCAATTCCCTTGCCGATCAGCACGGCCACCGGCAATGCCACCAGAAATGTAATCCATCCCACAAAACTGAAACGGAGAAGGATCGGAGCGGTCATTTCGGCGCGGCCTGATCGTAGGCTGCGCCCTTGTCGAAGACGCGCTCTTTGAGGGAGGGCCAGCCGCCCAGGTCCTGGATGGTGAAAAGATCAGTGGGAAGCGCCAGGTCTGGCGGGGCCACGCTGCTGTCCAGGGGGCGGAAGCCGAAGTCCGCGAAGGCCTTTTGTGCGGGTGGAGTGCGGAGATAGGCGAGAAAGGCCAGCGCCAGATCCTCGTTGCCGTTCTTTTTGGCATAGCTGTCCACCATCACCACCGGATTTTCAATGAGGATGGTGGAGGGCGGGATCACATAGTCCATTTCTTTCCCGGCGAGCCGCGCGCCGAGCACTTCGTGCTCGTAGGTGATCGCCGCATCCCCCACCCCTTTTTCGAAGGAGACGATGGACTCCCGTGCGCCCTTGTCCATCACTTTTACCCGACCAAGCACAGCGCTCAGCAGACGGATCGCGCCCGCCTCGTCGCCGGCCGACACGCCTGCGTGGCCACGCACGCCGGCGCCCCAGATCGCCAGGACATTCCACATTGCGCCACCGCTCGTGCGCACATTGGGCGTGAGCACCTCTACATCCGAACGACCCAGATCGGTCCAATCCACAATCTTCTTGGGGTTTCCGGGACGGACGGCCACCACCACAAGGCTCCGGGTGACCATTCCGCCCCAGGGCGAGGCCCGCCAGTCCGAGGTGATCAAGCCTGCTTCTTCGAGCACTTTTACGTCCGGGTCCAGCGATAGCGCCACCACGTCGGCCTCAAAACCCTCGCGCACGGCGCGTGCTTGGGCACCCGAGCCTTGATAAGATTCCTCGAAGGTCACTTTTTCGCCCGTCTTCTGCTGCCACTCAGCGGCAAAGGCGGGCAGGATGACCCGGTATGCTTCGCGCGGAGTGGTGTAGCTGGCGAGGGTCAACTTCCGCTCTTTGGGGGCGGCAGGGGTGGCTTTTTCGGGGGTGGAGCAGGCCAGGACGAGGAGGAAGAGGGACATTGGACTCCAGGAAGCGGTGGCATGCAAAAAGCGTGCCAGCGTGCGGAGAGAGTTTTGTGAGCTTGTCTGGACCGTCGTAGGGGCGCGGGAAGCCGGATTCACGGAAAAACCGTGACGGCTTCACGGCTGCCGACGCGACCACAACGGGCTGGGGTGCATTTATGAATGACGGCCTAGATGCCAATCGTTGCGGCGAGCTGAACCTGGTGAGAAAGGGCGGTGGACTGGTCGTCGACAAGGCGGCTTCCGCCGCTCAGTTGAAGCTGCGCGCGATGTTCCATTGTCTGGCCTGGCTTTTGTGGGTTGGGGAGGTACCAGTTGAGCACCGCCTCCAGGCTGGTGATCCCGTCCGCTGCCGTCTCCAGAGAAGGATCCAGACGTGACCAACGGATTCCCGGCGCCAGACCCGGAGAAAAGAAATAGCCCACCTGCGCGTAGCCGCCGAGGCTCTGGTTGCTTTCCGACGTGACCCTGTTTTGTTGGAGGCCCCACAACAGCTCGGACTGGAGGGACAGGCCGGCGGCGGCGAGGCGCAGCTCGGTGCCCAAGCGGAGGTCTTCGGTGGCGCCGATGCGGGCGCCGGCTGCGTTGTAGATGGGCTGAGGCTGCCAGGTTCCGGCGAAGGCCATGGCGATTTTAGGCGATGTATGCGAAAAATCGACCTCGTCGTACTGCAACGCGCCCATCGGAGCGGCCTGCAAACGCGCCACTATCAGGGGGCCTTCGTTGGGTGTAGGCCAGACATTGACCCCGTCACCGTTGAAGACACCCACCGAATAGTCCAGGTGGGCCGTGGCCGCCTTGCCGTGGACAGCCAGACCGGCATCACGACTGTGGGAGAAGCCGGTCCACGTGAGATCCGCCGCCTTGAAGCCGTCGATGGCCACGGGGCGGTCGGGGAAGAGCAGGGCGCTGTCCGCCATCATCATGGACGCGGTAAAGGGAACCTTCCACTGACCGAATTGGATGGCGAGGGGCTCGGCGATACGAAGGGTGACCGCCGCGTCGTCCAGGAGGGGCTTGCTCGCCCACTGGGTCTTGCCGTTGACATCGGCAAAGGAGAGGAATTGGGCGAAGTTGGCGCGGAAATTATAGTCGATACGGCCCGCGAGGGTGCCCCGGGCAGTCAGCAGCATACGGCGGATCCGGAAGCCACTCTCGGTGAGGGCCTGCGCGTCGTCCACCTGATCGTCTCCCAAGAGGTTCAGGGTGAGCCGAGGCTGAAAAGACAGGCCCGGCGAAAAGGTATTGTGGCCCCCGGCGTCGGAGAAGACGAAGCCTCTGGGGCCATGAGTGACGGGATCGGCGGCCAATGCGGAAAAAAGCAGAGCGAGAAGCATGTTACACGCTGGGTTTGATTCCCGTTAGGCAAGAACCATGCCAACCATGCATCATGGACGGAATACTCTCGGAAGCTGCTTTTTGGGGCCCCACCCGCGCAGCCGGTGGCCGTGACCACGGAATCTCCGTGACGTTTTTATGGGTGCAACGGGGCACACCGACTTCAGCGCAGCTCGCCCTCCACCGCCTCCAGCAGGTGCAGGGCGGCCATCACCGCGTCCCGACGAAGGCATACCTCGTCCCCCAGCATAAAGCTCTTGTAGCCCAGGCTGAAAAGGAAGGCGGCATCGCTGATATCGGCCGCATCGGGCACGGGACCGCGCGCCAGGGAGGGAAAGAGGCGGCTGGCGACAATGGCCCCGGGATCGGCTTCGATGATCCACCGGAGCGCTGTCAGAACGCGGTGGGGTTGTGGCACCTCCACAAAAAGATCCCCGCGTGCCGCCATCAGCCTGCCCTTGGCCGGGCCCTCGCGTCGCACGTAGTCAAGTCCCCGCACAGACTCGATTTTCTGGATGATCTCGGCGCCGGGAAGCAGCGCTTCCACCTCCTCCAAATCCGTTGCCCCCTCCACAAAGGAGAGCATCACCCTGTTGAGCCCCAGACCCTTCATGGCCGCCAGGTAGCGCCGGTCGCTTTCTGTGAGCGTGCCAATAATCTTCAGGCGCGGATTTGGGATGTTCACTGACTCGCCGGGCCCCACAAAACGTCGAGGACCGTCCTCCAGAATCAGGCGATTGCCCTCCACCGCGACGACACGGGCCCGCTCCCGTCCATCCGAAAACCAGGCATCGGTAGGGCAGGGGACCTCGATGGCATGGCTGAGGGGCACCGCGGAATAGGGTGGCACCGCACCACCCACCACACGGAGTTGACGCCCCTTCAGGTCCACCCACAGTTCTTTGCCGAAAGAAGAGAGCTTTTGTAGGATCTCCTCTTCCGAGCCGCGGATGGGCATTACGGTATTCAAACGGAAGCCGGCCACGGCGGGATGGCGCCCCAGCTCCTCCAGAAAGGGGGCATAGGGCGGGACAGTGACGAGGACCTTCACCGGCGATTTTCCAGGAGATCCTGCACCTGAGCCAGCACTTCGTTCACCTTGGCCTCCGGTTGGCGGGCCAGCATGTTGGCGCGCAGATCGGCGAGGTGCCCCCAGTGCCAGGCCACGATGCCCAGTGCGTAGTCGATGGCGCGGGCTTCGTCGTGGATGTGGAGGAAGTGCGCCCCCACCGCTTTGCGCCACTGCTTCTCGGTGGCGTCGTCGGTTCTGCCGGTGGGACGCCGCAAAAACCAGACTGAGTAGCGTTGGCAGAGCTTTTTCCACTCGGAGATGCTGTCGTAGTCGTCGTGGACGTTCTCCCCCAGCAGCTTGCTGAGCTGGGTGCCCGGGATCTTCTCGTGCATGGGGGCGTCCCCGTACACAATCAAAAATGGTTTAGTATTGGAAGCGGGAGGGACCGCCGTGAGCTCCACGCGGCGGTTCATCCACCAGGCGTAGACCCCGTAGCTCTCCGGCGCGTCGCCTCCGCCGCCCTCTCCATACAGTGCTTTCAAGGTGCCTTCCAGCGTAAAACCCTGGGCGAAATCGGTGACCTGCAGGGGCCACCGGTCATAGCCGGCATCGCCGATCGCCGCAAAGGAGATCTCCAGGCTGGGCTGGTACTGGGACAGGGTCTGGTACAGCAGCGGCAGCCGGTCAAAAATCTCGGCCGGCCAGGAGGCCATCGACCCCGTGACATCCACCGCCACCATCAGCGGAAAAGCAGAGTCCGAGGTGATTTTTTTGGCAGGGTTGGTCATCTGTTCGTTGGGACCCCCGGTGCCGCCGTAGGCGCGCGGGCCCGCCTCCTCGGCCTTTTTGGCGGCCTCGGCGCGGATCGCAAGGGTTTTCCCATCGAATTTGTAGGTGCCGGGCTTGGCCCAGTCGTCGGTGTCGTCGCCCCAGGAGTACATCGTTCCCTTCGTTGTAGTCAGTGAACCTGTCTATCGGGTTTGTGGGGATGGTGGGTGAGGTGTGGAAGGGATGGACCGCCCCTCCGGAGCCTCCACCCTTCCATACCACGCATGGTCCCCGCGGCCCAAGGGACGCGGGCTCCATTCAGAAGTCCACCACCAGAATTGCACCTCCATCCTGAATCAACAGCTCCTCTCCCGGCGCCTCGGCCAGGTCCCCCCGACCCAAGAGGGCGGGAGAATTGCCGGTCCAGCTCTCCCAGCAGGCCTCCGAAAAGGGGCCTTCACCAGCCCCACTCCGAAAGAGTGCGGGCCGCGGCAGGCTGCCGGCCGGCGTGGTCGCCCAGAGAGGGCCATCGATCAACAGGTCGGCCACTCCCGTACTTTCCCCTGGAAAATCAAGGTACTCCTGAGCTTCGCCACTGGCCAGACCCCGCCAAAGGCCCAGCCGACCCTCCACGACCGCCACCACGGTGGGTACGCCGTCCAAGCTGCCCGCGGTCATGGCGCCCGGAATGTGCGGAATTCCCGACCAGGTTGCGACGGCGGACCCCTCGTCCGCCCAGCCTTCCGCCGGACCGGTAAACACAAATATCCGGGGCCCTTCCGGGTGCTCGCCATCCACCAGGAGCAGCTCCACTGGCCCGTCTCCGTCCAGGTCCAGGCTCATCAGCCTTCCACCAAAACTGCTGCTGCCCCGCTCACCGTGCAGCCACCCGGTCAACACCCGCTGCGCGTCCCCAAGCTGTCCCTCGCCCGGTTGCGGGTCGCTGAGCAGAAAGACGGCTCCCTCCCAGCTACTATCCCAGCTTTCGCGTAGGCTGGGATCCTGATCCCAGCCGGGGGCGCCGATCAGCAGATCCTCCATCCCGTCGTGATCAAAGTCGCCGATCTGCATGGAGCTGCCTGCAAAATCGCCGCCGATGTAGCTCTTGCACTCACTGCTGCAGCTCCCCGCATTCTGTCCGGTCCACACGCCATCCGGGGGCCGAGGTCCAAAAGGAGCCTTCCAATAGGAGATACGGCCGGCGCCTTGGGCCCCGTCGGTCTCGGCAATTGCCAGAAGACCTGCGGAGCTTTGGAAGTTGATCCGACGAAAGTTCAGATCGGGGACAACGAATGCGCGGGGGTCAACATCCCCGCTCAGCGGCAGGGGTAGCAGGGCGAGCTGGGCGTAGCTATCGGAGATGTTGCTGTTTTTGAGTTCAACAGCAAGAACATCGGGAAGGAGCGTGGCATCGGTGACCACCACATCCTCCTCCTCCCACAGATCCTCTGGAACCCGCACGCGTGCCACGACGGGGGCCAGGTCGGAGGGCGGGCTTGGGGGAGCGGTGCAGGCAAGGAACCACATAAATACCCTCACCCTCCTAACCCGGTCATCGGCGTGAGGTGGGCAATTCGGACAAAGCGAAGGACACAGAATTTTCACTTGCCCACCGGTCCCGGTCTGGTCTACTATGCGACCAATCCGGAGCCATGATGTTGCTGTTTCTTGCTCTCGCCTGCGATCCCGCCGAGTTGAAACTTGGTGATTCAAACTCTATTTCTACGGATGATTCTGGCGTGAACGCCGACGATAGCGGTGGCAGCACGGATGACAGCGGGGGCCGGCCTGACGACAGCGAAGAGCCCGTGCCCACCGACGAAGGGGACTACTCCGGTCCGCTGAGCATCGTCCTGGAAAACGACTGGCAGCCCGCCACCTGCGACGGGGAGCTGTCCTTCTCCATCGACGCGGACGGTGCTCTGGTGGGCTCCGCCTCCTGCTTTATGTCCGACTGGCAGCAGGAGTGGTCCGGGGATCTGACCGGGACCGATCAGGACGGGACCTTGGAAGTGGTCTGGACCATTCCCTGGGGCTGGAACGGCGAGGTGCTGGACGTGCCCGGCACCGGCACAGTTTCGGACGGGTCGGCAAAGCTGGACTTTGAATATGACATGGGCCGGATGGGTCAGATGACGGGCGAGGGCAGCGCAGAGCGCCAGTAGCAGGCAGGAGTTGTGAAGCACGAGCGGAATTGAAGGAGCCCGCTCTTCCTGGAGGGAGAGCGGGCTCTTTTATGTATGGCGAGCCAGGAACGCGGCCCCGGTCGCTCAGAGCGAGCCGACGTAGGCCCAGACGTCCGCGATGTCCTGGTCGGCGAGGCTCTCCCCGAATGCCGGCATATCCCCGTCGCCATTGATGATGTAGTCCATCATCTCTTCGTCTTCGCCTTCAGCGTAGGCTTCGATCAGGCTGGGGCCGGATCCGCCGGTGGCGTCGGCGCCGTGGCAGCCCGAGCAGTTGGTGGTGTAGATGGTCTCTCCGGCCGCGGTGTCGCCAGTCAGGCCGAGGATGGTGCTGACCCGGTCGTCCTTGGCGCCGCCCGCGCAGGCAGTAAACACGAGGAGGAAGGGAATGAATTTCATTTGCGTCTCCGTGGTAGACCGCGTAGGCGGGTCGCGGAGAGTATGGCCGATTCCGGGCCCAATGTCAACGCCATGTCATCAGCCTTTTGTCGGTCTTCCCCTCCCATACCGCACTCTCTGCGATACATTCCGGGCTTCCACGGAGCAGTACGTTGACTGATGACGCTTGGGCTTCCTTTGACGCTGCCCTGGTAGATGATCCGGAAAGCACCTGGTCTTTCGCCTACTACACCCAAGGTGGGCAGGACAGATGGCTCCTGATGCCCGAGGCTCCGACGCCCGGCCGCCTGCGCAGCCTGCGGGCACAGGCAGATTCGCCCTTGGTCTTGGGCAGCCTCTCTGCGGGTACGGAGGGGAAAAGCCTGCTGTTGGAGGTGGACGCCGCGCGGGGGGCCGCACTGGCGACCCTGGAAGCGAGCCTGAAGAGCCTGGGGCGTTCATTCCAAATCCGGCAGGACGATGTGGAAGAAGAGGAGGAAGAGGCTCCACATCCCTACCCGGTTTTGCGTCGGCTACTGGCCGGCCTGGCCCTTGCATCGGAGCCCTGGTCCTTCCTCTATGTGCCGTCAGAGGCCGGAAAGGGGCCAATTCTGGAGCTTAGCCCTGAAGATCCGGATCCGCTGGTGGTGCTGTCCTTCCTGCTGGATGGCCGTAGTGTCTTTTCCGGGCGTTGTTCCTTTGACGATCAGAATCGTCTGCTGGTAGAGGTGTCGGAGGGCGGTGATCCCTCGGCACCGCTCCGTGCTGACTATGCTCCCTTCTTTGCGGTTTTTGATCATTTCACAGTCCAGGTGGCTCCACCACCGGCTGCCCTGGCCGACGGGGAGCCTCCGGCACCGGTCGCCGCCGAGGCGCCACGGCTGCCCTCCGCCGCCGATATGGCGCGCCTCCGTGCGATGTTGAAGGGGCGTGCAGCACAAATTCAGAAGGGAGAAACTGGACAGTTTGTCTACTATGCCGCAGCGGCGGATGGGCCACCCTTGCTGATCCTGTCCAAGCCGGGCGCGGCGGTGGAGGCCTCCCTGCGTCGAGCGGGGGCGGTCGTGTCGGCAGAGGGAGCATGGCGCTGCCTGGTACCCGGCGGTATCGAGTTTTCTGCAAGTCCCACCTTTGATTTTGCCCCGGTCTCGGCCGAGCTGGGCATCAAACTCCGCTTCGCCAAGGCATAAGAGGGTACGATGTCCAAAGAGCTTCGCAAACAGTCGAAGAAGAACCTGGGAAAACTGGTCGACGGGGACGGCGGAAAGTGGGTGTATCTGCCCAAGGTCGGCAGCGACCCGGCGGTACTTTTTCTGAGTCTGGCCTCGGGGAAAATCGACAAAACCATTCTGGTAGGCAGGGAAGTACAGGCCAAGGGCGAGTACGTCCTGAACAAGGGCAGCTTCTATTTACATGTCAAGACCGGGAAGATCGATCTGGCTGCCATCAAAGCAGGTGTAGATCCCGGTTTTCAGTGGGAAATCGGGCGTCCGCCGGAAGAGGAGGGATCGGTCCAGGAGTCCTCTGGGGCCAAGACCAAGAAGGAGAAAAAGCCGTCCGACAAGGAGCCGGGAGGGGAGGAGGAAGCTGAGTCCGACGACATCAATTTGTCAGAAGACCCGAAGCTGAAGTCCACCGAGGAGACCGGCGGCGACGAGCAGGAGCCCTCCGAGGAAGGAAGCGAGAAAGAGGGAGACCGAGGGGAGGAGGAGTCGGATGGCCTCGACGATCTCCTGGATGACCCCGATGGGCTGCAGGAGCTGCTTCGGGAGCAGCGCCAGGGCAAGGAAAAGCCGGGCTCCGGGAAGAAGCCGCCTCCCAAAAAAGAAGAGGCGTTTAAGTCCACTACAGAAAAGGCGCGTGCCCGTGCTCGCTTCCTGGCCCGGCAACAGGGCGAGGTGGGGGATCTGGAGGCGCTCTTGGTGCAGGCGGCCAAGGACGGGGACCTGGACGCGATGGACTACTTTCGGGCCCTGGGTTTCAGCGACGAAGATCTGCGGGATCCCGACTTTCCCGGCGACGATCTTCTGGATCTGGACGAGGACTCGGAAGATCCGGGCGACGATGGTCTGGAGGTAGAGGAGCTGCCCGAGGACGGCGACCCCGCGCTTCCGAAAAAGCTCGCCAAGAAGTTGAAGAAGCGAAGCGATCAGCAAAGGGCCCTGGTGCAGGAGTGTACGGAGGCCGCCCGCCTCTACCAGGAGGCGCTGCGGATCGGGGCCTCCGACAGGGAAGCCTCTGCACCCACCCGCCGGGCGAAGGCGCGCCTGGTGGAGGCCCGCGCTGCTGCGCTGGCCTGGTTGGAGGCATCCGCCAAGGAGATCGCGAAGAACCGGGTGAAGAAGTCGGAGAATGCCGACCTGCAGCGGGCCCTGGATGAGCTGCAAAAGCTGGTCACCGACCTGACCAACGTCCACGCCGAAGGCGCGCCCGATCAGCTTGGCCCCGCCGAAGAGGCGATGAGTGCGGAGGAGCTGGAGGAGCTGCGCCCCCGGATTCCCTGGGTACTCTCTGGAGATCCTGTGCTCTTGACTTGTCAAGAGAAGGTGGACGCTCGGCAGGCGGGCTTTGTGGACACGCTGGCCGAGCTGCAGGGGGGGCTGGAGGTGCTGGAGGGCGAGCTGAAGGACCGGATCTTCCGGGGACTCTCGCCCAGCGACGAGATGAAGGAGCGCTTCAAGGAGGGAAAAGAGACCCTGGAGCGGTTGGTGAAGGAGAGGGAGGCGCTGATCGCGGCGCTGCCCGCCACCCGGCAGGCCTTGGTGGCCCTGGATCCGGCGGAGGTGACGGAGGAGGAAAAAGAAGAGGTTGGAAAGGTAATCTCCGCGATAGAGGCCGATCTGCTGGCGCTGGCACCGGAGCTGGCGGCGGTGGAAAAGGTCGGCAAGCGGGTGCGCAAGCTGGCCGAGGCCAAGGCGGGCGATATTGCCGACTCCTTTGTCGATCCTGCGCACGGAAAAGCCTGGAAGCAGGCAGCCAAGGTGGCCATGGAGCAGGAAGAGCTGTTCCGCAAGGGCCGCAAGACCGCTTCAGAGGCCGTGTCCTACGGCCACGAGATCAAGAAGCTGCGTGCAGCCGGCAAAAATGCGGACAGCAAGCTCCAGAAGCTCAAGGCCCTGGAAGTGGAATCCGCTCAGCGCCAGAAGGCCATCTTCGCATTTGCGAAGGAGGCGGCGGTGGCCACGGCGAGCCTGGAGAAGATCCTGCCCGACGCCGCCGACGCCGATCGCGAGGAGCTGAGCGCCGCGCTGGACAGCCTCGCAGCAGCGCAGAAGTTGCAGCCGACCATCATCGCCCAGCTCGCCGCAGTCCGTACGTTGTACCAACAGCTTTCCGGTACCGGCTCGCCGGGGGACCGCGAGCCGGGCCGTCCCTTCGGCCTGTTCCGCTCCTCCGAGGTGCTGGCAGCCTTCCTCAAGCGCCTGCATGAGCTTGCCGAGGAAGCCGAGGGCAAAGCCGAGGATGTGGACGCTTTGGAGGCTGCGGACACCGGCAGCCCCGAGCTGGAGACGCTCTATGAGGGCATACGTACCTGGGTGGGAGCGCGGGAGCTGGTTCCCAAGAAGCTGGCGATGGCCCTACGCAACCTGGACCGGGCGGACGCGGCCCTGGGGGAGCTGGGGCGCACCCGCGACCCGGAAGATGCCGATTTGAAGCGCTGGCAGGACGAGGCCGAGACGGTGCGCACCCGGGTGGAGGAGGCACAGCCCACGATCTCCGAGCCCCTGGAGAAGGCCGCGGAGTTGTTGGAGCAGCGGCGGATCGACCTGGGCACCCTTCCGGATGTGGTGAACGTGCCGACCCTGGCAGAGTTTGGCATTGAGCTTCAAAACTATCCGGCTTTCGAGCAGGAGACTGAGGCCCTGATGCCGACCCTTCCCACCTACCACGGCGATGGTCGCTTCCGCATGGATGGGGCGCCGATCGACCGGCGAGAGGTGCGTGCCATGCTGGTGCCGCTGCGGCCACCCGCCAAACAACGCCTGGACCGGGTGCGCAACCTGATCTCCCGCCTGAAGTATGACCTGAAAACCCTGAATAAAAGCCGAGATCGGCTTCCGCCGGGGCGGGATCTGATCGAGGTGGAGAAGGGGCGCCGCCAGATCTTTCTCCTCCGGGAGTCGCTGGACACGCTGAAGTCATGCCTCAAGCGATTTATTCACAATGGTGAAAAGTTGTACGACAAGGCAAATTGAGATCGCGGGCTGGGTCGATTGTAAGGCATGATCCTTTTTTATCGGTAGTTTGACGGGTCGAGCTTCGGGCCCGGGCTCCTGGAGTATACTGGGGCGCGCCAACTTGTGGCCGCCCCGGAGGTTTCTTGGAACTCGTTGACCGCCTTGCTGAAGCTCAGGCCGAGCTTTCCGCCGATCCCGACAGCACCTGGTCCTGGTATTTTGCCTCGCGGAAGGGTTTGCCCTCGCTCGCAATCTACGGGGATGCTCCTGCATTTTCTGAGCTTCGGGCCTTCAGTGCGGCTGCCGATGGTCCGGTGATCTCCGGCGAGCTTTCTTGGGATTCCGAGGCGGAAATTCTGGTCTTCCGCACCGAAGCGGCACCGGGCAAGGGGCTGACCGCGCTGACGCAGCACCTGGAAGCGCAGCGGGACAACGTGCAGGTGGTCAGCGACGCCGAGCCGGAGGAGCCGTTGCAGGATCCCTTCCCCCTGCAGCGTGCGTCCTTCGACCGCCTTCAACGCTCCCCGGAGCCCTGGGATTTCCTGTATGTCGCTGGAGATCCTGATGCTCTGCCGGTGCTGGAGCTTTCTCCCTATGGATTGGACAGCTCTTCGGCGCTCGCATTTTTGTTAGACGGCCGCCCTGTCTACACCGGCCGCGCCTCCTTTGACCTGGATGGCCGGCTGGTCCTGGAGGTCGAGCGCGGCCACTCCAAGGACCTCCTGAGGCTACTCCAAGAGGATCTTGGCTTTGCCTTTGCAATCTTCGAGACTGCACAGGTGGTGGAGGTGGATCCCGAAGCCGACGATGTGCCGCCCACGCCGGCCCCCTCGGGTGGGCCTTCTGCGCCCCCGGCCGCGCCGCGCAAGCTGCCCAGTGCTGCCGATGTGGTGCGCCTTCGCGCCATGGTGAAGGGGCGTGCGGCCGCACTCCAGAAGGGCGAAGCCGGGCGCTTTGTCTATTTTGCGGCTGCGATCGACGGTGCGCCGCTGATGGCCTTGTCCAAGCCCGGCGCCACGGTCGAGGCCGCCATCCGGCTGGCCGGCGAGAGCATCACTGCAGAGGGGGACTACCGCTGCATCGTACCCGGGGGCGTCGAGCTCTCCAACAGCCCCGCCTTGGACTTTGCCGCCATTTCGGCAGAGCTGGGCATCAAATTCCGCTTTGCCAAAGTCTGAGGATCTGCCATGTCCATCGAACTGCGTCGCAAGTCCCTGAGTAACCTGCTGCGTCTGGCGGCAGGAGATACCGGCAAGTGGATGTTTCTGGCTGCCGAAGATAATGTCGTTGGAGTACTCTATCTGAGCTTGGCCGACGGGAAGATTGACAAAAAACACCGGCAGGGCAGGACGGTGTTGGCCGAGGGGCCCTTTGAGGTGCTGGAGAAGGAGAGTGTCCGTCTGAAGATCAAGACGGGCAAGCTGGATGTCTCCAAGGCCAAGGCGGGCATTGCCAGCAGCGTGAAGATCGAGTTCGGAGCCCTGTCCAAGGGCAAGGATACGGACGAGGACAAGCCCAAGCCGAAGAAGCAGGACGAGGAGCAGGAGTTTTCCGAGCCCGTGGGCGGTGGAAAGAAGAAGAAAAAGGAAGAGGCTCCAGAAACTCCCGAAGCTCCAAGCAAAGCGAAGGAAGAGGAGGACGAGGAGGAAGATCCGGAGGAAGAGGGTGGAAAGAAAGAGTCCACCGAGGAGCAGAAGGAGGAGGCAAAGCAGCGCGAGGAGCTGAAGGCTGCCCAGAAAGCCGCCTTGAAGGATGCCTTCCTCCAGAAGCTGAGAAGTCCCCAGCGGATCCCCGGCAAGATCTCGCGTCTGAAGGCCATGGCCAAAAAGAGCCAGATCATGCACTTCCAGGTCCACTCCAAGGTGCGGGACCTGAGGCCACTGTTTTTGTTAGACCTGAAAAGTGTGGTCGTTGGCACCGGCCAGAAGCTGCGGCGGGGCTCTCCCAAGGACAGCAAGGTGGTGAAGGGACAGGCCTGGATCCAGGAAGATATTCTCTATCTACGTCCACTTTCCGGTGCATGGTCGCCCTTCCTGAAGACGGTCCGGCAGATGACCAAGGGCCGCGTCAAGGCCGTGCGTCTGGCCGCGGAACCGCCCGCCAAGCTCCCGCTGACCGATCCCCCCGTGCCGTGGGAGGAGGCAGCCGAGGATGTGACCGGACCGGAGCTGGCCTTGGTCCAGTCCGCAGAGATGGCCCTGGGCAATTACGAGCTTGAAGCGGAACCTTCTGGCCCCCTTACCGAGGAGGAGCAGCGGATCCTGGATCAGGCGGAGCATGCAGAGCAGGCGGAGCAGGCCGAAAACGTGGCGGCCTTGGAGGAGCTGCGCCGTCGCCATGCCACCCTGGTGGTGGAGATCGGCCCCTACTTCTCCCAATTCCCCAGCTCCGCCTCTGACAAAGAGGTTCGTCGGTTGGTCTTCAAGGCCGCCGAAAAGGACCCCACCTTGCCGGAGCTGATGCGGCAGGGGCTGAAGAAGATGGTGGCCCTGGATGAGGACCTGAAGGCGGTCGGCCTCAGCAAAAAGGCGCGCGAGGACGAATTCTGGGCTTTTATCCCTCCTCCGCTGCGTACCGGCAAGTACGGAACCCCCAACCAGCGCGCCTTCTACCGCACCCAAAAGGTGCGGGCCGAGCTGATGGAAGAGCTGGACAAAGCAGGCAATCCGATGGAGATCATCTCGGACATCGCTGGGGCCGTCACCATCGCCACATCGGCGGTCTCCATCAAGGGCGGCATCGAAGGCATCCAGAAGGACGGCTGGGTTGGCAAGTGGGACAACGGCCGGGGTCTGCTGGCAAAAGGCTCCCGCGAGCTGACCGATGGCTCGGGCACCCCCATCCTGGATGCCCAGGGCAACCCCGTCGAAGTCTGGGATGCCAACAGCGCTTTTACAGGTTGGGATGGCGTGTTGGGCACCACGTCGGGGACCGTGGAAGGCTCGGCGGGCCTGTACGCGAACGGGGATGAGCTTTTGGAGGTGAGTCGAGAACTGCGTCGTCAGGGTAGTCCCGGCAAAAAGATGATGGCCGAGCGCAAGCACAAGAAGACGCGCCGCGCAGTGGTCACCGGGGCCCTGGAGCTGGGGGCGGGTGTCGCCTCGCACTTTGTGCCCGGTTTGGGTGTGATCGGCAGCGCGGCGGCCCTGTACCGCGATGGAACCAACCTGCACGAGTTCCGTAAGAAGGTGAATCAAGACAAGATTATTCTCCAGTCCGCACAGTCTCGTGGAGACGACGAAAACGAAGCGCTCCAGAAGTCCCTGGAGCAGGATCTGGACCGGATGGAGAACCGGCGCAACCTTGCCGGGATCAACACCACACTGTCGGCCGTGGCCCTGGGTGGCGACATCGCGGTGGCATCGGTGGTGGGCGCGCCCGTGGGCGCAATCGTAAAAGCCAGTGCGAACGGTGCAAAGGCGCTGGCGCGCTTCACCTACCGGGGCATCGACTCCTACCGGGCGGTGCAGGCCAAGCGGGCCGAAGAAAATGCACTTCGCGACGGAAGCTCGGAAGAGGACCAGCTCAAAGCATTCGAAAAGCACCCGCACTACGCGAAGATTCAGCTTGCACTGGCCGCCAAGGACGGCGACCCCGATGCCGTGGCCTTCTTCCGCTCGCGCGGTCTGTCTGCCGAAGATATCGCCGATCCCGAGATTACCGTCAAAGACCTGTCTGATTTTGCCCTTGAAGAAGCAGAAGAATCTGCAAACCCGGGCACCATGCTGGACGACGTGAAGGCTATCGGTCGGAAAGCCAAGGAAGTGTGGGATAGCGTTACCGCCTCTCAGGCCGAAAAATTCGCAAAGAAGCTGGAAGCCGGCCTTGCCGAGATGGCCCAGGTGGGCGGAGAGGTCAACCAGGCCTCGCTGCTCTACCGCGACGCCCTGCTCACCGATCAAAGCCAGAAGCTCACGGCCCCCAGCAAGGCCACCAAGGCCGCTCTCAAGCGCCTCGAAGCGGGTCGGAAGGCGATGCTCAGGTGGACCGAAGGCGAGGCCAGGTTCCTTGTCGAGTGGAACGCCAAGCTGCCTGCGTTGGAGCGGGCGGCTCAGGAGGCCCCGCCTCCCGACGGCAGTGCCCAGCAGGCCATCGACGCCCACCAGCAGCGGGTCACCGACGCGCAGGCGGTGCCCAAAGCGCTGGTCGCCCTGCAGGGCATGGTCACCCAGCTTACCAACCTGTATGCCGAATCGGAGCCTGCCAAGCTCAGCCCGGCCGCCAACAACCTCACCGAGAACGAACGGGCGGCGCTGCAGCTTCGGGCGCCCTGGCCCATCGCCGATGATCCGGTTTTCCTGGAATCCAAAGCGGCGGTTCAAAGCCGCTCTCAGCTCCAGATGGTGGAGCTTGGCCGCGTCACCGCCGAGGTGGAGTCGTTGGAGGAGGAGCTGCGGGACTACGTCGCGCGGGGTGTGGAACCCACGGAGGACATGAAGAAGAGGGTCAGCACCGCCAAAAAGAACCTGGCCAAGCTGATCGCCGAAGCGGACGACATGCTGGGTAAAATCCCGGAGGCACGTCGGAAGCTGGCCCAGCTCACCGAGGATCAGGCGGACGAGAAGAAACGTCAGGAGATGACGGGAATTCTGGAAGGCCTGACCAAGCTCGCCGAGTCCACCAAGGTGGATGCCACTGGCCTGGTCCCCCGCGCCGAGCGGGTGGGCAAG
>JBEIQS010000155.1:0-14265 GCA_040376425.1 Alphaproteobacteria bacterium | reverse complement strand
GCCACAAAACGCCGCAGCAGCGTCTGGCACTCCTCGGTGTCGGGGGCCTGCTCAAACAGCGCATCAATTCGTGCCGCATCCTCGGGAGAAGAGGAGTAGTGCTCCCGATAGTAGCGCCAACGCTCGATCGTGGTGTGCTTGCGAAGCTCCGGGTGGAACTGGGCGGCCCAGAATGGAGCTCCATCCACTTTGAATGCCTGATTCCGGATCTTCCGGCCGGTGGCCAGCAGCGTCACGCCCGAAGGCAGGCGATCCACGTGGTCGTGGTGGCCAAGCTGCACGGGAAAGGTGGGAGACAGGCCCGAAAAGAGCGCGTCCGAGGCGGCTTCTGGCGTCAGATCCACCGGAAAGGCCCCAAGCTCCTGGCGGGCGTCGTCGCGGTTCACCTCACCCCCGAGCGCCAGCGCCAGGCCCTGAAAGCCAAAACAAGAGGCCCAGGCAGGCTTTTTGGCGTCCACCACCATGACAAAGAAGTCCAGCATGTTGTGGACCCAGCCGTGGGTATCCAGCACCGAGTAGGCACCCGAGCCACCGAAAAAGAACAAGTCGTAGCTGTTTAAAAGGCGCTCATCCAGGCGCGTCTCGGCAGCATGCACCTTGGGCAGGGCCGGCAACAGAGCGGACTCGCGGAAGCAGCGCAGCTCCTGCTCGGCCATGGGGTCGTCGGGATCGCGGAGGGAAATCAGGACAGGACGCATCGGCGCGCTCTATCCCACCGGTGGCAAAGGTGAAAGAAATGCCAAGGCCGGTGTAAGCCACCCCGCCTTCGATCCGTTACGGAGGCGACATCTTGGAGTACACCGCATGTTTTCTCTTCTCTTCCTGATTGCCTCCTGCGAGCGTCACTCTTCCGCCGCAACCCCTGGCGAAAACCCCTTGGTGGGCGGCCCAGAAAAAGCCCCTGCCGACTTTGCCGCCGTCCCTGAGACGATCGAAGTGAAGATGCCTTCCGACCGGGTGATCACCCGAGAGTGTTTCGGAAGAATGCCCGAAGAGGAGCGTGTCTCCTCCTACCCCAAGGCGCCCAGCCGCTCGACCGGCAACAACATGGCCGCACCCTCCTCACCCGCGCCGGTCGTCGCCGCCCCGCCCCCTCCCAGCTCCGCCCCAAGCGGCGGCATGGGGTTGAGCGGCGGCGGTGTTGGCGGCGGCGGGAGCGCCGAGGGTCTGGGCGGCATGGGCACCCGTGGCCGTGGCGCCGGGGACGGCTATGGCTCGGCCGGCAGCGGTGCGGAAAGCGCTGCACAGGGCCGCACCAAGACCGCTGAGGCGGCAAAACCGAGCACGGCCGCCCCTGCGGCAGATGCATCCGCGCCCGTAGCCGCCGCCGAGGCCCCTGCGGAGCCCACCGTCGCGCGCCGCGAAAGCTCCGAAAAGAAGGAGGACGCCAACGCCGACCGGGACAACAGCTTCCTGGGAGACAAGGGCAAAGCCGGCCCCATGGCCGGAGCCAGTGTCACCGAAGAAGCCCAGATGGCCGCTGCAAAAGACGAAGAGAGCCGCTGGGATTGGGGCGCCACCACCTACCTCTCCAACGACGACTCGATGAGCCTGGCTTCGGCACAGCGCATGTTGTGGGCCATCCAGAACCGGGGCAGCGTCTCCGCCAGCCAGATCCGGCCGCACGAATTCCTCAACTACTTCTCCTTCGACACCCGGCCCGTCGCCAAGGGCGAGACCTTCTCGGTGATGGCGTCTGCCGAAAAAACCGGCTCGGACAGCCTGACCCTGGCCATGGCGGTCAAGGGAGCCACCCCCGCCCGGATGCCGCTGGACCTGACCCTGGTGCTGGACCGCTCCGGGTCGATGTCGGCCGAAGGCCGCATGAGCTACCTGAAGCGCGGCCTGAACAAGATGGTGGCGGAGAACCTGAAAAAGGGTGACCGCGTGGACTTCGTGCTCTTCGATCACGAGCTGTGCACCCCGCTGGAGAATTTTGTGGTCGGTCGCGACGATCCCGCCCTGCTCACGGACATCATCAATGCGTTGCAACCTCGGGGATCCACCAACCTGGACATCGGCCTGAAGGAAGGCTACCGCATCGCCACCAACCACGTGGACACCAGCGGTCGCAACCGCCGCATGATGCTGATCACCGACGCGCTGATCAACACCGGCGACGTGAACCCCGACACCGTCAGCCAGATCTCCAAAGCCTACGAAGAAAGTGGTATCCGTCTGACCGGTGTAGGCGTGGGCAAGGAGTTCAACGACAAGGTGCTGGACACCCTGACCGAAAAGGGCAAGGGCGCCTACGTCTACCTGGGCTCCGAAGTGGTGGTGGACCGCATCTTCGGCGTGGGCTTTGAGTCCATGGTGCGCACCATCGCGCACAATGTGCGCTTTGCCCTGGATCTTCCTCCGAGTCTGGCCATGGAGCGCTTCTACGGCGAAGAGTCCAGCACCAACCCCGAGGATATCCAGCCCATCCACTACTACTCCGGCACTTCCCAGCTCTTCCTTCAGGATCTGCACTTCCGGCCCACCGGCCTGGCCAGCAGCGACCCCGTGAAGTTCACGGTCACCTGGGACGACCCCCAGACGGGTGCCAAGAAGAGCCAGGAGTTCCAGGCGAATGTGGGCGATCTGCTGGCGTCGGACACCCGGAACATCCACAAGGCTCAGGCGCTGATGGCCTGGACCGACCTGCTCTCCACCCGCGCCATGGGGGGCAGCCCCTGCGGCGAGCCCTTCTCCACCTGGAAAAGCCGCGTAGGCGCGCTGGGCGGCGATGCCGAGATCGACTGGTTGGATGGGCTTACCCGCCCCCTGTGCGGCGAGACTGCCCCTCCTCCCACTCCCCGGGTGGCAGGCGTGCCCTACAAGGTGAAGCTGGACAGCGACATGCCCATCGCTGAGGTGAGCCTGAGCTGCAATGGCTCGCGCTGGTCGGAGAGCATGAAGGCTGGAGATACCGTTGCAATGTTCTCTTCCGCCATTCCCGGCGCATCCTGCCTGCTGACGATCCAGGGCGCGGTGCCCATGACCGCCAACGTGCAGGTCCCGGTGACGGGCGGGGATCTGCGCTGTATGGTCCGGGGCGGGCGCCTGTCCTGCTCCTGAGCGGGTTAGTCCACGGAGGATGTCCGCTCCCCTCCGTGTGCTGATCAGCCGCATACTGCCCAACCCCGACCAGCCCCGCGAGCACTTTGCCCCGGAAAAGCTGGCGGAGTTGGTGTCCTCCCTGCGCACCCACGGCATGATGAACCCTCCGGTGGTCTACCCGGAGGGCGACCATTTTGTGCTCCTCGCGGGGGAGCGGCGCCTGAGGGCCGCCGCCGAGGCGGGCTGGAGCGAGGTGCCGGTGCTGGTGCGCGCCGTGCCCACACCGGCCGAGCGGCTGGAGCTGGCGCTGATAGAAAACCTGCAGCGCGAAGACCTGGACCCCATCGAGGCCGCCCGCGGCTACCAACGCCTGGTCATCGAACACGGCCACACCCAAGAGCAAGTGGCTGAAAAGGTTGGAAAAGACCGGGCGACCGTCGCCAATGCGATCCGCCTGTTGAAGCTGCCGGAGCTGGGGCGGGAGGCCCTGCGCAGCGGAAAAATCTCCGCCGGACATGCCCGGGCGCTGTTGCCGGTGGCGGATGCGGCACAGTTCAAGGAGATTTTGGGCAGGATTATCGCAGAGGATCTGTCAGTACGCGAGACCGAGCGCTTGGTGGCCCACAGCCGGAAGCCGGCAACCAAGCTCCCGCCCGACCGGAACCTGCAGCGTCTTGGTGATCGGGTCGCGCGGGTGCTTGCGACGCGCGTGCGCCTGGAAGGACGAAAAGATGGAGGAGGGAGGATGATGATCAGCTACGAGAGTGCAGAGGATCTTGCACGTCTGGTAGCCCTGATGGAGGGGGCGTGAAGGAGCGGCCACTCTCCGCTCTGTTGGGCAAGGGCGCAAGCTGGACCGGAGATCTTCGCTTTGAAGGTCGGGTACGCATCGATGGCACCTATAAGGGGCGCATCTACACCGAGGACATCCTGGAGGTGGGCGAGGGGGGGCTGATTCAGGGGGAGATCGACGCCGCCATCCTGGTCGTTGCCGGCACGGTGGAGGGAGGGGTGCGCGTGCGTGAGCGACTTCAGCTTCAACCTACAGGTATTGTACGTGGGCGATTGGATGCAAAGCTGTTGGAGGTATCCCCCGGGGGCCGCATCGATGCCACGGTAAAGCTGGGCTGAAACAGAAGCAGATTCGCCCCCTTGCCCGCAACGGGCCTTCTGCGGTACCCTTCCCCGAATGTGGTTCACCCTGCTCTCCGCTCTTTGGGCGGCTCTTCCTGACTTCGCGATCACCCACGCGCACATTCTTCCGATGGAAGGCGAAGAAATCGCAGATGGGACGGTCCTGGTCAGCGATGGCAAGATAGTCGCCCTCGGAGCCACCGTCGTGGTACCGCCGGGAACTCCCACGCTGGATGCCAAGGGCCAGTACCTGATGCCGGGCATCATCGACCTGCACTCGCACATGGGGGTCTACCCCTGGCCGGGGGGCGGCGGGGTGGAGGACGGCAACGAGATGGTGGAGCCCTTCACCCCCCGGGTATGGGCGGGAGACAGCTTTGACCCCGAAGATCCTGCCATTTCACGCGCGCGGGCAGGCGGGGTGACCACGGTGCAGGTCCTGCCCGGCTCGGGGAACCTGATCGGCGGGCGCTCGGCGATCCTCAAGCTACGTCCTTCCCGATCCGTCGATCCGATGCTGCTGAAGGGCGCGCCACCGGGCATCAAGATGGCGGTCGGGGAGAACCCGAAGCGGGTCTACAAAGACAAAGTAGACGACGACCAGCTCATGACGCGGATGGGAGAGTACGCCGCCTTCCGCGACAAATTCCAGGAAACACGGGAATATGTTGCGGCCAAGGCAAAAAACAGCAGCCTTCCCCGCGACATGGACCTGGAGGTGCTTGCGGATGTCCTTGCTGGAAAAATAAGGGTCAACCTACACTGCTACCGCAGCCTGGACATCCTCGCCTTCTTCCGCATCGCCGACGAATTCGGCTTCAAGGTAACCACCCTGCATCACGCCTTGGAAGCCTACAAAGTCCGAGATGTGCTGGCGGCACACGGCACCGGCATCGCCACCTGGCCTGATTGGTGGGGCTTCAAGCAGGAGAGCTGGGACGGCATTCCCTGGAACGCCACCCTGGTCAGCCAGGTGGGGGTGCCGGTGGCCCTCCACTCCGACTCGGCCGACGTGATCCAGAGAATGTATTTGGAAGCGGCAAAAATGGTCCGCTATGGCATGAGCGAGCAGGACGCACTGGAAGCCATCACCTTGGACCCCGCGCGCCTGTTGGGCATTGACAACCAGGTGGGCTCGCTCAAGGTGGGCAAGGATGCCGACATGGCGCTGTACCGTCGGCACCCATTGGACGTCTACACCCTGGTAGAACATACCTGGATCGATGGAAAAACTGTGTTTGACCGCGCCATCGATGGCGAGCCATCAGGGAGGCGCTGATGTCCTGTAAGGAAGTCATGGCCACCGCGTTCTCCCGCCGCTCCCTGCTCGCCGGCCTGGGGGCTTTTGGGCTTTTTCCGCGCGTCGCAGGGGCCGCGCAGAGCCTGACCTTGTCCAATGCGCACCTGGTCATCGGCGACGGCACCGAGCTGGACGGCGGGATCCGCGTGGAGGACGGCGTCCTGGTGGACGTGGGCCCCTCGGTGAAGGGCGGCACGGATCTGCAGGGCAGCACGCTGTGGCCCGGCCTGTGGAATGGCGGATCCTCGATCGGCCTCTACGAGATCGACCAGGAAGGAGGCACCCACGACGAGACCGAAGGCAGCGACCCGGTGCTGCCCCAGGCGCGGGTGATCGACGCCTACAACCCGTTTTCAGAGATCCTCCCCGTTGCCCGCCTGGGCGGCGTGCTGGGGGGCCTGGTGGTGCCCGGCGGCGGACGCCTGATCTCCGGCCAGGCGGCGTGGATGCGCTTTGCGGGAACCACGACGGACGACACCACGATCCTGGCCCCCGCCGGAATCTGCATCAACCTGGGCCGCGGAGGCGCCAGCGAGGGCGCAAAAGGTCGGATGGGCATCGCCCTGAAGCTCCGGGACCTGTTGGAAGCAAACAAGCCGCCAGCCCAAGACAAAGCCGATAAAAAGGGGAAGAACGGGAAAAAGGAAGAGGAGAAGCCGGCCACAACCGCCTTTCAACGGGCCCTGCACAGCCTGCTGCGCCGGGAGACCAAGGCGTTGATCACCGCCGATCGGGCCAGCGACCTGATGGTGGCCCTTGATCTCGCGCGAGAGTTCAACCTGGACGCGGTGATTCTTGGCGCCGCCGAGGGGCACCTCGTGGCCAAAGAGCTGGCATCGGCGGGCCACCCTGTGCTGCTGGGGCCGGTCAACGTGCAGCCCGCCGGCATGGACATTCAGTATGTGACCTGCGAAAACCCGGCCCGTCTGCACCGGGCGGGCGTCCGTTTCGCATTCCGCATTCCTTCTGTCCACAATTTGCGGGTGGCGACGCTGGAGGCCGGCGTCGCCGTCGCCTACGGACTGCCGCGGGAGGCCGCCATCGCCGCGGCCTGCGGCAACGGGCCAGGCTTCTGGGGGCTGAAGGTGGGAATGCTGAAGGTGGGCTATGAAGCAACCTTTGCGCGCTGTGGGGGCGATCCCCTCCAGCCGCGCACGGCCACCACCGGGCTGTGGTACCAGGGCGTGGAGCTGCCCACCACCAGCCGCCAGACCGAGCTGTATGAGCGCTTTCGCAGCCTGAGGTAGGGCCCGAGAAAGGCAAGGCCTTGACTTTCCCTTTGCAGCGGAGATCCGCTATACTGAGCCTTATGCGTGCTCTCCCTCTGCTTGTCCTGTTTTTCGCGGCCTGCAACGACCGCGAATTAGGCACCTTCAACTCCCCGCCTTCCGCCACAATTCTTTCGCCGCTGGATGGTGATTTTGTGGAACCGGGTGGCCTGGCAGAATTCGTAGCCGAGGTGGGAGATGGCCAGACTGATCCTCCCGATCTGACCATCCTGTGGCAGAGCAGCGTGGACGGCGAGCTGGACAGCACCCCGCCGGATGCCTCAGGCAATGTGTACTTCGCCACGAACGCGCTCTCGTCGGGGCCGCACACCATCACCCTGATGGTCGTGGATGAAGGCGGGAAAAGCGCCTCCACCTCTATCGGCATCACCGTGGGCGAAGGCGCCAATCCGATGGGGTCGCCCACCATCACCATCCTCAACCCCACCGAGGGTGCGATCCTCCGCTCCACCGAGATCAACAACGTGATCGCCACCGTGGTGGACGACATCGACGCACCCGACAGCCTGCGGGCAGAGATTGTGGACGTGCCGGACGGGGTGATCTGGTCGGGCAATCCATCCTTTACCGGGAACATCAGCGCCGCCTGGAACTTCTCTATCGGCACGCACAGCCTTACCCTCTCCGCGATCGACCTGGAAAACAAGACCGCCGAAGCGACCATCAACTTTGAAGTCATTGATGGCGGCGCACCCACCATCAACATTATTTCTCCCGCCAGCGGCTCCGCCTACGACGGGGGACAACCCATCCGCTTTGAGGCCACCGTAGGCGACGACGTGACGCCGGTGGAGCAGCTTCAGGCCGAGTGGGTCAGCGACCTGCAGGGCAGCCTCTCGGTCACTCCTCCCGATTCCAGCGGAAACATCGCCTTCACGACGGATGGGCTGGTGGGGGGAACCCACACCATCACCCTGAAGGTCACCGATACGGATAGCAAGCAGTCCCGCAAGAACATCCAGGTCACCATCAACGATCCCAACGATCGCGATGACGACGGCGATGGGTGGACGGAGAACCAGGGAGACTGCGATGACACCAGCCCGGTGGTCAACCCGGACATGCAGGACATCTGCGACGACAAAGACAACGACTGCGACGGCAAGGTCAACGGCAGCGACTGGGACTCCTACGAGGAGAACGACAGCCTGAGCCTCGCCTATGACTTCGGCGATGTGGGCGACAGCTTCTGGACGAACGAGACGGTGCGCCTGTCTGGACTCTCCATCCACAAAGACGGGGACGAAGACTGGTTCCGCTGGGCCACCGGTGACATCATCATCATCGACAACGTGGACATCCAGATCACCGCCACCGGTCTGCCCTCCAACGGCGACTATGTGATGGAGCTGTACAACATCAACGACGGTGCGGTTCGCGACTCCGACTCCGGCGGTGGAACCCTGCGCATCCACTATGTGGGGGATTGGCTTGACGACGACGAAGAGGACTGGGGCCTGCGGATCTACGCGGCCAACTGGCCAAACAACTCCTGCTCCACGACCTACAGCCTGACGATCAGCAGCTGACGCGCCCCCAAGGGGTAGAATTCTGCGGCCGCATCGTGTACTGTGGCACCCTTGCGGAATCTATCCCTGGGAGTGCAGATGGCGGAAGGTACCGAGGCAGAAGAGGGAGCGGGCGCGTCGCGGGCAACTGGCTGTATTGTCAAGCTGGTTTCTCATGGAGCGGCACTCCTGGCGGGTGTGGTGGTGGGCTTTGTGGTGCCCGTGCTCTACGAGCAGGTCCAGAACCCGGAAATCATGGCCAGCCCCGAGGCGGACTTCTCGAGGGCCGAGCTGATTGCCAAGTTGGATGCCCAGGAAAAGGCCTACCAGGAGCTGTTGGAGCGTAGCACCAAGCTGGACAGCGACCAGAAGCAGCAGCTCACCGCCGCGTCCACCAAGGTGGTGGATCTGGAAGGCGCCGTGGCGGCGCGGCTGCAGGAAATCGAAGTCATCAAAACCAAGCTGAAGAAGTCCGAAGGGAAGAGTGCAGCTCGGAAGAAGGAGCTGGAGGCCAAGGAGGCCGAGCTGGCCAGCCTGCAGGCCCAGCTTGCCGTCGCGATCCAGGAGAAGGAGAAGCTGACCCAGGACCTGGAGATTTCCCGCCAGGAAACCACCGTGGCGCGCCAGGAAACGGAAGTTGCCCGCGGCGAGACCTTTTCTGCCCGCGTGGACGAGGAGTGGGCGAAGTTCCGGGCGAACACCATTCTGAAGGTATGCAAAAAAGGCACCGTCAACCGTCTGGATCGCTGCCGCACCGAAGTGGATTCCGCCGTCAGCAAGCTGGATCGCCGCTTCAAGGGCTGCATGCTGTCCCGGCAGGCCACCCCTCGCCTGGTCGAGGTCACCGACAAGCGCGACCTTACGCTACCCACCTGGTCTGAGTGGTTGGCCCAGGACTCAGACTTCGCAAAAGATAAGTACTACGTTATTTTCTGCGACCCCAGCCTGCCGGAAGCCCCCGAAGGTGAACTGAGCGACGAGCCCCTCTAGGCAGCCGTGGCTCGCACCAGTAGCTTGGAACCCGAGGAACTACGCGCCCGCACGATGGAGCGCTTTTTGGACTGCTTTGAGGCGGTCCCCCTCCTCACCAAGCTGCTGCTGGCCGGCTTGGTTGCACTGCATCTGGCCGCAGGCGTCTGGGAGCTGACCCACCGAAAGGTGTCTTGGTTCTGGGCTTTTTTGGGAAGTCACTCCAATCCCACTCTGATCGAGTTCGGCGCACGGGCCCAGGGGCGGGTCGCCCAGGGAGAGCTGTGGCGGTTGGTGACCTGCGGCTTTGTCCACGGCGACCTGATCCACCTGATCGTCAACGGCATGGCACTGGTGGGACTGGGGCGTCTGGGAGAAGCTGTCTTCGGTCCCGCGCGGTTTATCTGGATTTTCTTGCTGTCTGTGGTGGGGGGCGCCTTGGCGGCTCAGGCCCACGGCGGCTCCATCTCCTTCGGTGCATCGGGAGGCCTGTTTGGCGTAATGGGTGCGCTGCTCAGCTTCGGCTGGCTCCGGCGCGAGTACCTGCCGGCGCAGATGCTGGAGGTTTTCGGGAAGCAGTTGGCCCTGTGGACGGCCCTGAACCTGATCATCGGCTTTTTTCTTCCCTTTGTCTCGTCGCCCTCACATGTGGGCGGCCTGATCACCGGGCTCTTGGCGGGCCTGCTCCACGAAGATCGGCTCACCAACGATCAGCCCCCCAACGAAGGGACCTTTGTGCTCACCACAGCGGCGCTATTGGGGCTGTCCTTCGGGATTCTTATCCTTCGCCGCTGATCACTCGACGTCGCGACTGCCGTAGAGCCAGATTCCGCCGCCGGTGGCCCCCACCGCCAGATCCGGCTGTCCATCGCCATCGCCGTCGCCCGCCGCGGCCCGACTTCCCCCAAGGCCCGCGCCGCCGCCTGCGCCTGCGAGCACCCACGACGCATCGGCGTCGGTGTGGACACCCTCCGGCCGCCCCACAAAGAGGTACAGCGCACCGCTGCCTGCCCCATCCACATCCGCGGCGGGCGCTGCTACCCCCCAAAGTGGACTGCCGTGGTGAAGGCCGAAAGCCGCCACGGACGCCCCCAGTCCACCACCGCCCTCCACCCGTGCGCCACGGTCCTCCAGCAGACCCGACGAAAAATTCGGTCCCGCCAACACATAGAGCCGACCACCGGCGGCGCTTCCCACCAGCAAATCCGGATAGCCGTCCAAATCGAGATCTGCCGCCTCCACCACGGAACCTGCAGCTTCGCCCGAGGCTCCGGTCCAGACCACGGTGGCGGTCGCGAGATCCCGCGGCAGACCATCCCAACCCTCCACCACGGCGACCCCTCCTGCTCCGGCCCCGGCACCCGGTGTACCCACCCACAGCTCCTCGACACCGTCCTGATCCAGGTCAGCCGCCCCCAAAGCCCCGCCACCCGCCCGATCGGAAACCAGGGCCCCGCTCAGCACCGCATCCGCGTTGGCACTGGAAAGAACCCCGGATCCAGCCATGTTCCAGGCATAGACCACGCCCGGACCGGCACCACCGGGCGCGCCCACCAGGATCTCGCGCACACCATCGAGGTCATAGTCTATCTGGGCCACAGAACTGCCGAATTCTTCACCAGGCTGCCCCTCCAGGCGCAGCGAAGCCAGGCTGTCGATAGCGCCATCCGTTGCCGGCTGCTCCAACACCCAGACCATGCCGCCGGGGGCCGTGCCGGAGGATCCCCACCATAGCTCAGCAAGTCCGTCGCCATTCCGGTCGCCACCCAGCAGAAAAGAGGAGAGCGTCCCTCCACGAAGCCGTGGGCTCTGCGCCGAAACCGAACCAGGCTGCCGGTAGTCTCCCGGCAACAACCACAGCAGATCCTCTCCGCCCACCCCTATCTCCACCTCGCCGTCTCCGTCCAAGTCTCCTCGTTCTACCTGGCTGAACAAGCTCCCGACCTCGCCGCTGAGGGCCACAGCGTCGGCTACAGACAGCGGGCACGCGTCGATCTGGCCATCGCAGTCGTCGTCCTGTTGGTTGATGCAGATCTCCAGGGCGGCGGGTGATACATCCGCCGATGTATCATCACAATCATCGTTGTTTGCCAAGAATCCAGCCGGAGCGGTGCAGACGGTAGTACTGGTAGGCCCTCCGTAGCCGTCCTGATCTGTATCAGCGTACCAGGTCTGTTCATTAATCGCACCTAATTCGTCGATGAGCCCATCACAGTCTTCGTCGCGGAGATCGCATGTCTCGATGCCTGCGGGCGATACTTCCGATGATGTATCATCACAATCTTGGTTATTCGCGAGGAATCCGGCTGGAGCAACGCATGCAGTGACGCCTGCGGAGCCTCCATAGCCGTCCTGGTCTGTATCAGCATACCAGGTTGACGCATTGATCGCGTCGACTTCGTCGATGAGGCTGTCGCAGTCTTCGTCGCGGAAGTCACAAGTCTCGGTGCCTGCGGGCGATACATCGGGGGATGTATCATCACAGTCCTGGTTGTTAGCGAGGAATCCGACGGGGGCGGTGCAGGCGATGGTGCTGGATGGGCCCCCGTAGCCGTCCCCATCGGTGTCGGCGTACCAGGTGGGCGCGTCGATGGCATCCGCCTCGTCGGTCAGGCCGTCGCAGTCTTCATCGCGGAGGTCGCAATATTCCACTCCTGCCGGTGATACATCCGCGGAAGTATCATCACAGTCCTGGTTATTGGCGAGGAATCCGGCGGGGGCGGTGCAGGCGACGATGCTGGATGGGCCCCCGTAGCCGTCCCCATCGGTGTCGGCGTACCAGATGGGCGCATCGATGGCATCCGCCTCGTCGATCTGGCCGTCGCAGTCTTCATCGCGGAGGTCGCAGGTCTCGGTGCCTGCGGGCGATACATCGGGGGATGCATCATCACAATCCTGGTTGTTAGCGAGGAATCCGGCGGGGGCGGTCCAGGCGACGGTGCTGGATGGGCCCCCGTAGCCGTCCCCATCGGTGTCGGCGTACCAGGTGGGCGCGTCGATGGCATCCGCTTCGTCGATCTGGCCGTCGCAGTCTTCGTCACGGAGGTCGCAGGTCTCGGTGCCTGCGGGCGACACATCAGGTGATGTATCATCACAGTCCTGGTTGTTGGCGAGGAATCCGGCGGGGGCGGTGCAGGCAATGGTGCTGGATGGGCCCCCGTAGCCGTCCCCATCGGTGTCGGCGTACCAGGTGGTGGCGTCCAGGGCGTCGGCCTCGTCGCGTTGCCCATCGCAGTCGTCGTCGTCGCCATCGCAGAACTCGGGAGCTCCGGGGAAGGCGCTTCGATCCTGGTCGTTGCAGTCGGTGGCATCGGCCACCCGGCCCGGGGGGGCGGCACAGGCCGACACCACATCGGCGGGATCCCCAAAACCGTCGCCGTCGTCGTCGCGATACCAGGGCAGCAGCTCCGTTGGATTTTCTTCGTCCAAAGCTCCATCACAGTCGTTGTCCAGCCCGTCGCACAGCTCGGTACCGCCGGGAAAAGAGCCCGCCTGGCCATCGTCACAGTCCTGCCCCAATGCAACCGCCCCGCCCCCGTCGCAGCTCAAAAAAGCCTGCTCAGCATCTCCAAAAAGGTCCCCGTCCTCGTCCACAAACCAGAGACCGGCGTCCAGCGCCAGCTCGTCCACCTCGCCGTCACAGTCCTGATCCACCCCGTCACACCCCTCGGCCTGCCCCGGATAGACCTGCGCATCGTCGTCGTCACAGTCCACGGCGGTGGGCCAGCCGTCGTCGTCCAGATCCTCGTCCAGCCGCTCCCATCCCACCGTGGCTCGGGCCACAGCCCCCAGAGAGTCGGTGACGGTGACCTCCAACGATCCAGCTTCGCTCGGCCAGATCGACCATACCAACCGGCCATCGGCTGGCGGCTGGGCAGGCAACAGCGCCGCCCCCTCCCCGGTCCCGCTCAGGCTCAGCCCCTCCGTCCGATCATCACCATCCTCCACCCCCAGGCGCAGCTCCACTGGCTCCCCATCACGCCAGGAACCCGCCTCCAAGGTGAGGATCGGAGGCAGGTTGGCCGCGACGGTTCCCTCCCAGCGCGCCACCGTCGCCCCCACGGCCACCTCCAACGTGTGCGCCCCCTCAGGGATAGGAGCAGCGAGGTGAAAGACCCGCCCGTCCTCCCGCAGCTCCTCCTCCCCCTCCAACACATGGCCGTCCAACCGCCACTCCAGCGACCCGGCATCACCCAGAAGTCCGACCCAGAGCAGAGAATTGTGCGCAGGCAGGGCATCGCCGGCCGCCGGCCAGCGCCAGTCCAAGCTCAACCCCTCCGATTCGGCCGGAACACAGCCGAGGACCAGCCACAGCCAGCCCGTACTCCCCATCAGCGGGTGAGGGAGAGGTAGACCCGCCGGTCGGTCCGGGTGCTGCCGTCCTCCCGGCGCGAAGGCACTTCGGTATAGACGCCCGTGTCTACAAAGCCCATGCGAAGGTACATTTCATAAGCGCTGCCCTTGGACGCACTGATTCGCATCAGAACGTTGGGATAGCGATCCCGTCGAAGTGCGGCCAGACGCAGCTCGATGAGCTGGTGTCCCAGGCCGCGGCCCCGATACTGTTCCAGCACACCAAGCTCTGAAAAGTACCAAGTGGCTTCGATAGGGAGCAACCCACGAATTTCGCGCACCACCACATGAAACGCACTGACCGGGCAACCCATCGCAAAGCCGGCCACCACGCCGCTCTCCCGGACCGCCAGCATGGTCTGGTTTTCTGCCACGCTCAAATTGCGCCGCAGAACCCCCTCCGCCTCGTCCGGAAACCAGCGTTCACTGTAGGGAGGTTCGGCCCATATCGCCTGATAGCTCCCTGCAAAGGCAGCACGCCAGGGCTCGGCATCCTCCTGACTTTCCATCCGGAGCACCCGGATCCCGTCTTCACGCTCAGCAAGCACCTTCATGATGACATCATATCCTGCGGCGGAAGCTGGCGAGGGCGATGATCTGTGTTCCGAGCCTTCCGCGCCGAACTCTGAGCGGTGCCCCTCCCAGGCTCTGGTGGCGCGCCGCCACT
>JBEIQS010000067.1:0-27108 GCA_040376425.1 Alphaproteobacteria bacterium | reverse complement strand
TCACCCAGACCCTTCTTGCGGAATCTCGACAGGACTGGAGACGTTGGTTGGAGCTGCACCATACAGAGCGACGGGAGATCTGGTTGCTGATGAAGCGCCCCGCCCCGCCGGGGCTGCTGACCTACCTGGACTCCGTAGAGGAGGCCCTCTGTTTCGGCTGGGTGGATGGCATTGCCAAGACCCAAGGCGAGTACAGCGCGCAGCGCTTCACCCCCCGGCGGAAGGGCAGCAGCTGGACGGAGCTGAACAAGGAGCGGGCCAGACGGCTGATTGCTGCGGGAAAAATGGCGCCCGCGGGAACGCGCGTGCTGCCGGACCTGGACCCGGCCCACTTTCAAATCCCCGCGGCGATCGAAGCCAGACTGCGGGCCGAGCCCGAGGTTTGGGAGAACTTCACCGCTTTTCCCCCGCTCTATCAGCGGGTCCGGGTCGACAACATCAGCTCCGTCACCCGGAACCCCGCCGACTATGAACGCCGCATGGCGACGCTCATCGAAAAAACGAGAAAGAAGCAAATGTTTGGCAACTGGGATGACAGCGGGATGGCCCGAAGCGGGCCCTAAGACCGCCGACGACGCAGGGCCAAGGCCGGCAGAAGCGCGAGCCACAGGGCTTCGCCACCGCCCGTACTTCCGGCGGAACATCCGTCGCAGCCCGCTCCCGCCTTTTCATCGTCTACCAAGCGATCACAGTTGTTGTCCTTCCCGTCCTCTATCTCGGGGGCACCGGCGTACACGGTGGGATCGCTGTCGTCGCAGTCCTGGCCCTCCTCGACCGTTCCCTCAGGAGCCACGCAGGCGATGCTTGTTTTTGACTCTGAGCCATAGCCGTCGCCGTCCTCGTCGCCGTACCAGGTCTGCGCACTGCTGCCATCCAGGGCCGGATCGGCGTCGTCGGTGAGGCCATCTCAGTTTTCGTCGCTTCCTCCACAGACTTCGGGTACACCCGGGCGGATGTTTTCGTTGCCATCGTCGCAGTCGGTGGCATCGGCCACGAAGCCCTCGGGCACATCGCAGGCAACAACGGTGCTTTCCTCAGTTCCAAAGCCGTCGCCGTCCTGGTCTTCGTACCAGGTGGTCGCGTCGACCAGAGCGGGATCATCCTCGTCCACCCGCGCATCACAATTGTTGTCCACACCATCGCAGATTTCGGTTCCATCCGGGTGGATGAGCTGGTTCCCGTCGTTACAGTCCTCAGCGTTATCCACATAGCCATCGGGCGCACTGCATGCGCTCTGGGTGGCGGCCTCGCTGCCAAAGCCGTCGCCGTCGCTGTCCACATACCAGGTGGCCATACCGCTGTTGGAGGGGTCCTCCAGATCCAACAGCCCGTCGCAGTCGTTGTCCAGACCGTCGCAGATCTCGCTGCCAGCGGGGTTTACCGTGGCATTGCCGTCGTCGCAGTCGGTGGCATCGGCCACGAAGCCGCTGGGCTGCACGCAGGCGCGGGTGGTGTTGGAGCCGCCGTAGCTGTCACCATCGCCGTCCTGGTACCAGGTGCTCTGGCCGCTGACGCCGCTGTCCGCATCGTCGATGAGCCCGTCGCAGTCGTTGTCGACACTGTCACAGGACTCCGTGGCAGCCGGGGAGATGGCCGCGCTGGCATCGTTGCAGTCCGTCGCGGATGCGGTGTAGCCCCGGGTTGTACACAGGCGAGCGTCGTGTTCGTGCCGCCGTAGCTGTCGCCGTCGCTGTCCTGGTACCAGGTACTTTGCCCGATGACACCGCTGTCGTCGTCGGTGAGCCCGTCGCAGTCGTTGTCGATGCGGTCACAGGTCTCGGTCGCGGACGGGTTGACGGCGGCAGTGCTGTCGTCACAGTCTGTAGTGGAGCTTACATAGCCGCTGGGCTGCACACAGGCTGCGGTAGTGGAACCGGCGTTCCCGAAGCTGTCGCCGTCGCCATCGGCGTACCAGGTGCTCTGGCCGCTGACGCCGCTGTCCGCATCGTCGATAAGCCCGTCGCAGTCGTTGTCCACGTTGTCGCAGGTTTCGGTAGCGGCGGGGGAGATGGCGGCGGCGCCGTCGTTGCAGTCTGTAGCGGAGCTTACATAGCCGGAGGGCTGGACGCAGGCAGTGGAGGTGGTGCTGGAGCTGCCGTAGCTGTCGCCGTCGTTGTCCCGATACCAGGTGGGGCGTCCGGAGACGTTGGGGTCCTTGTCGTCGGTGAGGCCGTCGCAGTCGTTGTCTACGTTGTCGCAGGTTTCGGTGGCGGCGGGATTGACAGCAGCGGCGCTGTCATTGCAGTCTGTAGCAGAGCTTACATAGCCGGTGGGCCGGGAGCAGGCCGTGGTGGTGGAGGAGCTGCTGCCGTAGCTGTCGCCGTCGTTGTCCCGGTAGAAGGTGCTGCGGCCGGAGACGTTGGTGTCCGCATCGTCGATCAGGCCGTCGCAGTCGTTGTCCACGCTGTCGCAGGTCTCGGTGGCGGCCGGGTTGATGGCGGCGGAGTTGTCGTTGCAGTCGCGATCCGTGCAGTAGCCGTCGCCATCGGTATCCGGGCAGCCGTGGTAGACATAGGCGCCATTGCCAATCGTGCCCGCAACGAGGTCCCGGTAGCCATCGGCGTTGACATCCCCACTGGAAAGCGAATAGCCGAAGTTGGCATCGCCGATGTTCAGGGTGTTGACCGGGGTGGAAACCAGACCGCTGCTGCTCCCGTGGAAAACATAGAGGTAGCTACTGTTGTAGCCGTCGGCTACCGCCACGCGGTAAGTGCCTGAAAAGACAGGAGAAGCTGTCACCCTCGTCCAGGCTGGACCATAGCTCCCCGGAAGTGGTGCCCAGATACAGACCCATGGGCGTATGGGTGTCCGCAGCCAGCGCCTGCCGCTTGACCGTCCACCAGGCATTCTGTTGGGGAAAGCCCCCATCGCAGCGCTGCCAGGAGGCACCGGCATCCCGGGTGCGGAACAGCGCCGGGCGACCTGAGGGTGGGGTACGCGACCAGTCGCCCGTACCATCCATGGGAAATACCCACGCACAATCTGGATTCTGGGGATGGCTGACGATGCCGAAGCCGATGTCCCCCACCTCTGCAGGCATGTTCTTTCCAATGCGGATCCAGCGACCTTCCGGGCGATCCATGCGGTAGATCCCACAGTGGTTCTGCTGGTACAGGCGATCGGGGTGCAGAGGGTGTTGGATCATGCAGTGGGGGTCGTGACCGTAGGGATACTCGCTTCCGTCCTCCTTCGGGGGGGCAAAGTCCATTGCAACCCCAGAATTCAGCGGCCTCCAGTCTGCGCCACGGTCGGTGGACTCAAAGGTACCGCCGCCCGACATGCTCAGGTAGAGGTGCGCGGGATCCCGAGGATCCACCAGGATAGAGTGCAGCTTTCCGCCATCGGGCGTCTGGTCCTTGTCGCTACCCACCCACTTGTGTTGCTCCGGGTGGTCGTTGAAGCCGCTCACCGGCTCCCAGCTCTGCCCGCCATCTTCGGAGCGAAACAGACCCTGTGGTGAGCTGCCCGCGTACCACACGCCCGGCTCGTCGGCATGCCCGGGCGTAAGCCAGAAGACGTGGTCCACCGCCCGACCACGCGGGTCACCCTTGGTAAAGGCAGGTGGAAGCTTCGCCTCTTTGAAGGTTGTGCCTCCGTCGTCGCTGCGGAACACGGTAGGCCCCAGGTGCCACTGCCGTGATGCGGCCAGGAGCGTGCGCCGGTCCCGTGGATCCAGCACCACATGGTGGACCTGCTGTCCCAGAAAAATCGGCCTCCCCAATGTCCACTGTTGGCGGTCTTCGGAGTCGGCAATCCAGATACCTTTGCGGGTGGCGATGTAGAGCTGTAGCGACAAGGGTACCTCAGCGAAAGTTTCGCCATAACTGCAAGCATGCAACGCCGCCAAGCAGATCAGGGCGCGCGGTAGACAGTGACCCCCTCCAGCGGTCCTCTTCCCACCCCGAAGGGCAAAATCCCCAGGGTTTCCGCATAGAAGCCGATGCCCTCGTCTACATCCACCACCCGCACCGAGAAGCTGTCAACACTCTCCAACCGGCGCAGCGGCTCCAGTGCCTCCAGACCCTGCCGGTCGGAGGCCGCGTTGTCCGCCACCGCAAGCAGTGCCCCCGAGGGCAACTTTTCCCCGGGGCGTCGATGTTGCCACCCTCCGGCCTCCAACACCGAACGCAAGCCCCACTCGCCTTCGAAGTAGCCTTCTTTGCCCAGGGGAAGTACGCGCTGTGCCACCTCTACCGAGGCCGCCGCAAAGCGGGCATCCGCCACCGAAAGAAGGATGGCCAGCAGCGCCCCGAGCACCATCGACAGGCGGGCCAGGCCCTTGCCGCCCTCCACATCCTCGGCGGCGCGGGCTACCAACAGCGCGGCCGGAAGGGCCACCGGGAAAAGGTAGCGAGGGGCGGCAAAGTTATGGAACAGGACCACCCCAACCATGCCTGCCACCAGCCACCCACCGAGCAGAAGCGCGTCGTCCCGGTCCCCCTTCCGCCGCCGACCCGCACCGGAAAACAACCGGCCAAGCCCCCGCAGAAACAGGGCCCCACCGGCCCCAGCGTAGGAAACCAACAATAAACCCGCCGCGACACCGGGCAGCTCCGGCCTCAGCAGCGCCAGCCCGATCAGCGCCACCACCAGCCCCCCCACCAGGGCCCGCCGATCGGCGAGAAGGAAGGGCAAGGGGAGGCACAGCAGCCCCGCCCGCACCAGGGTGCCAAAGCCGCGGCCCACCATCGATCCCTGCGGAATCTCTTCCCTTCTAAGCCACACTTCCATGATATGTATTTTAGAATACGACAAATAAAGGACTGCTTCTAAGCCCACAAAAATCGTCAGCCCCAGTCCCAGGCCCAGCCATGGCCCTGCGCCCACGCCCTGGCGGGACTGCCGCCACGCGTGCACGCCCAGCACGGGCAGCAGCAGCCCCACCGGGTACTTGGTACACAGCCCCAGGCCGAGCGCCAGGCCGGACAACAAAAACCAACCAAGCCTGCCCTCCTCCGCGCCCTCCCGCCAGGCCGCCACCGTGAGCGCAGCCAACGCGGTGGCGGGCAGGTCGATCATCAGGCTGTTCTGGAGGCCCAACGCCACCACCGGCGTGCAGATCCACAGGCCCAGGCCCAGTCCCGGGTGCCGGGTGCTACGCAGGGCAAGCCAGGCCGCTGAGGCCCCCAACAGCAGCGACCAGGGCAGCCCCACACCGACGCGCAGCAACGGCACCAGCTCCGTCCCCCGCTCCCAAAGGCCCACCCAATACAAGAACAGGGGTGGGTGGGCATAGACAAAGGCGTCCCCGTCCCAGGGCGGCCACAGCCGCGACCATCCATAGGCGCCATGCTCAAAAACCTGCTTTCCCAGCCACAGGTAGCTTTCCTCGTCCAACACCAGAGCCTTGGGTATCGCAAGCAGGGTGAGCAGCGCCGCCAGGCCGGCCCCCAGCCCCACGAAGTGTTGTCTATCCGGGCTCATCGGCCGTGAAAAACCGAACGAAGTCCTGGAAACAAGCCACAATCAGGGGCAGCTCGGCGTACTCTCCGGCCTGGTGCGCCTGTGCGGTGAGACCCGGGCCCAGGTTCACAGCATCCACCCCCTCCTGCGAAAAGCGGGCGACATCGGTCCACGCCTGCTTGGCGGTCATCGTCGGCTGGTTCAGCCGGACGTAGCGTTGAAGAAGGGGGTTCTGAGTAACCACACGGCCCGAGGGGGAGTGATCGGTGAGCTGAACCTCCGCCTCACCGACAAACTCGCGCAGCTCCGCCTCCGCCTCCGCCGTACATTTTCCAGGAGCAAAGCGATAGTTCAGGTTCAACTCGAAGCGGTCCGGCACCACATTGCGACCGACACCACCCTTGGCCACCGTGGCAGAGAGCACTTCGCGGAATAGAAAGCCATCCACCACCACATCGACTGGCAGACGTGCGGCAAGGCGGCCCAGCAGCGGGGCCGCTTTGTGGATGGCATTTTCGCCCTGCCACGGCCGCGCGGAGTGTGCCGCACGCCCCAAAAAGCGCACGGTGGCATGCAGCGAGCCTACACAGCCCACCTGTACCCCATTGTCGGAGGGCTCCAGGCAGAAGGCCAGCGCAGCCTCGCGCAGCCAGGAAACCTGCTCAAAAGCTGGACCCAGGCCACTTTCCAGCCAGGGGCCCTCCTCCCGATCGTAAAAAATCAGGCCCAGCTCATAGGGGAGGTCGTCCAGAGGCAGCGTAGCGGCGAGGTGCAGCATCACCGCCAGGCCACCCTTCATGTCGGAGGCGCCCAGGCCATAGATGCGTTCCCCCTGGATAGAGGGAGGCACCGTAAATTGCTTTCTTTCTCCCTCGAAAACAATCTCCCCATCGAGGCTTTTCAGGGGAACGGTATCGGTGTGCCCGGCCAGGAGCACCAGCGGGCGGGGCCGCCCTCCGGCGCGCGCCAGCACCGTGTTTCCCACCCGCTCCACATGCATATGTCCAAGAAAAGAAGCGACAAAATCGGCACACGTGGCCTCGTCGCCCGTGACCGAAGGGATGGCACAGAGCGCCAGTGTCAGCTCGGCCAGACGCGCCGCATCAGACGGCAACATCATGCTCCCGCAAGGCGTCGTTCAGCGAGACTTTAAGGTCCGTACTCTTCTTCCGCTTGCCGATGATCAGGGCACAGGGCACGCCGTATTCTCCGGCGGGGAACTTTTTGTTGCGCACCCCCGGCACCACCACCGAGCGCGCGGGAATGCGGCCCACCAGCCGTCGCTCCTCGGTACCGGTGACATCCAGGATGGCCGTGGTCGAGGTCAGCACCACACCGGCACCCAGCACCGCCTGCTCCTCCACCACCACACCCTCCACCACGATGCAGCGGGACCCGATAAAGGCGCCATCTTCAATGATCACCGGCCGGGCCGAAGGTGGCTCCAACACTCCACCAATCCCGACGCCACCGCTCAAATGTACATGGCGTCCGATCTGCGCGCAGGAACCAACGGTGGCCCAGGTATCCACCATGCTACCCGTCCCCACCCAAGCGCCGATGTTCACATAGGCGGGCATCACAATGGCGCCACGCTCCAGAAAGGCGCCATAGCGCACCGTTCCCGGCGGCACGACGCGGACCCCCGCGGCCGCAAGGTTGCCTTTGACCGGGATTTTGTCGTGGAATTGCAGCGGCCCCGCCTCGGAGGGCTCCATGTTCCGTTGCCGGAAATACAGGAGAATCGCCTCTTTGATCCAGGCGTTCACCACCCAGTCGCCACCCACCTTCTCGGCCACGCGCACCAGTCCCGCATCCAAGGCGGCGATCACCTCTTCCACCGCTGCCGGATCCCGTGCTGCCACCCCCGCCTGTAGTGCTGCCCACTGAGTGCTTTCCACCGTGCCTCCTGCCGGCTTCCTATAACCGGATGTGCGGCACCCGGCTCAGCGGGGCTTGCGGGCCTTCACCGACCAGGTGAACACAAACCGGCTGACTTCGGTGCCGTCGGCCATCCGGCCCACCGTCTCCAGGGCCACGGTGCGCGGCTCGCCCGTCGCCACCGCCTCGGCCACCGCCTGGACCACCGCATCCCCACCTTCGCAGGTGAACCATACCGTAGATACTGCCTTTTTCCCAAAGGTGCCCTTGATGTCCAGGATCAGTGTGGAGAAGGGCTGGTCGGCAGTGTGCATGACCACCAGGGCCCCGGTGGACAGCTCGGCGGCCATCGCCTGCACCGCAAAGTAGATGCTTTGAAAGGGATTTTGACTGCGCCAGCCGTAGGGAATGGACACCACGCAGCGCCCCTCCTCCAGCTCGCGCAGCATCACCCCGGCAAAGGCCGCGGCGGGAAGTTTGACAAAAACCCAGAAGCGATAGAGCAGCGGATGCACCATACGCTTTCGGAGCTGCTGGGCTTTGAGAGAGAGAGCCATGCTCCTCCTTAACCCGCTATCCTGTAGGTGGCCCAACATCGCGGCGGGACAGCCGCCATTTTTCGGATAGAGGGAAGGCATGAGCGACGAACTGCAGGTGCGACTCCCGGAAGAAGCGGAGCTTCCTCCTCCCCGAAGGCGCTGGCTGAAGGATCTGGTCATTCTGGTGGGCGGCGGCCTTGGCCTCTGGTTCGGTCTGGGCTGGCTCCGGGCACCGTCACTGCCGACGGAGGCACCCGATTTCCGACTTCCTTCCTTGTCTGGGGCTCAGGTACAACTCTCAGAGCTGCGCGGCAAGAAGGTGCTCCTGAACTTCTGGGCCACCTGGTGCGGCCCCTGCCGCCTGGAGCTGCCCACACTGGTGGCCTTCTCCAAGGATCATCCTGAAATTCCCCTCTATTTTGTGGCCATGGACGGAACGATCGAAGACCTGATCACCTTTGCAAGGTCCGAAGGAATGCCACTGGATCAGGTGCTGCGCATTGATGCCGCGACCAAGGCTGCCTATGGGGTGAACACCCTACCCACCACCTTGGTGGTCACCGAGGAGGGCCACACCGGCGCCATCCACGCCGGCATCGTGGTGGGCCCTCAGCTATGGTGGATGACCCGATGAAATACCGCTCTCTGGTGGTCGGCGGCGGTATCAACGGGCTGTGTACGGCCTGGCAGCTCTGCCGGGGGGGCTGGGGACCGGTGGGACTGGTGGAGCAATTCGCACCGGGCCATGCTCGTGGTTCCTCGCATGGAAGCACGCGTATCACCCGCTCCACCTACGCCGAGGCCACCTATGTGCGGCTGATGCAGGAGGCGCACCAGCGCGCCTGGCCCAGCCTGGAGGCCGAGGTGGGTCAGCAATTGATCCACCCCGGCGACGGGATTTTCTGGGGGCCTCCCGATGGCCCGATTGCTGTCTACAAAGCGGCGGTTCTGGAGGTTGGCGCCGCGGTGGAGTCCCTGAGTCCCAGCCAGGCCCGAAGGAAATTCCCCGCCTTCCGCTTCCCTGATGCCAAAGAGGTGCTGTGGGATCGCAGCGGCGGTGTGGTGGCAGCGGGGCAGGTGATGTCCGCGTTGTGGGCGCTGCTGCAACGCTGGGGCGTGGGGCTGCACCTGGGCGAAAAAATAGTGGAAATCCAGCATGATCCGCTCTCCGTGCGTACGGAAAGTGGGGTGATCGAGGCCGAGGGCATCGTCGTCTGTGCAGGTCCGTGGGCACCCCGGCTCTTTCCGACCTTGGGGATGTCGCTGGTGCCCGCGCTCCAGACCGTCGGCTACTGGCAGCCGACAGGTATTCGCCTGGAACATCCTCACTTTCCGGTCTGGGTCCACATCGGACGGGATCAGGTGCACTACGGACTGCCCGCCTTTCCGGGACAGGCTGGGATCAAGGCCGCTTTTCACGGAACCTCGGAGCGGGGCGACGATCCCGATCAGCTTGCGTCCCCGCAGGCGGAGCGCCTCGCTCTGGCACAGAATTTTCTCGAAGAGCAGCTCTCTGTATCACCAGGATCCAGGATGGGAGAGGAGAATTGCTGGTACACCAACACGCCCACCGAGGACTTCATCCTGGCGCATCACCCGCAGGATCCCCGCATCGTGATCGGTGCGGGCTTTTCGGGGCATGGCTTCAAAATGGGGCCGCTGACCGGTCGTATTCTGGCGGAGCTGCTTTGGAAGGGGGAGAGCAGCGTGGACGCCTTCACCCGGGATCGGGACCGGTTTCGGATCCGCTGAATGGTGCACACGTCGCCACTGCTTCGCCGCCTTTCGCCGTTGATACATCCACGCATGTATCAAACTATTCTTTGTAGCATCTATGTTACACTGATACATACCGGCTGTGTATCATCCCCGCCAGAGACGGCGACGGTGGTGGAAAACTCCCTGCCGGCGGTGGTGTTGCTGGTGGTGGACCGGCCGGAGGGTCGGGGCTATGGCTCCGGCAGTCTGCTCGACAGCGACGGCAGGATCCTGACCAACCTGCATGTGGTGCAGGGGGCGACGGCGCTCCACGCCCTGCTGTGGGCGCCGGATCGTCCAAGCTGGTCGGCGATGGATGGGGGACTTTCTCGCTTTCTTTTTGAGAACGAAGGCGAGATGAAGACCGTGCGCCTGCTCCAGGGGGATCCCCAGCTCGATCTGGCCGTGGTGCAGGTGAACGGGCCGCTGGGGACCGCCCACCCCCTACCCGAGCGCGACGGCCCCCTGAAGGTGGGGGAGCGGGTCTATGCGCTGGGCCACCCGCAACAGAGTGTGTGGTCGTTCACGGCGGGGGTGGTGGGCGCGATGCCCGAGGGCGTGATCCAGCATGATGCAGCGATCAACCAGGGATCTTCCGGGGGGCCCCTGGTGGATGCCTGGGGGCGCCTGGTGGGGGTGAACAGCGCCAAATTGCTTGGGGGCACCGAAGGTATCGGCTATGCCCGCCCGCTCTCCACCGCCCGGCTGCTCTATGATCAAAGCGCGCGCGCGGTGGGCCTGGACCGGAGCCGGCCGGGCACCGCGCTGCTCTCTTGCGAGCATGCCCTGGATCAAAGCCCGCGTCTGGCCGATGAGTGTCTGGTGTGGGAGACTGCACGCCCCTTCGGGCAGCGCATCCTGACCGCGGCGGCGAAGCTGCTCCTTCTTCCTCCCGAATACACCAGCAAAATCCAGGATTGGTTTCAGAACGGGGGTGGCGACGCCTGGGTGGCGCATACCCGCGCCAATGTGCTCTTCCACCTGGGCGGGGAGCAGGGGGAGGCGCCCGGGCCGCTGAAGATGCCGCGCCCCTGGCCGGACGAGCCAAGCCGGAAGCGCTGGGCGGAGCGCCCCGAGGTGCAGAAGCGGCTGGAGGGGGAGTCGGCAGCTATTGAAGGGGAGCTTCAAGCCCATGAACGGCGGCTGCGGGAAGTGAACGGGGCGACGGCTGACTACACCCGCGAGGGCGCAGCCTACCGGGAGGCGCGGAAGATGGGCCTGCAGGTGATCGCAGAGTCGGAGCGGCCCGAGCTGGGCATCGCCTGGGTCTCCCTGCGCGGCCGAAATGTGGACGGGAGTGTGTTTGTGTACTCGGAGTGCTGGTCGCCAGGAAATGGAGGATGGCAGCAGCCTTTTGGATGCTCGGTGGGCAAGGAATCCAGCCTGCCCGCCGCCTTCCCTCCCCCACTCTTGAACGAAGCCCTGATCGAGCGGGAGGCAGCCCTGGCCATCGCGAAGCACCTGCTGCGGACGTCTCCCGGATGATCCACCTCTGTGTGGCCTCCCCAGAGCGCAGGGTAGAGCTGGAACATTGGCTGAAGGAGGCCGGCGTTCCCCTGCTACCGGTGCCGGTGGCAGGAGGCAGCCCGGAGGAGGTGGTGGCAGGCGCGCGCGGGATTTTTTGTTGGTATGACGCTGATTTTCAACATAGTGAAGCCTGTATGCGGGCGCTGCGGGCGGCCTGGCTGCCGGCGGCGGCCACGGGGCAGCTCGCCAAGCGCCTGTATTTTATTCTTCCAACAGAATTTTCCGATCCACGAGCCCTCCACAAATTCGGCCGCTCGCGTCCGGAGCTGGATCTGCTCTTTTATCCGGAGCCACGCACAGTCGAGTCACGGGCGGCATTCGCATCTCTGCTGTCCGAGCGGCTGCCCGCGACGCCGTTCTCCAGCCTGAAGCTGGCGGAAGTGCCTCGGTTTGGCCATATCCCCAATCCGGGGGCTGCCTTTGTGGGACGGGACACGGAGCTATGGGAGCTTCACGGCCTGCTTCTGGAGAGCCGGCAGGTGGCGGTGTCCGGGCGGGATCGGCCCCTTCCGGTGTGCATCACGGGAATGGGAGGGGTAGGGAAAAGCCGCCTTGCACTTGAATACACGCGGCTCTTTGGCAGTGCCTGGCCGGGCGGGATCTTCTGGATGGGACGGGGGGACGGCGATCTACGACAGGCCCTCTGCGATCAGTTGGGCATTGCACCGGGGCCGCAGGAGCAACGGGAGGCGGACCTGCGCGCGCGGTTGGAGCCACTTCCGCCCTATCTATGGGTGCTGGACGACCCCGCGGACACGGCAGAGCCCGCCCCCACCGGGCAGGGATCCAGCCTGATCTGTCGCCGCGAAGCGTCGGGACTGGGACGTTCGTTGGTGGTGGAGGACCTGGGGGAGGAGGCTGCCCTTCGACTTCTGGGGCTGCCGCTGCCGCCAGAGCTGAGCACGCAGTGGCGGGGCCGGGTGGGTGGGCTGCCCCTGGCCCTGGAAGTGCTGGGCGCCTTGCTGCGCGCCGGTGGGACGGACGGATTGCGGGTGCTCTGGGAGCAGCAATCAGGCGAGGAGGGCGATGCGCCTCTCTGGTCGGTGCTGGACCAGGGCCTGCACCGCCTGAGCGAGGGGGCGCGGGACCTGCTGCTCTTGGCCACACTGGTGGAATCCGGCCCGATTCCAAAGATCCTGGCGATAGAGCTTCTGAAAGAGGTGGATGGCCAAGAGGAGGAGGAGGCCGAGGAGCTGCTGTGGATCCACGTCGACGAAGCGGCTTCGCTGGCCATCCTGCAGGCTGAAAGCTCCTCCTTCCGGGTCCATGCCCTCATCCAATCGCGGACGCAGCGGGGCGGGCAGGCCCGGCAAGCGCAGCTTGAGGATCGGTTGCCCGCTGTGCTCCTGGGCCTGCTGAATAAGCCTTCTACGAGTACAATCCCGAAGTGGACCCGGCTGCGCCCACTGCTGCCCCACGCGCGGCAGGTGAGCCGCCGCCTGGATCGGCCGGCGCAGCGCCGCCTCCTCCATCGACTGGCCGAGCTGGACCTGGAGCAGGGCCGGGCGCGGGCGGCCATTGCGAGCCTGGAGCGCCTGCTGCCCGAGGCGAAGGACGAGGAACGGACCGACATCCTCCAGAATCTGGCGCAGGCTGTGGGGGCCGCAGGGGACTGGCGGCGGGCGCTGGGGGTGGTGGAGGGGCTATTGGCCGGTCAGGCCTCCGGGGACGCCGAGCGACTGGAGACCGAGCACATCCGCGCCATCGCCCTGCATCACCTGGGCGACCAAAAATCCGCAGAGAAGCTGGAGGAGGAGGTACTGGCCCAGCGGGCAGAGCAGTGGGGAGCCTCCCATCCCGACAGCCAGGCCAGCCTGCAGAACCTGAGCCTGAGCCGGCTGGCGCGGGGAGAGGTCGACACCGCCGTGGCTGCCCTGCGTGGCCTGCACAAGGGCTCCGAACAGCAGCTTGGCGCTGGGCATCCGGAGACATTGCTGCGTCTGCACAACCTCGCCCTGGCACTGCATGAAGCCGGAGAGACGGCCGAGGCGCTGCTGCTGGGACGACAGGCCCGGGAGGGACGGCTGGTCGCCCTGGGCGCGGAGCATCCGCTGTCACTGACCAGCCTCCACAATGTGGCCTGCTTCCGTTCGGCACTCGGAGATTTCGATGGGGCAGTTCAGGACTACACAGAGTGCCTGCGCCAGAGCGAGGAGCTGCTGGGAGCGGAGCACCCGCAGAGCTTGGGGACAGCCCAGAACCTTGCGGCCACCCTGCAGGCCCGCGGGGACCTGGTTCACGCGCGGGGTCTCTTTGAGCAGGTGCTGGCTACCCGGACGCGGGTGCTCGGTCCTGAGCATCCCGATCGGCTGGTGACCCTGCAAAATCTGGGGGTGCTGCTGCTGGAGCTGGGCCGGCCCGAGGATGCCCTCCCCCGCCTGGAGGAGGCGCTGCGGCTGCGGGTGCAGCTCCAGGGTGCCGACCATCCCGACAGCCTGATGACCCGGCAGAACCTGGGATCCTGCCTGGTGCAGCTTGGAAAGCCGGATGCCGCAAAATTGCTGATAGAAGAGTCCTTTCTCGGCTACCAACGCCTGTATGGCAGGCAACATCCGCTGAGCCTGCGCTGCCTGAGCAACCTTGGTAATCTACACTACATCACAGGAAATCACGCGGAGGCACGCAGAATTTTTGAGGAGGTCCTGGCCGATCTGGAGCAGCTCCACCCCCCCGACCACCCGGACCGCTTGCGGCTGGTGCAGAACCTGGGCCATGTCCGGGCGGCTCAGGGCGACCAGGCCGGGGCCCGCCGCCTCTACGAGCAGGCCCGCTCCGGCTACGAACGGAGCCTGCCGGCGCACCATCCCGAGCGCCTGCGGCTGGAGCATGCGCTGGGTGGGCTGTGCCTGGCGGAGGGCAGGCCGGAGGAGGCGCGGGCCATTTTGGAGAACGTGTATGCGCTGCGCCGTGCCGGCCTGGGGCCGGAGCATCCGCAGACGGTGAACACGGGGCGCATCTTGGAGGGGATGGGGGATCCCGGCACCGGCCCTATCACCGACGGCGTTGATGGCTCCTAGCCCGAGGCGAGGGGTGCGGGCCGAAAGGTGGCTGGCCGGCTCCCCGCCTGGACTCCGTCCGCCCGCCCCGGGCCTGGTACCCAAAAACCAAAAACCCCCCCCAGTCTCGGGAAGGGCTTTGATTCTATGGGCGTGACAGGATTTGAACCTGTGACTTCCACCGTGTGAAGGTGGCACTCTTCCGCTGAGTTACACGCCCGAAACCGCCGCGAGGAGTTAATCCCCGCAAGGTGAAGCCCTTTTAACGGGTGGCTCCGGAGGCGTCAAGGTGCGGAAGCAGGTGGACGTGCAGGTGTGGGGTGCTGGGATGGTGGGCAGGCTGCTGGCTCATCGGCTCCGTCAGGAGGGTGTGAATGTACGGTTGGTGGATCCACAGCCGCAACAGGCGGCTTCCGCCTCCTCACTCCCCCTCTGGCTACCCACACATCCCGAACATCCCCATCGTCTGGAAGCGGCCCTGGGCACGGATCGCGCCCGCGCGCTGATCGAATTTATCGCCCTGGGGCGCAGCTTCTGGGAGGAGGAGGCGGTCCCCCTGCCGCTACACTGGCGACCCTTGGGACAGGAGGCTTCCGAAATACCCGCCTCCTACGCCGCAGCCCAGCGCCTGGGCATCGATGTGTCCCCGGCCATGGAGGGCTACATCATGGCGGCCGCCCTGGCTCCCCCGCTCCCCACCTTCGAAGTCCACCCCGATCCGGTCGCCGCAGAGGTGGATGTCTTCTGTACCGGGGCAACGCCCCTGGATCCCTTTCTGCACGACAAGATCACCCCCGTGCGTCAGCTCGCCCTGCTCTTCGCGGGAGCGGCACCGGCCACGCTGGCCTACCATGCGAGCCTCCGCTTCCTCCCCTCCCCCGATGGACTCTGGGCCTGCGGGGCGCGCGAGGCCACCCCCCACATGGAGGTGGGAGAAACCGAGCCTTCTCCCTCCCCCAAGGTGCGGTCCACCTTGGAGCGCCTGAGCCGGCAGTTTTTTCCCGATCTGGGGCCAATCATCGGAGAAAAATGCGCCATCTACGCGGACTCCTGCGACGGTCTGCCCATCGTGGGACCCGTACCCGGCCGCCCCCGCTCCCTGGTCTGCGCCGGGATGGGCATGGCAGGCTACAGCTATGCCCGCCCATGTGTGGAAGCGCTGGTTAGAGGCTTACTTTTTGGCGACGCCGAGCATCTACCACCGGAACTTTCCACCGAACGCTTCCGCTAGGGTTCGGCAAAATCCGCAAAGATGATGTCGAAGTCGCCGGTGAGGTACAGACCGTTGTCCACGTCGTTTACCCGGTAGGGCAGCACCACGGTGGCGCGCACGTTCACGGGTCGACCGTTGAATTGATCCGCCATGGAGAACTTCTGATCAAAGCTGACCGCACGGATCGGGTATTGCCCGATATCCCCGGGGATCATCCCGATGGTGACGCCATTGGCATAGCCACCCAGCTCACCCTCGGCGTTCAGCAGCTCGTAGGTCACCGAATAGCTGTAGAAGTCCACGTCCGCGATCGCCCCCGCATCGGTGGCCTGTGTCCCAAGATAGCGCAGATCGGCGGTGATTTCTTCGGCGATAAAACCTTCGACTACCCCATCCCCGTTGGTATCATTCGCGATGGTATCGACTTCCAACGGCGAGCCGCCGATGAAGTCAAACACAAAGCGGGACTCTACAGGCTCGCAGGCGATCAGGGCCAGAGTGAGCAGCATCCAAACCTCCGAGTGCTCTTTATAGCCCGTCCCCGCCTCCCGGCAAAGGGCTAGCCCGCCTTCCCATCGTGAAAGGAGCGTCCTTTCCACTCCGTGCGCACCACAAACATCGACCGAAGCAGCACCCAGCCCAGAACCAGGTTCCCCACCGGATGGCTCCAGGCGTAGGTACCGTCGCGACCGTCTGCCCGCTCCAACCGCCACCGGAACAGGAGCGGGGACAGGCAGATCGCCAGAATCCAGGCCGTCCACGGCCAGGAAACCTCCAGTCCCACGAACAGCACCCGTGGCCAGAACAGTGCCGCGGCCCCGAGCAGATAGGGCAAACCGCTGCCCACAAACAGAAACAGGATGGCCCCCAAGGCCAACAGCGGGTTCCGGTTCATGCCCTCGTAGAAATTCTTGGTGTAGCCCTGCACAATCTCGGAGAGGTTTCGGTACAGCCGCACCCGGAAGGCCCGGGGCGCGTGGTACAGGCCCAGCGCCAAACCCTGCTGCTTGAAGCTCTGGGCCAGCCGCACATCGTCCAACACCGAGGCCCGCACCGCCCCATGCCCACCAGCTTGCATATAAGCATCCCGACGCACTAATATGAACTGCCCGTTTGCAAATGCTTCTTTCCGGCCAGGACTATTCACCGCATCCAGATCGGTCGCCCCGCGCACAAACCAGCCGATCACCGGAATGGCCACCCGCTCCCAAAAACTCTCCAGTCTCCACGTACCAAACAGCGAGAGCATCGCCAGTTTTCGCGTCTGAAGCACCGACACCGCCTGCCGCAGCGGGGCGGGCCCCAGCTCCACGTCCGCATCGATGAACAGCAGCAGCTCGCCCGTGGCGGCCTCGGCCGCCTGCTGGCAGGCCCAGGACTTACCGGACCAGCCGCTGGGCAAATCTTGACCTGTCAATATTTTCAGCCGCGGGTCCTGGAGAGAAGCGGCGATCTGCGCAGTGCCATCGGTGGAGTGGTCATCCACCAGGATCAGCTCAAGGTTGGGATAGTCCGTCGCCAGTGCCGCCTCCAGGCAGCACCGGATCTGGTGCGCCTCGTTGCGCGCGGGCAGGCAGATGCTCAGGCGAGGGAAGTCCGCGCCGGGAAGCTCGGGAAGCGCAAATTTCCGCTGCCAGGCCCCCACCCCTGCGGTAAGCCCGCCCCAGAGCAGGCTCATCAGACCCAGATAGCCTCCCAGGAGCATCTCGGAAAATGCAGGTTCTCCCCACCTCATGCGATGGGCTCCAGCCGGTTTCCCGCCATCCTGGCCCGCGTACAGCCCTCCGGCACTTCCGGGTTGGTCAGCACCTGATCGGTGGCGGGCAGGATGGTGAGCCCAGCGGGAATCACACGTCCGGGGCCGATTTTGATGCCCTCTCCCACCATCGCCCCCGGCCCCACGCAGACGCCGGCCAGCCCCAGGGGCGCCTCCACCAAACGCCCCTGCACCCGTACGCGCACCTTGGCGCCCAGGGCCTGATCCATCAACGCTGCGCCATGCTTCACCATGCTGCCCTTGCCCAGCACCCCAAGCTGCATGTGGCCCGCAAGCGCCGCGGCCTCTTCCAATACACAAAACTTCGCCCCGCCCTTCCGCTGCACCCGCGCGCCCGCCCCCAGCACGCAGCCCTCGAGAATCACCATCTCCTCCACCAGGGCACCCTCGCCCAGGATGCAGCCCCGAAGAACAGAGCCCGCGCCGACCCGGGCCCCCCTCCCCAAATAGCAGCCCTCCACCACCGCCGAAGGATGTACATAGCTCCCCGGCTCCCGGTGACTCAATACGGCCGCCACGGCCGATGGATCGGTGGACCACGCCCGTAGAAAACCCGAACCAAGGTTCCAAACCATCGAAAAACCCGAACCAACAAGCGCCGCCCAAAGCCAGGGGCCCATGCCCAACAGGTTGGCCCACAGGAGCTGTAGCCAGTGGTCGCCCGGCGTGGCCCAGGCATTTGCAACAAAAAGATCGGTACTCCCGCCATCCAGACCCAGGGGTGGCAGCGGACGTTCTTCGGCGGGAACATCGCGCAGCACAAGCTGTTGGGCGGGCTGGGGAGACCAGGAGAGGTCCAGCGCTCCGGCCAGGGCGATCACCGCCTGGAAGGAGGTGGCGGTGCACCGGGCTTGACCGGGGCTGTCCTTACAAAGCAGCTCCAGAAAACGATTTGAGCAAAGGGTATTTTCGCCCAGTTTTAAGCCGGGTCGCTGTTGGGCCCGATGCCAGGCCGCCACCGACTGGTACAGCAGCGTCCGCTCCGCAAGGGGGCCCAGGCCTTCACAGGTCGTCATGGCCACCTTCCTACCACAGCGCGTAGACTTTGAGGGAAGGAATCTCAGAGAGGGGTGTAAAAGCCCCTTTGATCGCCCGAACAGCAGTATCGTGCTGGTCCGGTCGGGACATGGGATCGATGTGGACCACAAGGTAGCGCACCCCCACCGCTTTGGCCGCCGCACCCACCTCGGCGCGCAGCTCGGCGGGGGATGCATCTTTGCTGCGCAACGCCGCCCGCCACACTGCCATACTCGCTTTGTTGTTTGGAAAATTCAGAGTTCCGGCAAGGGCCTTTTCGTGTATGGTCTGTTCGTACAGGTAGGCACGCCCCCCCACGATGGGGAAGTTCATCACCGCCCCCTCCGGCGCGTCGCGCAAGGCCAATAGTGGAGCTTTATCCTCAATCTCTACATGATCGGGCTTGCCCGCCATCGGGGAGAACCAGCGAACTTCCCCCAGAAAGGCGACGACAAAGAGAGGGGCAAGCCAATTCTCCCGACGGTGCCCACCAATGCCTTTGGCAGCCAACACCGCAAGCGCCAACACCGAGAGCTGAGAAAGTCGCCAGAGCAGGGAGAGAGAGGAGAATCCAGGCAGCTTTTCGAGCAGAAGGTAGGGCAGCGGGATCGCACGCCGCCCGGCCAGAATCACCGGCTCTCCAAAGCGGGCGAGCACGGGCCCCATCGCCAGGATCATCCCCACCCCCAGCACCGCCCACCACAGTCCACTGCCCCGCCGGCGCACAGGCGACGTCAGCCCCCAGAGCGCGGCCAAAATCGCAGTCCAGCCCAAATAGGTACAGTGTATGTACTCTTCTCCGTACCGAGACAGCTCCCGGAAATCGGGCGAGCGATAGTCTCCGCCTACAAAAAAGCCCACGGGATCGGCAGGACCGATGGTGCGTCGCACCGAGTTCAACTCTTTGGCCGCCTTGATCCCCACCAGGTTGCCCTCGGTGGTGCTGGCCCACAGCGAAATGGCGGCCACCGGCGCCACCACCACCATTCCCAGGGCAAGGGAGAGGAGCAGGCGCCTTGCACTCCCCCCATCGCCTGCGAGGCGGGCGTCCGCGGCCAACATCAGCGCCAGCACCCCCACCGAAACCCCCGCATACCACTGGCCGATGGCACAGAGGCCCACCATTCCGGCGGCAACCCCCACGCCGCCCACCCCGCTGCGCACCCGCCACAGCGCCCAGGCCGCCGCTGCCAGCCAGCCCATTCCCACCGCCTCGCTGGCCCCGTTGTGGATGTGGGAGAGCATCAGCGGTGCCGACGCATAGACCACCGAGCCCACCCAGGCCGCTCGGTCCGAGCCGCTCAGCTCCCGACACAGTCCATAGGAGGCGACCCCGGCAAAGACCTGGTGCAGCAGGACCAGGAGCGACCAGGCCAGGGGCAGCGTGCCCACCGCCATCAGCGGCAGCATCAGCACTGCATTGAGTGGGTCGGCCACCCACAACAGCCCCCCGTCCGGATGGTTGAGCAGTCCGTCGGCGTGCAGCGGAAGCTGCCCATGCGAGACCCGCTGGTAAAAATACCAGAATGACCAGAGGCTATCCCACAGGTCGGTGCGCTCCGCACCTGGCACCACGGTGGCAGGCGACCGTGCGGTGGGCCAGGTCCAGAACAACGCGAGCCCCAGGTGAAGGGCCCCCACCAGCCCCCAGGCTTTCCACTTCATCGCGGGAGTATAGCCTGCGCCGGCGAATGGGACCGGAGCCGGCGGGAGGGTCCTTCTCCCTACCCGCGGGCCCGGCAGCCTCGTCCTCAATACGCTCCGGGGGGCCACCCGCTTTCGCATGCCTCGCCATTTTCTGTCTCGGCTCTGTCTTATGGAACAGCCGCCTGGACGTCACGCCAACATCGGATAGAAGCCACATCCATTTTTGGAGCATCCATGTCTGTCATTGCCCTGTCCGTCCTCCTCGCCCTCACCGGCTGCGGCGACAAGAAGCCCGCCGCCTCCACCTCGGCCGCCGGCGAGAGCCTGATCACCGCCGAGACCAACATCCCCAAGGACGAGAACAGCCGCTCCTTTGCCGAGCGCCTTCTGAAGCACGACGCCCAGAACTTCAAGCCGACCGATAACAACACCGGTGCGAGCTTCATCTACAACACCGTCAGCTTCAAGCCCAACAACAACTTCCAGGCCGATGCGACCATGGTCGCCCAGGGTGAAGAGATCAAGTGCGTGGAGCGTGGCACCTGGGAGATGGAGGCCGCCGATAGCGCCTCTACCGCGACCATGATGTGGCGCGTGAACTACACCAACTGCCCCGGCCGCCCCGCCGAGAACGTACTGCGCCTGAAGGTGACCATCGAAAAGGGCGTCTACGAGATCGCCTTCCGGTAGTCTTGACGGGTCAAGAGGCAAGTCTCTTGAAACAAGAAAACCACACCTTCGGGTGTGGTTTTCTCTTTGGTGGGCCGTTCCGGTCCGCGTTGATCAGACCGGGCAACCCCTCGCCAACCCCGAGGGTCAGTCGGGACGGTCCAGCTTCTTCATCGCCATCTGAACATACTTCTTGATGTTCGGAATCTCAGGATCCAGGCGGAAGGCTGCCTGGAGATCCTGGACGGCCTGCCGGTAGGTCTTCCGGTAGTAGTGCGAGATGCCCCGCCGACAGCGTGCCATGGCATGCGAGCCGTCCAGCTCCAGTGCGTGATCGTAGAACTCGATCGCCCGCTTGTACTCCTTCCGGTTGAAGTACAGGTTGCCCATTGCAAAATGCGGCTCAGCCTTCTTGGGCTCCAGATCCTCAGCGCGCTGGAAGTCGCTCATCGCGCTGGAGTAGTCGCCCAGGTCCAAGTGGCTGTGGCCCCGGTTGATGTAGGCATCCGCACGGTCCGGGTCCATCTCCAAGGCATCGGAGAGCAACTGGATGGCCTTGTGCAGATCGCCACGTTCGTGGGCCATTTTTGCATCGGCCAGCAGAGCCTTGATATGCACCGCATCGACGGGCGGAGGCCCAGCGACCGGTTGCGGCGCCAGATCGGGCGGCTCGGCCTCTTCGTCGTCATCGGTCAGCTCGGGCACCTTGATGTCGACGTGGCTGACCGGCTCCAGGCTGATCTTCAGCGTGCCGTCGTCGCTGCGATCCTGAACCCCACCTTCGCCGGTGATAATCACCTCTTCCGATGTGTTTGCGGAGGGGCTGCGAGGCTGGGAGATCCGCGTGGTACGTGCGGTGATGGCTACGTTGCCACTCCCATCGCGTGGCACCACCACACGGGCCGGGCTGGCTTCGGATTCGGGCAACACGTCGCGTTCGCCCACCCGGAAGGAAACCGGACGGTCCGACTGCGCCACAACCTGGGGTTCTTCCTCCATGTCCTCCGAGCGGATGGTCACGAAGGCGGCGCCGGCGACCCGAGGTGCCTTCAACAGCTCAGCGCCGAAGTCGTCGCCTTCGACCTTGATCTCAATAGGCGGATTGGTCGGAGCATCCTGGTCGGGATCCCGCGGCAGCACCAGATCGTTGGAACCAGCCAGCGCATGGAGCAGCGACATGGAAGGCATACCAACGCTGGTGGGCTCGTCCGCGGCGGCAAAGCCCACCAGGGGTGCGGGGCCCAAGGGCGAAACCTCGTCAGCAGGCTCCAAATCGAGGAAAGAAGGGGCATCCTCCTCAGGCGGCGAAGCGGGTGGAAGGGCTGTGGTACCAGGGGATGTGCCCCCACCCAAGACATCCTCCAGCTCCGCAGTCATGGCCAGACCGCTATCGACGGTGGCGTATTGGACAGGTACATCCTCGGTGAGATCGTCGATGGGCGGCAGCGCACGCGGCTCAGGAACCAAGTTTTGGTTCGGCTCCGTGTGCTCCTCCGTCGCAATCTCCAGGGTGGGCTCAGGCGCAGGCTCCACCGGTGCCCGCTGTCGCATGAGTGCTTCGGCCGCAGCTGCGGCCTCTTCGGCCTGACGATCCGCTTCCCGAGCCGCCTCAGCTTCGCGTGCGGCCTCAGCCTGGCGGGCCGCCTCAGCTTCGCGTGCGGCCTCGGCCTGGCGAGCCGCCTCAGCTTCGCGTGCGGCCTCAGCCTCTCGGGCAGCCTCAGCCTCGCGAGCCATTTCAGCCAACAGTGCCGCTTTTTCCCGCGCCTGTCTGGCCTGCGCCGACTCCTCTGCACGGCGCTGGGTGTCACGCTCGGCCTCTTCTACCGCCTGACGCAGCCGTTTTTCGGCTTCGACCGCCTGAAGCATGGCCGCATTTCGCGCATCCTCAGCCGCCTGCTCCGCATAGCGAAGGCGCTCCTCCGCCGCTTCCAACCGGCGCTGCGCTTCTTCCTGGGTGGTAGCGCCATCGGCTAGTCGCGCTTCCAACGAAGCCAGTTGGACGCTGGTATCCGCAACGCGTGCGGTCGCCTCCGCCCAGAAGCGATCCAGCTCGGCGCGCAGTCGGTCTTCCGAGGCCTGCGCCTGTGCTTGAATCTGCGCACAACGATCAAGAGCTTCGGTCGCTTTGGTGGTGGCTTCTTCCGCCGCCAACTGCGCGTACTCCCGCTCCTGACGTTCGGCATCGAGCTTTGCGATCAGATCCCGCTCCCGACGCTGAGCGCGATCGTTGCTCTCGCGGAGGAGGCGATCCCCGACTTCGCGCGCAGAGCGCTCCCCGGCCTCCCGCGCCACCTGCTCCATCCACACCATCACGCTGGGGTCTCCCCCAACACCCGGCGCCGCCTCCGGAGCAGCCACGCCGCCGGTCATCGCTCCGTAGAGCGACAGGCGGAGCAGCCGCAGGCGCCCATCCACCAACGCGCCCACTTGAGGGAGCGAGGCGGCATAGGGGTCCACCTGGAGCTCGCAGATCGTCTTCAGGCTGGAGAAAGGCAGGTGAGCTGCCGCTAACTGGGTAAGGGCGACCTGCCCTGCCTGGATGGTACCAAGCAGTCGGCGGGCCGCATCCAGGCTTTCAAGTTCCGACACGGGCGCCTCCAGGTTCGAGCGTTAGTCTTTCGAGCCGATGGAGCCCATCTGCTGGTTGAGGCCGGCGATGCTGGCCATCCACTCTTCCTTGATCTTCCGCATACGCGCCACGTTCTCTTCCAGGCTGCGGATCTTGTTCTTGAGCTCGTTGTTCTCCCGCCGAAGCGCCTCGCCCTCTTCTTCCAGCTTCCGAGCCTGGCTGCGGAGCCGATCCCCCTCTCCTTCGGCCTCACGCAATTCGCTCTGGCGCGCCACCACCGCGGCGCGGGCTTCGTCCCGAGCGGCGCCGATGCGGGCGTGCTCCTGACGTTGCTCCTCTGCCTTGCCCTTCATCGCTTCCAGCTCGTTGTTCAGAGCCGCCAGCTCGGGTCCCATGGTATCCTGGATCTGCCGATGCCGGGTGATCTCCAGCTCAGTCGCCACGATCTGCCGGGTGGCCTGCTCGGAGGCCTTCATCGCGGCTGCCAGTTCCTGGATTCGAGCTTCCAAGATGGAGGCCAGCTCGGAAGAGATCTCGTTGAGACGGGATGAGGTATCGGTGACCATCAGCACTCCAAAGGGCGTAATCGCTTTCGTATCACTTTCGGGGACGACCGCAAGCGCTCCGGGCAAGGCTTCTATTTCAGCGGCCGGCGCCCCGGACCAGATAGCGCCGAATTCGAGCGCGCAGCCCGGGCGGTGGGCTGCCCTCGATACGGGGATGTTCGCCCCTGGCCAACGCGGCAAGAAAGGGCCGCAGATCTGCACTTCCCCCCAGGTAGCCATCGGCGAGGTAGTGCTGAAGGACCTCGTCGGCGCCCGGCTGCCCGTCCGGGGCCCAGACGCCGATGGCCCGGATCGGCCCCAGATCGGTTTTCAGGATCCGGCAAAGTTGGAGGTTGGCCATGGGCTTGTAGGGAGCCAGGCACAAAAGCGCCAGCTCGGGACGCATGCGCCGGGCGGCCTTAAGCGGCTCCTCCCCAAGGGCGGGCAGCACAACGTCGTAGTCCGCACTGAGCTGCGCCACCGTCCGGAGCCGCTCGCGCGGGTCGTCCTGTACCAACAGCAGCCGCGGCAGTGGCACGCTACTGCGTCAGATCTGCAAGAATGCTGTCGAGCCCGATTTCAAGGTTATCCTTGGCAACTCCGATAGAGTCCACATAGCCATCACCGTCGACCACAAATGTCATCGGCATCACCTGGACCCCATAGCGATTTGCCACAATTCCGTAGCGATCGTGCAAAAGGGGAACGTCCAACTTGATGGAGGCCACCACATTGGAGAGGGTGGCAATGTCTACGTCATCGGCGACGATGATGACAAAACGAACCCCTTTGTTCTGATATTTTTTCTGGAGCCTGCTGAGCATCTGCCACTGGGCGCTGCCCTTGCCATCGGAGAAGGTGACCACCACGGCGCGCGCGGGAAAGCCAGGGCTAACCCCCGTAAAATCAGAAAGCGCCACACTTCCGCGCGCGACCTGACGTAGCGCCACGTCCTCGTTCACGGCCGGAAGAGAAAAGAGCAGCGCCGAATCCCCCACTTTCAGCGAAGGGGCAGGGGCGGTCTGGGCGAACACGGACAGGGCGAGGAGCAACCACATGCGGGAGAGGTTAATCCGTTCCGATGGCGCTGCCACAGCTACCTGCTGCCCTGATGCCGCTGTTCTGGGCCTGCCGGAACGCGGGGGGCCGGGCGCTGCTGGTGGGCGGCTCGGTGCGCGATGCGCTCCTGGGAATCCTGGGCAAGGACCTGGATATTGAGGTACACGGGCTGGAGCTGGGGCGCCTGTTGCGGCTGCTGCGCCCCTTGGGGCCGGTGAATGAGGTGGGCCGCAGTTTTGGGGTTTTAAAGCTGCGGATAGCCGGCGGCGAGCTGGATGTGAGTGTACCCCGGCGCGACCGGCAGGGGGGCACTGGACATCGTGGTATCGAAGCCACCGCCGATCCCTTTCTGGGCACCACCGAAGCCGCCCGCCGTCGTGACCTGACCATCAATGCGATCGCATGGGATCCGCTGGAACAGGAGTTTATCGACCCTTTTGGGGGCCGCGGAGACCTGGAGGCGCGCCTGCTGCGTGCGGTGGATCCGCACAGTTTTGGCGAGGATCCGCTGCGGGCACTCCGGGTGGCACAGTTTGTGGGTCGCTTCGGCTTTACCGTCGATCCAAGCCTGGAAGACCTCTGCCTTCGGATGCCGCTGGCCGACCTTCCCGCCGAGCGTATTCACGGTGAAGTGGACAAGCTGCTGCTCAAGTCCGTTCGACCTTCGGACGGTTGGAACTTGGCTTTCCGAACGGGGATGTGGGACAAGGTGTTGCCGGAGTGGGGACCCTGCCCGCCGCTTCTGGATGCCCGGGCGGCGCAGAGCCGGGGCGTACAGGCTCCCCGTCGTCGTGCGCTTCTGTACGCTGCGGCCTGCGGCCACTGCACTCTTGACACGTCAATAAAAATTCTCGACCGTCTCCGCCTATTTCGCTGGGAAGGCTACCGTCTACGGGAGCAGGTGCTCTTTCTGATCTCTGAGCGGGACACGGACCTTTCGCGGGATGCGGCCCTGCGCTGGGCGGCGGATCGGGGCGATCTGGAGCTGCTCAGCCTGCTGCGCGGGGAGCCGGCCCTGCGCGAGCGCGCCGAGCGACTCGGGGTGCTGGCCGGGCCGCTACCGCCGCTGCTGTTGGGACGGGATCTGATCCAGCTTGGCGTACCACCAGGGGACACCATGGGCCGCCTTTTGGACCAGCTCCGCCACCACCACCGGGAGGGTCAGCTTGACAGCCGCGAAGATGCGCTCGCCTGGGTGAAAGCGCAGCTCGCCTGATCGTTTCGGCCGCCGGCCCACACTGGGATTCCGTGCCACATCTTGAGACATGCCGGCGGCGGCTGTGGGTGCTATCAGGATCAGAATGCTGCTCTCCCTCCTCCTTGTGGCCCTCGCCGATATCCCCCCGGCGCCTCGCCCTGCGCCTGCACCCGCTGCGGCCGGCTCGGAACACGACCTGCGCCTGCCGACCGTGGTCGAATCCAAGATGTCGAATGGATTGGTTTTTTCGGCCGATCTGCGCGAGGAGTACCTGGCGGGTATGGCGCTGTTGGTGGAGCTGGTCGTCCGCAACACCGGAACAGCGCCGCAGACCTTTCCGGACCTGAGCGCCCGCCCTTTTCTGGTCCACTTCCGCCTGACCACCCCCAAGGGGCAACGGCAGGATCGCTTCAACACCCCTCCAGCACAGGATCCTGGCACAACCTGGACGATTGCGCCCGGTGCCAGTCGCCGCGTGCTGTTAGAGGTGCCTCTTTCCAGCAACTTTGACCCCGGCACGTGGACCTTGGGCGTGGAAGTGCAGGACGGGTCAGGGGCGGTGCTCACGGCCATCGCTGGGAAGAGTATTCGCCTTTCGGTACCATCCCACAAAACGGGACGTTTTACCTGGGATCCGACGCTCAACAGCGGGGTGGGCGCGGCGATGACCTGGCTGCACGGCGGCAGTGGGGGCTACGACCTCTACCTGAGCCAGTTTGATTCCAAGCGACCGACCCGTCTGCTGAGCCATTCCTACCTGGGTCGCTTGCAAAGCTATGTTGACCCTCACCTTTCCCGTACACGCTCCAGCGATGCCAACAGCCGGTACGTGTACTGGCGGAAGGGCGCCAGCATCAGCTATGTGCGGCTGGATGGTAGCTCGGTGCGCACGCGTTCCACCTTCTCCCTCCCCTATCCTCGCTTCAGCCTGCTCGACGAAGGGGTGACGGGCTCGGATGGGGCCCTGTTGGTGCCGCTCTGGATTCCGGCGCCGTCGGGAGAGGGCGGCTCGGTGAAGGTGCTGGAGCTGGACCCACGCGCCACCGGTGCACTGCGACAGGTGGTGGACCTTCCCGCGCCGCCATCCAAAGTGGCCACCAGCCTGGATGCCTCGGGTAACCTTCTTTTTGCGATGGCCCATTCGGGGGGTCTGGACATCTACCGGGTGGACCCCACCTGGGACAGCGACCTGCCTGCGCGCGGCAGCCGCGCGCTGAAGGGAGCAGAGATGCCGGTGACCTGGCTGGGCTGGGACGTGCTGCCGGACCAGGGAGAAAAGGCGGGGGGACTTACCCTTTGCGCGCTGTTGA
>JBEIQS010000065.1:0-27336 GCA_040376425.1 Alphaproteobacteria bacterium | reverse complement strand
GCCGCTGCGGGCGCGGCACCGCCTTTCGCGAGTAGCCCAGCAGATCGCTGACCAGGCGATCCAGGCGCAGCACCTGCTCGCCCACCTTTCCCAGAATGGCTTTCCGCCGGTCTTCTGCCGGGAAGGAGCCACTGATCACCTGGAGGGTCGCTGAGATGGCTGTCAGCGGATTGCGGATCTCATGCGCCACATTGGCGGCGAGGCTTCCGATACGCGCCAGCGACTCCGCCTGCTGCGCCCGCGCCTCCGCCTGCACCGCCTCCGAGGTCTCCTCCACATGCAGTAGCAGGCGGGCCAGCTCGTGTTGGAGCGGGACGATGGAGATACGAAAATGGCGCGCCGAGGCGCCCTCTCCCAACACCACACGCGGCACGCTCAGATCCTGCCCCGTTGCCAGGCATTGCCCGACCAGGCTGGGAAGATCTGCTGCCTCTACCAGATCGGCGGGCAAAAAGGCCTCATAGTGACGGCCGATTTCCGCATTGTCCCCAAAGAGGCGCGCCGAAGGACGGGTTGCCGCAGTCACGCGCCCGGTGCCGTCCAGACAGAGAATGGTGACGGGCATCGACCGGATGATCAGATCCTGCAAGGAGCGAAGCTGAATATCCTCATGCGCCTGCATGTAGGTGGAGGACATCACCGCCAGCTCCAGGTCCAGTTGACGGTTGAGCGCCAAGCAGATGCCCATACACTCTTCGGAAGGCAAGAACGCATGGGCGACCCGCTGCAAATCCCCCCGGATCAGGTTCACTGCGCCAAAAACATAGCGATGCGGCAGGCCGACACGAACGTGCGTGCGGCCGATGCGCGTGTGGCGCTCCCAATAGGCAGCATCGTGCGGGCCGGCGAGGGTCTCGGTGACCCATCGGATCATGGTGGCCTTGAGCCGTTGTACCTGAGCTTCGTCCTGGAGCACCTGCTTTGCGGGAGAGCCCAGGATGGCGTGGTAGAAGTTCTCGATGATGCCCGGCAGGTGCGGCTCTGCCACCGCCAACAGGCGTCTCAACCGCGCCCGATCCTCATCGTCGATCCCGATGTACTGCTCCAGCTCCTGTGTCTCGGACATCCGCCCCTCGCGGTACCCGATACCGGATTCCGGGCCGCCCGGCAACCAGGGCGAAATCACACAGGGCTGTGTGTTATTGCTCAGCCTGTCCGGTGGGCGGTGCGACCAGCAACACACGGCACCGCTCCTCTTCCAAGGTACAGGCCAACCCGGCCGCGGGCATTTTTGCGAGATCCAGGACCAACAGGGCGTCGGCAGCACAGGCACCACGCTTGCCTGGACCGCAGCTTTCTCCCTGTGTATCCACCGGGCTATTCAACAGGCTTCCCAGGAGGTTGGCGATGTCCCAGGCCTGTGGCGCCAGACTCCGGGGCCGGGCCCAGAGACTCACACGAGAGATGTCGATCTTCGCGGAGTTTCCCGGACGCATCGCCAAGGTTGGGACACTGCAATCCCGCATCACGGCGGCGGCCGTACTTTCCGGGTGGTTCAGGTGCCCCCGTGTGCCCATCACCACCCAGCGACAGTGCCGACGGGAGGCTTCTGACCGGATCACCCGTGCGGGATCACCCTGCAACGTACGCAAGCGTGCGCGCACGCCCGCCTGCCGCAGTGGCCAGGTCACTTCGTAGAGATCCGCCAATAAATCCAGAGATGGAGAACCGGAGGTCACGTGCAATACCACCGCTTCCTCTCCGGTCGCACGACCGACAAGTACCGCCAGCTCAATAGCCGCGTGGGAGGGAGCGGAGAGGTCTACGGGGACGAGGAAGGACACACTTCTTTGGCATGCAAACGGCGTGCCGAATCAGCGGCGCAGCTCCAGCAGGCGGTGCACCAGCTCGGCAAAGCCGTGCCCCCCCTCCCCGGCGGTGCGATAGGCGGGCCACACGGGGATACGGGGGAGGAAGGCATCCACGTTCGCCACCCCCACCGACATCGGAAAATGGGCGAACATCGGGGCATCATTCGCAGAGTCGCCCACAAAGGCCCAGCGGCTGGGGTCGGCGGGAAGGCCCAGGTCCTGCACCAGGCGAAAGAAACCGGAGAGCTTGTCAAAGCGGCCGTACCACCCATTCACATGAATGGACGAGACTTTGCAGGTTGCACCCGCCTCTTCGAACAGGGCGACGATACGGTCCACGTCCGCTTCGGGCAGGCGCGGGACATCCTCGCAGAAGTCGATGGCCAGATCCAGCTCCCGGTAGGGCTGATCGGAGGCCAGTGCGCAACCGGGGATTTTTTGTAAAAAATCGGCGGAGAGCACATTCAGCTTACGACGGTTTTCTGCCCGTTCTGCCGCAGTTTGAAGGAAGTTGCGCTGCAGCTTCCCGTCGGCCATGTAGTACCAGAGACCGCCGTTTTCGCCGACCACCCCATCCACCGGCCACATCCGGGCGATGTGGTCCACCCAGCCGCCCGGCCGCCCGGTCACGGGGATCATCTTCAGGCCCGCCCGCTGGGCCTGCTCCATGGCTTCCAGCGGCGCGCTCTTCAGCTTGCCGTGGAGGGTGACGGTATCGTCAATATCAAACAGGATCCCCACCAGGGCGGAAGCCTCCGCCGGCGAGATCTGCCCGATATCCCTCAGTCTACCTTCCAGGTTTCACCCCCAAGCAGCAGTTTTTGCAGGGTGCCCTTGCCGGATTTGGCCTGCACCGCCTCGATCTGCTCGTTGGCCATCACCTCGTAGGTGGGGCGCTCGCGCCGATGGATTACGCCCATCGGAACCGGGAATTCCGGGAAGTCCATGCGGGCGACGATCGCACCGAGGAAGGGATCGGTCTCGTCGTGCTTCAGGCAGTCGTCGGGGCCCAGGCCACCTTCGCCCAGCTCCACCACCTCGGGACGCAGCCCGTTCAGGCGGATACCCTTGCGTCCACCTGCAAAAACCATAGGCTCCCCATGCTTCAGCATCAGGACGCGCTCTTCGCGGGTGACCTTTTCGGTCAGGGCATCCCATGCGCCATCGTTGAAGATGTTGCAGTTCTGGTAGATCTCCACGAAGGAGGCGCCTTTGTGGGCGTAGGCGGCGTGCATCACGTCGCGCTGGTCCTTGGTGAAGATGTCCACCGTGCGGGCCACGAAGCTGGCATCACAACCCAGCGCAAAGGCGGCGGGGTTGAAGGGGTGGTCCAAACTGCCGAAGGGCGTGCTCTTGGTCTTCTTGCCCTGCTCAGAGGTGGGGCTGTACTGGCCCTTGGTGAGTCCGTAGATCCGGTTGTTGAACAACAGGATCTGCAGGTCCACGTTGCGACGCAGCACATGTGCGGTGTGGTTCCCGCCAATGGAGAGCGCGTCTCCGTCGCCGGTGACCATCCACACCGACAGCTCCGGGCGCGACATCTTCAGGCCGGTCGCGATGGTGGCGGCGCGGCCGTGGATGGTGTGAAAACCGTAGGAGTTCACATAGTAGGGGAAGCGGCTGGAGCAGCCGATTCCGCTGATGATCATCAGGTTTTCCGTGGGGATCTGCAGCTCTGCGAACACCGTCTGTGCCTGGGAGAGGATGGAGTAGTCTCCACAACCCGGACACCAGCGGATGATCTGGTCGGACATATAGTCCTTTTTGGTATATGTGCGGGACATGCTGCCTCCTCTCTACTGCTTTGCCTGGATAGCTGCGAAGATTTCCGCAACCGTAAATGCTTTGCCCTTGACCTTGCTGACCGTCTGCACGTCGACCAGCGTCTTGGCCCGGAGCACCGTCGCAAGCTGACCCAGGTTCATTTCCGGACAGATCACGGTTTTGAAGCTCTTGAGCACCGCTTCGGTGTTCTTGGGCAGGGGGTTCAGGTGGCGCAGGTGGGCCTGGGCCACTTTGTAGCCCCGACTACGCGCCAGCTCGACCGCAGCGCGGATGCTGCCGTAGGTGGAGCCCCAGCCGATCACCAGAAGCTCGCCCGGATCGCCGTGGACTTCCAGATCGGGCACTTCGATGCCATCGATCTTGGCCTGGCGGATGCGGACCATCTTTTCGTGGTTGTCGGGGTCGTAGGAGACGTTGCCGGTGCCGTCTTCCTTTTCGATGCCGCCGATGCGGTGCTCCAGACCCGGCGTTCCCGGCCGTACCCAGGCGCGTGCCAGGGTTTCCGGGTTGCGATTGTAGGGGCGCCAGCCCTCTTTTTCTGTATGGAAGGTTACAGAAAGGTCGGGGAGGCTGTCGGGGTCGGGCACCTTCCAGGGCTCGGAGCCGTTGGCCAGGTAGCCGTCGGTGAGCAGGATCACCGGGCACATGTACCGGGTGGCGATACGCACCGCCTCAAAGGCCATCTGGAAGCAGTCGGCGGGGGTGGACGCAGCCACCACCGCAAGGGGGGCTTCGCCATTCCGGCCGTAGATGGCTTGGAAAAGGTCTGCCTGCTCCGTCTTGGTGGGCAGGCCGGTGGAGGGGCCACCGCGCTGCACGTTCACGATGACCAGGGGCAGCTCGGTCATGATCGCGAGGCCCATGGCCTCGGTCTTCAGTGCCATTCCCGGGCCGGACGTGGCGGTTACGCCCAGGCTTCCGCCGTAGGCGGCCCCGATGGCCGAGCCGATGGCGGCGATCTCGTCTTCCGCCTGGAAGGTGTAGACGCCGTAGGACTTCATGCTGGACAGGTAGTGCAGGATGTCCGAGGCGGGGGTGATGGGGTAAGAGCCGAAGAAGACCCGCAGACCTGCCTTTTCCGCCGCCGCGACCAGGCCGATGGCAGTGGCCTGGTTGCCCATGATGTTGCGGTAGGTGCCCGCTTCCAGCTTGGCAGCGGGGACTTCAAAGCGCTCGTGGAAGACCTCCAGTGTCTCTGCAAGGTGGTAGCCCGCACGGAGTGCGCGGATGTTGGCTTCCTGATAGGGCTGCTTGAACTTCTCCTGAATCCAGCGCTCGGTGGCTTCCATCGGGCGGTGATACAGCCAGTAGGTCATGCCCAGGGCGTAGAAGTTCTTGCAGCGGTCGATCTCCTTGTTGCCCAGGCCCAGTCCCTCCACCGCTTCTTTGGTGGACTTCTGGAGGTCGATCTTCACCACATTGAAGCCTTCGAGGCTGCCATCTTCCAGTGGGTTGACGGTGATGCCCGCCTTCTCGAACTCGCGGGGGATGAACTTCTCCTGGTTGACGATGACCAGGCCGCCCTTTTTGAGGTCTTTGATGTTGACCTTCAGCGCGGCGGGGTTCATCGCAATCAGCACTTCGGGCTGATCACCAGGGGTGTAGATGTCGTGGGCAGCAAAATGAAGCTGAAAGCCCGAGACGCCCGCGAGGGTGCCGGCCGGGGCACGAATCTCGGCGGGGAAGTCGGGAAAAGTGGCCAGATCATTGCCAAACAGCGCGCTGGTGTTGGTGAACTGGCTGCCGACAATCTGCATGCCGTCGCCGGAATCGCCCGCGAAGCGGATGACGACGCTGTCGATGGTGTGGAGGGGCTTGGAGCTTTCAGAGTGCATGGGACCACGGTAGAGCCCGCAGGGTTATCATCATCTGCGCCCTTCCGAAAGTGCTTTCGGAGGCAGGGCGGCAAAGGTGTAGGATGGCTCATGCTTCTGGGGAGATTTCGGCGCTCTTGGTAGGCGATCCTGCCGATGCCCGGGTGCAGGCTCTAGCCGCGGCCGCGGGGGTGCTGGTTCAAAATCGGGCTTCGATGCTTCAGATGCGCGGGCGGGTGGTGCACCTGATCGGCGACAGCAAAAGCCTCTTTTCTGGGGTGCTGCGGTCGGGGCTGGCGGCGGGTGTGGTGGTGGTGAGCCCGTGCGGGCCGCTGGCGGGCGGCATCCCCCGTCTGGACGCACTGTTGCACGTTGCGCCGCTGCCCTGGTGGACACGTCGGGTGCACCGTTTTGTGTTACCGAGCCAGGACGAGGCGCGGGCGCTACACCGCTCGGGCGTGGCGCTGGGCCGGATCGTGGTGGTGCGGCCGGGGGAGGAGGGGGAGATCCGGGGGGTGTATGGGGAGGTAGGGCGGGTGTTTGGGGGATGAGGCAGATTGTAGTGACTCTGGAGTGAGTCACGCCGGGTCTTCACCGGGGAGATCGTCCAGAAGCTGAGTGCCGGAGTTTTGGAGGTTTTGTTGGTGCTCCTTGAGTGTGGCCTCCAGGGTGACGCGGGCGGCGGCGAGGGCCAGGGTGGAGGCTTCGGGGGTCCAGTCGTTCAGGAGTTGCTTAAGGGCCTGTTCAAACTGTGCGGCTTGAGGGTCGTTGATTTTCCGCGCGGCCTCCCAGGCCATCAGCATGGCGGCGGTGGCAGTGGATTCTTCGTTGAGGTTGAGAAGGGTTTCGATCAGGGCGACCAACGCAACTTTCTCGCCAAAGTGATCGACGGCTGCTTCTGCGTCTCTCCATGCTGCCATCAGCAGGGCAAGGGCACGTTCGGGGTGGCCGGCGGCCCGGGCGGCGCGGCCCATGCCCAGCCATGCGTTCCGAATGCCTGTTGAACTCTGTAGCTTTTCATGAATCCGGAGCAAATCTCGAAAGTGCCGGAATGCTTGATGCGCATTTCCGACCTCCAATAGATGTTTGCCGATGCCGGTGAGGGCGTTGGCCACCCCGAGATCGTCACCAAGCTGTCGGAATTGTCTCAGGGCATCCTGGTAGTAGTGTTCCGCTCCCGCAGAGTTCATATTCTGATGTGCAATATCCCCCATGGCGATAGATAGCGTCGCGATGTTATAGGCATCCGCAGTTTCCCTGGCGACCACAAGGGCTTGCCGATAGCAATCCTCTGCCTCCTCCCACATCTTCTGTCGAGCGCGGAGGTTCCCCAGGGATCGCAGGATGTTTCCCTCCGCCAGCCGGTGGCCTTGTTGCCGATACCCGTTTAGGGCCTCCTGAAACGCTTCTTCTGCCGCGGGCAATTTGCTCTGGTGTAGGGCCAGATCGCCAAGTGCGCGCCAGACATGGGCTGCCCCCAGAGCGTCTTCCGCTTGTTGGAAGCGATTTAAGGCACGCTGATAGGTCTTTTCGGCAAGAGGGAGCCGGCCGGTGCGCAGGTAGATATCGCCCAGATCCCGTACGGCGCGGGCTTCTCCAGGACCGTCGCGCAGTTGTTGGAGGTAGGCGTAGGCACGCTCAAAAGAGTCTTCAGCCTCCTGAAGTCTGGCGGCTTGGTGTGCAAGTTTCCCCTGGCCAAGGAGGGCATACGCCACCCCCTTCAGGTTGGCATAGCGCTGAAAGAGCAGAAGAGCTTTGTTGTACTCCTCAGCGGCTTCAGCCTTTTTGGCTCTTCGCTGCAGAAGATCCGCCAACATGCGGTGCGCTTCTGCCGCGCCCGGCTCGTCGCCGTCCCGCTGGAAGCAGTCTACGGCCTCCCGAATACTGTGCTCGGCACGATCTACATCCCCCGCACTCTGTTGCTCCCAGGCCAACTTCAGGAGGTTGATTCCGGCGGTGCTGGCCACCGTGGATACTGCGGGCCTCTGGCGGCGCCAGTCCGCACTTTCATCCATCAGACCGTTGTGGGTGGCCCGAAACCCGCTCCACAACCTATCGTCTCCCTCGATCAGTCTGCGACTCTCCTCCAGCAGTTGCACGTCTGCCTCAGGTAGGTCCATCTCTCCACGTTCTTCGGGCGGCATTCCCGCCCAGGCTGCTATGGCCTGAATATAAGGAGAGAAGGCGGATATTTTTAGAATCGAAGTGGATGGCTCCACGTCGGGTGGTATGTTCTTCAGTAGCTCCGAGATGGTCGGCCAATGGCGTTGAAGGCGTGGAAGGGCTGAACACAGCAGGCTCCTCCGAACGGACGGTGGAGCGAGGCTCACGTGAGCTTTCCTTCCTTCAAAAGGGACGCCAGGACGGGGTGAATGGTGACCCGGTCATTGGAGGTATAGTCCTCGTAGACCCAGCGATATACCTTTCCCAGCCGGACGGCCTCCGCCTCCACACCCTGAAGCTGCTGAAATTCCGTCAGAGCTCCGGTTCGCAGGATGGCCGCCTTCTCCGGCACTTCCCTCCCGATTCGCGCCCAGACTTTGCTCATGTAGTCTTCGGAGAGGAGGAATTTCCCGTTCTCCTGAAAGACATCACGAAGAAATTCCAGGAATATCCCCACACGACCGTCGCAGCGTTTGGCCACGTCACGAACCAGACCGAGCGGCAGGACTTCGCCCGCCCCGGGCGCCCAGTAGTGAAGCTGCCGCTCATAGATCTGAACCAAGGTCTCCGGATCTTCAAATGTGTTGAGATCGCGCAGCTTGTACAGCAGGCGGTTGTTCTCCTCCAGCGTGTCGGAACGGATGGTGGCGAGCACAAAAAGGCCGGGCTCTTCTGCAAGGTCGGCCAGCGCGTGGAGCATAGGCTGAGGATCGAAGCTGCGGTCCTCTTTCCGATAGAGTAGGTCGAAGTCGTCGAATGCAAGAACCGTGCGCCAGTCCGGCCGGATCGCCCGAACCGTCCGGTGGATCTCTCGGATCAGATTGGTGATTCCGGTTTCGTCAAAGGCGGTGCGAACGATTTTTTGAGCTTGCTGCGTAGATTTTCCGTCCTCCTTTTCCGAGGAGTGGCTCAGTTCCGCAGATCCTGTGCCGCTCAGACCTGAACCGGCTTTGCCTTCCGGCAGCCCCAGCATGGTGGAGGCGGCTCCGCCTCCTGCCTTCCCCTCTGCGTGCACAGAAATGGATAGCGAGCCCCCAAGTTTTCCGCCCGTGGACAACTTGTTCCGAAATTGGTCTGCCTCCTGTTGGCTCAACTCCATGGTGGCCTTGGGATCGTCGATCAGCGGTCGGAACCGTTCCATCCACACCTGGAGGTCGTTGAGACGGTCCGGGGCCACAGCTTCCCGCTGCAGCGCCTTCTGCATGGCAGCGAGCGTGCTGCGCAGGGCGTTGACGAGGAGCAGCCGTGGGGAGTTGCTGGGACGGCTGGGGACCATGTGCGCAAGGTGAACCTTTGGAACGTTCTGTGTTCCAAAGATGGTTTGTTGCTGGTCAAGTTCGCGCAGCAGGAGATGCATCAGGTGACTTTTGCCGACCCGTGCATAGCCAGCAATCACCATCGGCTGACCGCAGGGATGCTCTAAGGCACCCCAAAGGCAGGTCCGGGCCCAGGCAACATCCTCCTCCCGGTCCACCCAGAGGTCCTCAACGGCCGACCCGATGACCGGAACCTCCCCCCGCAGGAACCATGTGATGTTCATCCGGCCTTCTCCATGGATAGCCTAACGTGAAGGGAGGATACCGGCCTTTCCCCGAACTGGACGGAGGCGGCCGGAGTAGTGACTCACCCCCGAGTCACTAAAAATCCTCCGCCTCCCCCCTACTCCTTCCGCTCTCCCCCCAGACTCCACGCCCAGGCCCCCGCCACCACAAAGGAGGGCAGCACCACAAAAAGGGTGAGCCCGGCAAACACCATGTCGTTGAGCGGTTCGCCGATGTAGTCCACCCCGGACACCTTCAGAAAGGCCTTGATCAGCGTGATCAGCCAGTTGGCGTAGTTGGCGATGGTCACGCCGGTGGCCAGGCGGGCCCGACCCTCGGGCCCCAGGCGGGTGAAGGGCAGGCTCCAGGCCACCGCCACCATCCACAGCGCACCGAGGATGGCGTTCAGGTGGCTGGCCAACATCATGTCCGGGTCCGCCGGGATCTTGTCGGTCATCGCACCCGACACCAGGGCGCCCGTCGGAAAGGCAAGAAACATCAACAGCGCGGCACGGAAAAGCAGGGGGCGGGCTTCTGGGTCTGGGCTCATCGGGATCTCCACATGCAAAGTAGCCTGCGCGCCAAGCCCTTCAGTGAAGCAACGGAGGCCAGTGCGAAAAATTCCCCCGGCAGCTCTGGAAGTTCCGCTCGCCACAACGAACCGAGTCCGGGCGGAAGGAGAGCCGGAGGATCAGGTTTTCGCCGCTGCGGGTGCCAACTTGATAATTTTCGTGTTCTCTATACAGGTCATCACGAAGAATAACCACATAGTCAGGCCAGCTATTCATGTGGCGAACCGCAAGGACATAAAACAGGGCGGGGCTTACCGGTCTGCGGAGCTGGGCGAAGGAGATGGAAAATGTTGCCGTGTAGGAAGAGTTCTTAAGAGTCCGTGCGGTTGCTGTCTTGACCTGTACACGGTTGAAGTTACCACTGGCATCTTCAACCACAAAAAGGTCATCTCCACGATCCACTTCAGGCACGGCCACATTGTAGCCACGTACCAGAAACTCAGACATCACCGCCGCCTGACCGGCGGCGCCCGTGTAAAGGTGTGCCAGCCTTGCCTTGACTATCGCACCGTGTGTTCACGCCCGTTGTCGGGCTCGCGAATCACCAAGCCGCCTGGAAGCTGGTCCGCAGACACTCCGGTCAGCATCTCTGCAATCTGCTTCCATAAGGGTCCGTGCAAGCGTTCGAAGTCTTTCTGTGTAGCATAGCCAACAAAGACGGAGGGAACTTTGTGAGCAGTAGGAAATTCAGCCTCCAACAAACGCTGTGAGCGCGGATGCAGTTGGTAGGTCGTGCCGTCCCGTTGTAGCCCCGCGAGGATCACGATCGGGTTTCCCGAAGCCATGCTTCACCTCTGCACTAGCCTAACTCCACCCGCACCGAGGTCAACAAGCCCTTCAGGGCGGCAATGGCCTCGGCCGTGCTCTCCGCCCGCACCAGCGCCCAGCCCTCGCCTTCGTAGCCACTGGCCTTGCGTTGGCCCACCTGCGGCAGCAGCTTGTCCACCACATACTTCCCGACTTTCTCCTGCGCCTCTTCCAGCCCATGAACGGCGGTCACCCGCTCGCCCCGGCCCTGTCCCCGGAAAAACACGCAGCCCGCCGCAAAACGCCGCTCCGGCAGATTCCAGCGCCCCAACACCATCAGCTCCACCCACTGCTGCCAAAAATCCACCCCGTGCGCCAGACCCATCATCGGCATCAGGTTCACCCCGGGAGGCCGGGCTCCCACCTCGGAAATCACCGGGCTCCCGTCGGCACGCAAGAACCACTCCATGTGCGAAAGGCCCGTCTCCATCCCCAGCGCCGCCAGGGCGCGGGTGTTGGTGGCGCGGAAGGCATCGGCGTGGGGCTGCAGACGCTCCTTTGGAAGCAGAATACTGTATTGCATCCAGGGATTTTCAAGGACCTGCAGCGGGCCGGGAAGGTAGTAGGAGCTGGAGTGCCACACCGGCTTTCCGCCGATGCTCACCGTCTCGAAGGTGTGCTCCTCGCCGGTTACGAATTCTTCGGCCTGCGCCGGGTTTTGCGGAGAGACTTCCAGCACGTTCAGCGCATCGACCAGCTCGTTGGCGTCGCGCACGCGCATGGTGGCGCGGCTGCCCATGCCTGCGGGCGGCTTCACCACGATGGGGTAGCCCACCTGTCCAATAAAGCGGCGTCCTTCCTCCAGGTTGTGCAGCAGGGCCTGACGCGCCACCGGCAGCCCCGCCTGCCGCAGCACCTGCTTCATCTGGTTCTTTTCGCGGAAGTTCTGGGCCACCTCCGCCCCCATTCCCGGAATCCCGCAGCGGTCCCGCGCCACCCCCAGCGGCACCTGCAGGGTCTCCAGGAAGCCGATCAGCCGATCCACCCGCCCCCACTCCTTCTGGAAGTGCCGACAGGCGGCGGTGAGCTGCGCGTCGTTCCCGCAGTCACCTACCCGATAGTGCCCGTCCAAACGGCGACGGTAGCGATCCGGGAGCTGCTCATTGGAGAAAGGCGTGACGATGGCCAGGCGGATGTCCAGCGCACACAGGGCGTCCAGACAGGACTGGGTGTTGGGCGAGAGCTGAGGCGCAACGAGGAGTACGTTCATGGCCCCCGCGCTATCCCGTCCCGCGCCATCGCTCTACCCCTGAGTCCGTACCCAGCTCAGGATCCGCTCCATGTCCGCCCAGCGGGTCATTTTCCCGTCGGCGCCCAACAGCGTGATCACCAGGCGGCGCCCGTCTTCCGTGGTCAATACCGTCGTAAAGCAGTAGCGCGCGGTGTCGGTGTAGCCCGTCTTCGCTGCCTCGATCACGATGTCTTCCCGGCCGGACATGCGGTCGGTGGAGTACAGGCGGCGGGGGCTGGTCCGGTTGGAGCGGTGCAGATCCCAGAAGGGGGCCGAGGCCACCGGACGCAGCACCGGGTGAGAAGCCACCGCGAAGGTGGCCTTCGCGATATCCCGCGCCGTGGAGAGGTTTTCGTCCTCCAGCCCGGAGGGATCGGACCAGGAGGAGCGGGCCATGCCCAGATCGTCGGAAACGCTGTTCATCCGCTCCACAAAGCGGTCGATGTCCATGCCCGCGGCCTTGGCCATGCCGTAGGCGCCGCGGTTGTCCGAGGCGACCAGTGCCGCGCCCAGCGTGTCCCAGCCGCTGATGCAGTCCCCGGTGGAGAGCCGGGAGATGGCGCCGCTGCGGGTCGGATACTGCTCGGCCCCGATGCAGAACTCCTTCTCCAGGTTGGGCTCGGCGCTCGCCAGGGCCAGCGAGGACATCAGCTTGGTCAGCGAGGCCACCGGCCGCACATTGTCCGCATTCTTCTCAAACAGGACCTTGCCGGCATCCACATCGAATACAAAAACCGAGCGGGACTTGACCGACGGGCCGTCTTCGCCTTCCCAGCGCGCATCCATCTGTCCCAGGGTCCAAAGGGCCTCTTCCGCCCCAAACCAGGGGGGCGGTGCCCAGGGCTGATCGGGATCGGCGGGCACGTAGCTGCTGAGATCGGCCTTCCGGGCGCCGGTGGTGCGCGCCTGGGCTTTTCCAATCAGCGAGATGCTGCCTGCGGCGCGCATGGCCGGGGCGGGCTGCTGGGGGGCCTGGATCGGCGGCGGCGCCACATAGGCCAGTGCAACCGCGCCGGTGACCACCGCGCACGTGGATAGAGAGCGTAGAACCCACTTGATCATCACAACCTCTTCGATCCGTTCCCCAGAATCGAGCCCTGCTGAGGAACCTGTTTCTCTTGCCGCGTCAAGAGCTACGCACCCCGCTGGTGCGAAAAACCGGTGGTGACGAGGAGGATGGAGGAAGAAGGTGGGCTTTCGGGCAGAGGGTCGCTGCGTAGTGGCCTACGCGTGGGCCCTACGAAGGAGCTGGGCAAGCTGCAGCCGGTAGCAGCGGAGCTGCCAGGCGGCCTGGAGCAAAGCTGCCAGTCGGGGAGGGGATTTCCGGCGGGGACGGTACATCCCCTATGTCTACCTCAGGTCTTGACGTTGCAATAGGTATTCATGCAAAGACCCGAAGAAAAGTATGGTTCTACGATGAAATTTTTTCGATGGAAAATTCCGAAAAAGTCTTGACGGCCGGAATGGCCGGTGCGCTGCCGGTGCCGGGCTGCGCTTGCCATCCCCGTGGCGGTGTAGATATTGATGGAAGAGGTTCTTATGCCGCTCTCGCATTTTCTCTGTCCTTCCTGCGCTTCGATCAATCGGTTTCCCAAGGAGCGTGCCGCACAGTCGCCCGCCTGCGGCCGCTGCAAGGCGCCCTTGGATGTGAGCGGTGCGCCCATCCACATGAACGATGATCAGCTTCAAAAGCTGATCGCCCAGAGTCCGGTGCCGGTGTTGGTGGACTTTTATGCGGACTGGTGTGGCCCCTGTCGTACCTTGAGCCCGATTCTGGCGCAGCTCTCCAAAGAGACGTCCGGCCAACTTTTTGTGATCAAGGTGGATACCGAGCGCGATCAGCGCGTGGCCGCCTCGTTGGGGGTCCAGGGTATTCCGGCGGTCTTTCTCTTCAAAGGCGGGAAGCTCGCCGACAAGGCTGTGGGCCTTCGTCCGCTGCCCTTCTGGCAGCAGTGGGTGTACCCCTATCTGGCGCCTGCTCCGGCGGCCGCCTCTGCCTGAAGCATGGCGGAAAGCCGCACAAAATCGGTGTTTTCCAGGTAGTGGGTTGCGATCACCCGCCCCAGGTAGGGGACCCAGCCGGGGTCGGTGTCCAGTGCCCAGCGTCGCAAGGGTATCTCTGCTTCTTTGATGGGAAGTACCATGTCCAGGTGGGTGGGCGTGCAGGAAAGAAGTGCCTTTCTGCGAAGCAGCCAGTGCAGAGGTTGCTCCACCTCCAGCCGGGAAAGCCAGGCTTCCACCTGCCCGGCCCAGGGCGCCGGATCGGCAGCCGGCTCGGGGGCCCCCAGGGCGGTGCAGAGCGCGGCGAGGGGATCTTCAGGGGGATGGTCGGCCTTCTGCAGCAGCGCGCCCAGCACGTTCCAGCCAAACCCCGCTTCATACAAGCCTTCCCGGGCGAGCAGCCAGGCCGGAAACTTCAGGCGCTCCAGCACCGGCAGGCAGAAGAACAGGCCCCCGGCGCCGGTGGGCTGTAGCTGCTCCAGGCTGGGGATGTTCAGGGGAAGCCAGTGTGGACGCCAGCTTCTGTCGGGCAGCCACCGGGGTGGGGGTGCGGGAGGGGGCGTGGCGGCGGGGGGGGAAGGTGGGGAGGGCGGCGTGGCGGGTGGGGCGGGCGCGCGGCCTTCGGGCGGGGGAGGCGGGGTTTTTTCGGAGGAGGGGGGGAGGAGGGGGAGGCGCTCTGGCCTCTCTTCGGCGAGGACGGGCCACGGTCGCTTTGGCGTCACCGGCGGGGTGGATGCCGACACTTCCGGCAGCGCCAATGGTGGCGCAAAAGACGCGGGGAGCGCTGCTTCCTCCTCCTCCTCCGGCTCCATCTGCTTCAAAAAATGAATCACCTGCGCCACCAGCCGGGGCAATTGGGGCTGCTGCGCGCGGGTGGGCTGCTGCCGCACCAGCGCGGCGGTCCACAGCAGGGCGGTGCGTCGGGGGTGAGTGCTCTGCTGACTCAGGCTCTTCAAAAGCACTTTCTTCCAGGAGAGTGGCAGCAGCGGCGCGGGCCTTGGGGGCTCGGCCCCCACCCACGGCGCGGTCCACACCGGCGGCAGGCTCCGCTGCCACTCGCCCCGCTCCGGTAGGCGCTCTAACACTTCTTCCAATAAAGAGTGCTGCGTCAGGCGCTCCAAAATCTGCGCAAATAAAACAATGGGCGGCGGCGCCAGGGCATCGGGAGACGTCGGCAGGCACAACAGCTCGGCTACGGGCGGAAGGGGAGCCTCCGGTGCCACCCGCAGCGGACTGCTTCGCCAGAACCAGGCCTTCAGGGGTCGATTCTCCAGCACCCGCTGGATGGCCAGCGCTCGGCACTCCACCTCGTCCCGGAACCACACCACCTCGGCCTCATCGGCGCCGGGCGCTTCGCCGTGGATCCGTTGGGCCACCAGTCTCCGCACCAGGGCTTCGATCGTTCGCGCAATGCGTTGGGAAGGCGCATCCAGATCGATTTCCCCCAGGTCCAACCTGCGCACGAACAGCAACTCGCCCGGTCGGCTTTGGGGCAGGCTGGCCACCCGCAGGGCGTCCTCCACCCGCGCGACCAGTCCCGCCACTTTGTCGCGCGGGACCCCGTTCAGGCGCAGAAGGCGGACGTGGCGGTCGTCGCTGGCCACTAGTGACTCACAACCGAGTCACTCCTTCCCAATCGTCAGCGTATGGCTGTGCATCCGAACGACGGCAGCGTGGTTATCGTCGTCCAGGCCGGGCATCAGCGCAGCGTCGGCCTCGACCATGTGCACCGTGTCGCCCGCCGAGAGGGCTGCACCGGCCACGGTATTGCTCTGGATGCGGGCATGCACTTTGCCATCGCCCAGGTCCTCGACCACGGCCCGCGCTTTGACCCGACCGTTCTGCAAGACCAGCGCCACCATGCCCACCCGTGCATGCAGTGGGTCCAGACGGATCGGTAGCAGGCGCCCGTACTCGATGGGGGTGTGCTCTTCCACATGACCGGCCAGGATCCTGCCCACCGGCGCATGGCTGGCCAGGAGCAAACAGATGCGCACCAGGTCGCTCATCAGCTCGGCGGCTTCGGGCTCCTTTTTGTCGATGCGGCTGTACAGCCAGTCCACCATCGCCTGCAGCTCGCGCGGCAGCAGGGGATCGGGCAGATCGCCGCTGCCACCATCGCCCACCTCGTCCCAGCGCGGCAGCGTGGACAGGTGTCGCAGAGAGATCGGCTCGTCAAAGGCGCTCAAACGCTGTACCCACAGCGCCCGGATGGCGGCGGGCACCTCGCCGAAGCCCTTGTACAGGTGCGCGGCCACATTGTGGATGTGGTCCAGCTCGGTGGCGGCTTCTTTGGCGATCTTCGCCCGCAGTCCGCGCCCGCCCAGCAGATCGCCGATGGTCATGGCCTGCCGCGCTCGGGCCTGGGCCTGCTTCCAGCTCAGGTTCCGCACCGTACTCGCGTCAAAAGCCAGGGCCACCTTCCGGCGCTGCCCCAGGGACTCCTGCCGCGCCTTCATCATCAACTGGATTCCTTTGTGTGTGTTGGACCGCTCTTTCTGTGGGAGCGGAACAAAGGAAGCGTAGTGATGGAGCTGGAGCAGTGCCGCCTGCAGGCTCTCCAGGTGCTGGAGCTGTAGCAGCGATCGGTCCAGCACGTCCAGCCAGCCGGCGGGGGCCTGGTGCCACAGTTCGACGGCGTCCTGCAGCTCTTCCGGGGCCCGGGGGGCAGGGCGGGAGAGCAGGCCGGAGATCAGGGTGCTGGAGACCGCGGGCTCCACGTCGTGGACGGGAACCTGATCAAAGGCCTCCACCTCGCGCGAGCGATGGAAGGCGACAAAGGGGACTTCTTCGCTGAGAATTTTTTGGCGGCGCGCGTTCACCCGGCGCACCCGATCCTGCTCCTCGGCGATCAGCGCCGTGGTCACCGTCACATCGTGCCGGGCCTCCAGCAGGGCTTCGCGCACCTCTTTGTGGCGATCCTCCACCGCATCGATGAGCTGCTCGATCTGTACCTGCACCTTCCGGCAGGCATCGGCGGCCTCGCGCACCTCTTTGATGCGGCCTTCCAGAGTACGCAGGATGGCGGCGGTCAATTCCAGGGAGCGGATCGCATCCGAGAACAGGGCAGGCGGATCGGCGTCGGGCGTGGACAGGTCGTGCAGGCCCTGCTCCACCTCGCGCAGCAGCGTCTCCGCTTCGGCCTTGACCAACGGAAAAGCACGGGACTCCGAGATGTAATTCCCTTCTGTAGTCTCGGTTACATCCTTCAGAGGGACGATGGTGCCGGCCTTGTTCTTGAAGAAGAGGAAGCCGGGGAAGGGAAGGTCATCCTTGAAAATGTCCAGCTCGTACACCGTGCGCAGTACCGATGCCCGCAGGCGGAAGGCCACTTCCCGCATCTCCACCCCGGCGGACACCTTCACCCGGTCGGTGATGCGGCTTCCGCGCAGGGTCCAGGCCACCGGCCGCTCTTTTTGGAGCTTGACGTGGTTGTGGATGAGCTGGGCCACCGAGATGGACTCGGTATTCAGCTCTTTCATGCTGGGGGCGCCCTGTTTCACCGAGACTGCGAGCCGCTTGGCCACGGAGAGGGCGGGCGAGGAGGCGGGTGCGGGGGCAGGGGCGCTGCCGGCAAAGGGCAGCGCACCACCCGCACCGCCCAACATCGAGAGCGCGCCGCTGGTGTAGCCGCTGTAGTTGCGCACGCCGATCGCGCTCATCCAGCTTTCGGCCAGGGTGGTTTTTGCCGTGCCCACACTGGCGGGGGCCGGGGCGATGGTCACCGCCTCCATGATGGAGCCCACCATCACGCTCTGGTTGGTGGCCAGGGCGTTGCTGTAGATCGCAGGATCGGCCTCAAAATAGCCCAACTTGGCGTCGATGATGGCCTTGGGCATGGCGAAGCGGATGCCCCGGGTCTTCCAGGCGGTGGTCTTGGGGGCGGTTGTATCGGTAGATGCTGCCTTTTTCAGCTCATCGAAGAACTTGGCAAGCTGCTCGGGCGAGCCATCCGCCGAGATGAGCTGCGACAGGTCCGCCATCAGCGGTGATCCCGCCATGCGCATGGCCGCATCGCGACCGACAACGTGCTCACGTACGCGGTAGGTGGCGGTCTGTACCTGGAGGAAGCCGAAGTCCGCCGCGTCGTCTGCACGCTTGGCTTTCTCGTCCAGCAGGGCGGCGAGGCCGGCCACGCCCACGGTGGCCAGCTCCCCGATCTCCTGGTTGGAGACCACCCGGGCGGGAACATCCGTTTCCACGCCGCTCACCACGCGCTTGACACTGGCGCCCGGAGTGACCTTGTCAGCCAGGCTCTCTTCCAACTGCTCCACCGCGTCCACGCCGAGTCCCTGCCCCGTGGGGACGGTGCCATAGGTGGCCTCTTGGGCTCCGGCACGCACCAGCAGGCTGATTTCGTCGCGTCCATCGTCTTGTGTTACCGTTCGAAGGGCCTGGATGATGGTGGCGGCGCGGCGGGTGCGCTGGACGAGGCGATCGCGGTCGGGGACGGCCACCACCGCGCCTCGGGCATTCTGGAGGATGGCAAGCCGGGCTTGCAGGCCGGGAAGGCGGCTGTCCGATGCGGGCAGCGCGGCGATCTGGGCGCTCAGGCTGCTGACCAGGGTGGCGTGCCCGGTGATGTTATACAGGGGGCAGGAGAGCAGGGTGCGGCGGGGGCCGGCGACCAGATCCGAAACACCGGTCAGGCGCACTTTTTCGTTCTGACCGCTGACAGCACCGGCGGCCATCCACACGCCCAGATCACCAATCAGATCAGCAGCATAGGGGCTGTTCACCACCGTCACCACCAAAGCCTCGGTAGGGAAGCGCGCGTTGCGCCACACCAGCTCGTCTTTGGCCGTTGCGTTCAGCCCCGTACACAAAATGGCCAGGGGCTTTCCGGCGGCCGCGGCCACCGCCCGGTCGATCACCTCGGTGTCGGCGGGGCCCGGGCACAGGTAGACCACGGGGTTCTTCAGCCAGGATCGGCTTCCTTCCTCCAGGGTTGCCATGTGGGGCAGCGCCCAGCCGCCGGGCATGGTCATGGCGTTGGGGCCCGCCGTGGTGGGCGTTGCATCTGAGGCCAGGGGCACCACTTCCACCGGAGACTGGCCTTCCACTGCGGCAAGGATGGTGGTCAACGGGGCGGCGATGCTGTTGTCCAACAGCAACGTGGTGGCGACGGCGCCGATCAAATCATAGCCGGGCAGCAGCGGCGCGTCTTTGTCATCCAGCAGGTTGAAGCTGGCCATGGCGGAGGCGTTGTACCAGAGTACATCCTGCTCGACCAGCTCGGCAAGGTTGTCGCCGGTGCTGCTGGGGCGCACCGCAGGCACGGACAGCGCGCCGCCAAGGGCGGCGTACAGCGACCGGCACTTGGCGCCCAGCTCGGCGCGGCTGCGCAGCAGGGCGTCCCGTCGGGACTCGGCATCGTCCAGTGCTTTGGAGAAGGCGGGATCAACTGCAGCAACCCGCAACAGGCCCGGATCCCAGGATGCCGAGGGCACTGGCACCAGCAGCTTCAGCTCGTCCCCACTCTGGGTGAAGTCGAAGGGGGCCAGCGACATCACGCTGCCCAGGGCGGCGTCGAGCTGCTCGGCGGGCACCGGAGAGGCGCTGACACCCCAGCCATTGCGGAACAGCGGCGACGTACGGGCACCGAAGTTCACCAACTCACGGGGCAGGATGCCCACGGGCGGCAAAAAACGCAGCAAGGAGGGCAGCGAGAAGCGGTCCGTGACCTCCAGCTCGCTCAGGTGCTGGGAGAGCTGATCCACGCGTGCCCGCCACAGGGCCGGTGTTCCGGTGCCTTGTACCAGGGCTTCTTCGCCATTGCGGCGGCCACCGCGCCGGGCGACGGCGGGGCCGTCCACCCACTGCACCACGCCGCTGTTGTCCACAGCCACAAGTGCCAACGCGACTGTGGTGCGTGCCCAGGGAGGAAGGCCCCCTTTTTGGGCTTCCCGCGCAAAGATGGCGGCGGCGATGCGGTTGCGGAGGGTGGCAGGGCTGGTGGCCCCGGCCAGATAGGGGTTGGGCCAGGTGGACTCGGCGGTTTGATCCTCGTCCATCCAGGCTTCGAGTGGGATCCACACCAGCCGGGTGGCGTCGGTGCGGCGCCAGTCTTCAAAGGGCTCGGCTTCGGGGTCGCGCTCGCAGGGATCCCGGCTTGGATCCCCGGCATTGGCCAGCTCCTCCACCTCGACCGGCTCGGCGACCAGCACCAGCAGCAGCGGGTGGGCGGAAAGGCTGCTCTTGGTGAGCGATACCGGCGTTTTAATCAGGATAGGCGTGGGGATTTTGATGGTGCCCTGGCCCGAGATACTCGCGGCCAGAATGCCCGCCGAGATGGGGGTGGGCGCAGGCACGGGGCTGGGGGCGGGCCCCGGGGTGAATGCGGGCGCGGGAGCGGCCGGGGCAGGCGCGGCCGGGGCAGGCGCCACGGGGGCCGGGGCCACCGGTACGGGGGCGGCAACGGCGGGCGCGGGGCTCTGTGTGCCACCTTTGCTGGGAAAGAACGGTTCAATCGGCAGCTTGGTGATCGGCGTGAAGGGGTCCGATGTCTCCAGGACCGTGCGGATGCCGCTGTCCACACCCACAATGTCCACCACGGAGATGGACTCGGGTGCAGGTGCAAGCGGAATTTTGATCGTGCTGGAGGCCACCGGGGCGGCGACCACGGCGTCGCCCACATCGCGGCTGATGATGCCGATGGATTCGGAGATGGCGGGGGCAGGGCCGGCGATCACGGTGCTGCCCAGATCGCGGCTCACAACGCCAATAGGCTCGGAGCTGGCGACGGTGGGGGCCGGAGCGGACACCACGGAGATGTCCTTGATCGCCTCGGATAGGGCCGGGGACAGCGTGGCTTCGACGGTGGCGGGCGCGGGCGCACTGATCTTGACCGCGGTGGGGGCGAAGGCCACTTCAGCGATGATCGGAGCGGGCGCAACAAAAACAGGCTCAGCGATCACAGGCGCTGGGGCTGGAATCTTGATGGCGCTGGGCGCAAAGGTGATGTCCGAGCTGATGGTGCCCGCAGACAGCACTTCCCGGGTGGCGAAGCCGCTGGTGAGGCCACCCAGATCCAGGGGCTCGGTGTCGCTGAAGGTGGTGGGCTCAGAGATGGCGACGATGGGTGGCGTTTCGCCCGCTGCGAGGGTCGTTTTTAACGTGCTGGACAGGCGGGTGGCAGCGCTGGTCAGGGTGCTGGAGAGCTCGGTGGCCAGCTTGGTGGTGGCCAGGGTGTCAGTGGTCCGGCTGAGGGTGCTCAGGGCATCTACGGAAGTAACTTCTGTTTTGAGAGTGGCTTCTGTTTTGGAAGTAACTTCCGTAGTGGAAGGGGCCTCCTCCTTGGTGGGAGCGGTCTCCGTGGCGCCCGTCGTCTTGCTCTCGGTCATCACCGAGTCAGTGATGACTTTATCCGTAGGAATGCCGGTGATTTCAATGCCGGGCCGAGTGATCCGGCCCTTGCGGGCGCGCAGCACCACCTCCAGCGGCGGCTCGGCCACGTTCCAATTCCGCCCCGCCCCTTGCTGCGCGGCGTAGTCGGTGTAGCGCAGGCGGCTGCTGATCCGCACCGGAAGCTGGCCGATCTGTAGAACCAGGGGCTGCGGCAGGATCACGTCCTCACCCGAGCCGCAGATGCCCATTCCCGGCGATACCATCAGGCTTTTGCCGTCCTCCCCCTTCTGCACCTCCAGGCCCTCGATCACGCCCGGACGCAGGTCGCGTCCGATCAGGCCCAGATGTCCGGCCCGCACCTGCTGCTCGGCCTGCAGGGCCGGGGCAGAAACGGTACGCCCGGTTACAAAGTTCTGGCGGATCCAGGGCGCGTCCACTTCCGGCGCCGCAGGGGGCTCCAGCGCAACCGTGCGCTCCCCGGGGAGAGGATCATGGATGGTGCGGTGGAATTTCACTGCTGACCTCCGCTGAGATCGATGTCTACCACGTCACCCTGGATCTCGGCGCGACTGTTCAGGTTGCGGCGGCGGACGTACCAAAGCACGCCGTTGGTGCCGATAGACCGCACCGCCTGCTCCAGAAGGGTGGTCCAGGGGGAGGAGGAGGAGCTGGTGCTGCCGGTGGCGACGGTCGAGGCCACCACGCTGGGCAGCTTCAGGTTGGACAGAGCGACCAGGGGGGTGCGCAGCACCGGCGCACGCTCGATGCGCCGCACCAGGGGGCGGCGTACGGCGCCCAGGGTGGACTTGAAGCGGCGGAAGGAGGGGCGATCCACCGGCACCAGGATCAGCACCGAGGTGGCGGCAAGGGCCTCCGGGCTGGCGTGCAGGTCGATGGCAGGAAGAAGCAGGCTTTCCTCCAAGAGCGCAGGCAGCTCGTCGGCGGGCACAAAGGAGATGTCGACGTCCACCTCGGCGGGGAAAAAGCGCTGGGTGAAGTTCTGGGAATCCACTGCACTGATCGGAAGTGGCCCCACCGGCGGCAGGGCTTCCAGGTAGGAGGAGGCCACGAAATTGTTGGCGCCGTGGACCTGAAGCAGCCAGGTGATGTGCTGGAGGTACTGCCGGAGATAGGCGGCTTGACCGGCACGATTGACCAGGCCCAGCCCCAAAAGGTCCTCTTGTGCGCTGCCGACTACCCGGCGTACCAGGCCGCTATCCACCCACTGCACCTTCACGCCGTCCAGGTAGACCATGGCGATGGGAAGCACGTCCGCCGGCAGCTTGGCACCGCTCTGGCTGACAAAAATCTGTCGTGCCAGACCGCCGCGGACGGCCTCGGGGCTGCCCGCCGGTGGGTTGGGCCAGGGGATCAGGGTCAGCGCGGTGGCTTCCACGATCTCGTGGTCCTGGAGTGTGGTGCTTCCCTGGACCGTGGTGGGGTAGCCGGCGCGAGAGCCGGCGGTATATTCGATAGGTCGAAGCGCCAGAACGAAGGGGCCAACGCGGCTGCGTCCCATCGCGCTGCGGTCCCGGCCCAGGCCCAGGTGGGCATCCAGCAGGGTGGCGGCGTTCATGGAGAGCAGGTCCACATCCAGCTCACGCGGCAGGATCACCGGCTCGCCACCTGGGGTATAGCCCATTCCGGAGCGGACTTTGACGCGGGTGGCCACGCTGCTGGGGAAGACCTCCAGCCCGTGCACCACCCCCCAACCCGAAGCCCGCGCCAGATCGGCCTGACGGCGCAGGGCATAGTCCTGATCGTTGGTCAGGTCCCGGGCGGCAAGAAAGCGGCCGTCAAAGTAGCGGGGCCGCGAGCGGCGGCTATCCACCGCCAGCCCATTGGCGGCCTGAAGGCGCGCCTTTTCCGCATCACCGACCAGCTCGCGGTGCGGTCCATCCAGCTTGGGACGATCGTCGTTCTGGCTCATGGGGGATCTCTATGCCTAGAGGCGGAAGGTGCCCTGGATGGCACGAAGCCAGCTCACCAGGGCAGCGTTGGGGAGTACAAAAAGGCGGGCGTGGTTGTTCACGGTCACCGGGTCGGCCCGGCGCGTGGGAATGCCCCCCGTCAGCGTCACGGGGATGGACACGCGCCCCAAGAAGATGGCGGTGCTGTCCTCCAGACCCTCGGTGGAGGCATCGTGGTTGGGGGCGTTGCCGGTCCAGGCGGCGCTGCCGTGGTGCCAGCTATTGCCAAGGAGGTGATCCTCCATCCGGCGCTGCCAAAGCCCCAGATCCTCGCCGGGCGTGGCTTCGGGCCACTGCCGCTTGCTGGGAAGGGACAGGTCGCTGCCCCCGCGCGGGGTCAGCAGCACTTCCCAGCCGTCGCGCAGGCGACTCGGAGCAGTGGCGTCCAGCGCATCCCAGGGACCGTTGGCAAAAGCGGGGGTCCGACCGCGCTCACAGACGGCGAAGCGGATGTGTACATCCACAAACAGCGTCTGTGTGTCGGCCGACAGCGAGGTCAGGAAGCGCGAGGCGGCGCCGGTCAGGGCCGACTCCTCTTCGGTGAGGGCCGTGCCGTTGGCATTCTTGGTGCGCAGGACCTGGTTGAGCTGCTTCCAATAGGTGAACCAGCGGCCCAGATCCATACAGGCGATCCGGGGCAGCTCTACCAGGCGCCCGACCCGGTCGATGGCGAGGCCGGCACTGACCTCCAGCTCGTCCTTGTCGGCTTTGTAGTCTACGCGCAGACCGGCAATGGTGCCGGTTCCCTGCACATAGTCCAGCACCCGGGCCAGACGCCCGCGGTGGTAGCGCTGCTCGGCTTCCAGATCCTCGGCATCCAGGAACACACCGGTGGCGTAGTAGAGCCGATCCGGGGGCTCCAGGGTGGTGAGCGCATCGTCACGGGTGGTCATCCGCCCTCTCCTTCCATGTCAGGGTGCAGGCTCGCCGGTCGGCGGATCCGATCGCCGGTCCCCAAGCGGGACCGTCCCAGGCGTACCGTCTGCGGGCCGGGATCCACGCCAATTCGGGTATCCACCCCAACCAGCGCCGAGACTCCGGCTACAAAACTACGGGTTGCTATTTTTACATCCACGATGAGGTGGGCGGGCACTTCCGAGGCCACCGTGCGTCGCAAGAGGCCCTGCATTTGCAGGTCCAGGTGCTCGGAGAGCAGCACGGTCACCCGCCAGGCGCTGTCCTGGTAGAAGGCCCGCACCGCGGCTTTGTCTGCTGCATTCAGAGATTTATCGGCAAAGAGCGCCATAAATTCGCGGTGGTGCTCGTCGCCCAGAAAGAGGGTGTCGCCCACCAGGGAGTTGCCGGAGATCACCAGCCCTTCCAGAAGGGGATCCTGCTCATTGGCCAGATCGGCGCCCAGGATGGTGGCCCAGGTGCGGCGAAGGCGCCACTCTTCCACCACAATGACCTCGCCCCGGCTCACGCCGCCATCGCTCACCGTCTCCAGGGCCAGCTCCAGCCCACGCCGGGTGCCACGCCACTGCGAGAGCTGGGGTGCCAGCTCTACCATCTTGCGACGGGCTTTTTCAGGAAGTGCGGGATCCAGGCTGCGTCCCAGCCAGGAAGCGAGGCCATCCAGTGCGGCCAGGGGGGCCGCCTGCGGCGAGGTGTAGATCCAGGCGTCGGCGACTTTGTCCTCCAGGGGCGTCAAAAAGCCCTCGAAGAGGCTGACGAAGCGCTCCAGGAAGTCGGCACCGGTGGGGCGACCGGCATCCTCGGCGCCGTCCAGGGCGGGGTGCTCGTGGTACAGTTCGGGCAGGTACTCGCGGACGTAGGAGAAGCGGCTGCCCCAGGCGCGCAGGGCGAGCAATTCAGGGGAGAAACGGCCGTTTCCGTGCAGCTCCACGCGGATGTGCAGGAAGCGCCCGTACAGACGCGCGCTGCGACGCCCCCGGCGCTGGATGAGGGTGGAGAAGAGGCCGGAGCGATGGGGAATCCGACGCAACAGGCGTCCGTCGTCGCCGGGGACTTCCGAGGCTTCCAGGTGCCAGACCAGACGGGCTTCGCGGGAGTTGTCGGACTGGTAGTCCACCTCTACCGCTGTGCCATCGTCGGGTGGGGCGCCACTCAAATCGACCTGCAAGGCGCCCAGATTGTAGTCTATCGTACTGTTTTCAGCGGCGCCGTCGCCGGTGAAGTGGCGGTTGAGGTCGGCCACCTGGCTCTGCGGGTTGCCGCCGCTGGTCCAGGTCACCTTGACGCTGCCCGGCTTGAGGGGGGCGTTGGCCAGGGGTGCCTGGAAGCGGCTGCGGCTGCCGTTGCCCTGGCCGATGATCCGGGTGGGCGACAGCTCACCCAGGTGGTGTGGCTGCCAGAGATCGGCGTCGTGGGGGGCAATCCCGTCGGGCGACGTCGCCAGCCAGAAGCGCAGACCGCAGCCTTCCGGTACCGCCGCCTCCACAAAGAGGCGGTGCCAGCAGGTGTCGGCCGCACCGCTGTCCACCGGTGGGCCAGAAGCCAGGGCAAAGGTGGGGCGATGGGGCAGGGACAGCGGAATCAGGTCGGCCGGACCATTGGGGGTGGGGTAGCGGGCCAAACCATCAGGACTGACGACGAAGGGGCCCCCACTGTGTTGGCGGCGGGGGTATTTTTCGCCCACGGGCAGCAGGGTACCGCTTCCGGTCGGCTGGTAGACCAGCAGCTCGGTGTCGTCGTCGTGTGTGCAGAGCAGGGCCACCCGCTCGGTGTCGGCCCAGCCCAAGGCGTAGGGATGTCGGACGTTTTTGACCGCCTGTTCGGAGGTGGTTGCGCCTTCGGCATCCAGCAATCGCAGGCGCACATCTTCGCCGGGGCGGCGCAGGAGCAGGGCCACCCGACCGGAAGGGCCCGCAGCGAGTCCCAGCCACTCTTCGGTGGCCTCGGCGCTGTGCAGGGGGCGAATGGTCCAGGTCTGGGGATCTTCCGGGGAAAGTTTGAAGACACCGGGGGCGGGGCTGACCTTGGGCCGGCTGCGCAGCAGGCTGCCGACGAAGTGCCACAGGCGACGGTGGGCGCGGTCCATCACCCAAAATCCACCGGAGGAAGCCGGAGAAACACGCCAGGCATCCAATGCGGGCATGCCGAGTCTGGTGGGGTCGATCTCCTGCCAGTCCTCTCGGGCATCTCCCAAGCTGCGGCTGTCGCGGATCTGGAGCTTTCCACCCACGGCAATGGCGATCAGGCCATCGGTGGAGAGGCAGACCGAGCTGGGCGGGGTGGCTGCCGTGTAGAGCTGGCGCTGGGAGAGGGAGGAGAGCTGCACCAGCAGATCGTTGCCTTCTACCCATGCTTCTGCGCCGTAGGGGTCGATGGCGCCCGGGCAGGCTTCGCGCAGGGCCAGGGCGCGCGGGCCGTCCTCATGCAGATCCGGTGCGTCCGTCAGAGAAGGCAGGCGCAAGGCCGGAACTGTCCCCGCCGAGGAGGCGCTGTCGCTGCGCTCCAGGCTGCCCAAAAGGCGCTCCCAGCGGGCGTCCCCGGTCAGCAGGTAGAAGCGGGTGCCGTTCGCGTCCATATCAGCACAGCTCCGGGACAACGGGAATCGCGACTTCGTTCCCTGATCCTTCGCTGCTCTCCAGGTTCTCGGGGGCCTCGCCCTCGGTCACCACCACCACCTTCAGCAGCTCCGGAAGCTGCCACTGCTTCAGCGTGACCTCGGCAGTACCATCGGTTCCCGGCGCCTTTTTGCGCCAGCGACCACCCGGGATCTGCTCAAAGACCTTCAGGCCGCGCACTTCGTCCACACCGGGAACCCGGGAGACCACCACTTCCAGCTCGCGCTCGCGCACCGGACGCTTCAGCGGCCAGCCCGCCATGGTTTCGAAGGGGCCCCCGCCCACCAGGGGCCAGAGGAAGCGGCGCAGCTCGTTTTTCACCGCTTCCACGGTTTGATCGCGGTCAAAGCCGGGGCGCAGCTCGACAGATACCGAGAGTGCCAGCGGCACATACTCGCAGCCAATCACATAGAGCTCGGTGCCCAAGGTGATCCGCGGCGAAAGCCAATCATAGACCGCTTCGATGGTGTGGCGACCGGGGCGGGGATTGGGCGGCTCGGGCACCCCCACCTGGGGCAGCACCATCACCGACACCACCCCGGGCAGACCTTCGCGGCGCTGCTGGGGTTTAAAGCCCGGCAGGACCTCGATACGCCCCAAGGTGACGCCAGGAGTAGCGGCTGCAAGCTCAATCAGATCTTCGGCGGTGACGGCGCGGTCGCGATGGCGAAGGACGGAGGGGATACGACGCTCCGCCTCCTCCAGGCTCTCTGCAGCCGTGCCGCCGGTGGTGGGGATGGGCTGCACCACTTCCACCGCTTCGG
>JBEIQS010000328.1:0-4904 GCA_040376425.1 Alphaproteobacteria bacterium | reverse complement strand
TTTGTCGGCGTCTCCCGCCAGAACCGCCCGATGAAGCGGCTCCACCGCGCCCGCTGCCGAGAGCAGCCACTCCCGAAAGGTGCCCCGCCAGAGACCGGCGACCTCGCGGTTGGGAATGGTCAGCGTGGCGTAGAGGGTGGTCTCCTCGCGCCGAACAGAGGTGGCGGAAAGATAGCCGGAAAAGAGCAGAAAACTCCAGACCTTGTCTCCGCGCAGGTCGCGGACCACCACATTCTCGTCGATGACCTTTTCGATACTTCCGCCCTGCAAAAGGCTCTGGATCTCCGGCTCCAGATCCGAGCCTTTCAGCAGCAACTCGCGCACCATCGCGTTGTCCGAGGTGTTGAGCCAATGCGGGCCGATCTCCTCCAGCGGGGAGTCCAGGGCACTCAGGACCGACCAGGGGTTATAGACGGTCCGGTCGCCAAAGCGATAGCCGTTGTACCAGGCGCGGATTTCGTCCGCGTCGGCCTGCCGCCCGTAGATCGGCAAGAGTGCAGCCACCTCGGCTTCGGTGAAGCCGAAGAGCTCCTCGGATTTGGCGAGCAGGCTGAAGACTTTCACATTGTTGAGCCCCGAAAACATGGACTCTTTGGCCACGCGGAGGATGCCGGTGAGCACCCCCCGGAACAGGTGCGGGTTATCCTTGAGGCCTGCGGTGAGAAAAGCGCGGAACCAGGAGGCGACTTCGTCGTAGTAGCCGCAGGTCCAGGCGTGGAGCAGGGGCGCATCGTACTCGTCTATCAGCAGCACCGCCCGCTCGCCGGTGGCGGCGTGTAGCGCCTCGCAGAGGTGGAGGAGGACGTGCATGTCGAAGGGCCCCACCTCCATGACCTCCAGCGGAACCAGCAGGTGGGCGGCAACGGGCGTGCCGCGCAGCCAAGCCATATGGCGCCGCAGCTCATGCCGAACCAGGTTTTCGAGCTGGCGCTGGGCCTCCGACCAGCGGAGCGGCTTCACATCCTTGAAGGACAGGTTGATCACTGCGTGCTTCTGAAAATGCTGCCGCGCCTTGGGATCCTGCCACACCTTCAGGTCGGAAAAGAGCGCGCTCCGGTCTTCGCCTTTTTCCAAAAAGTAGCGCAAGGCCGACATGCTGGTGGTCTTGCCGAAGCGGCGCGGTCGGGGGTACAACTGGGCCTCAGCCGGGCGCTGCAACACCTCCACAATAAAGTCACTCTTGTCCACATAGAGGCCCTGCGCTTCGCGGATCTTCTGGAAGTCAGAGGTGGAGATCAGAATCGGAGGGGGCATCCAGAGCACCTAACATGCTCCCTCTCTGGCGGCCCCGTTGATCACTCGGGTCGCGATACATCTGGCGATGTATCACGAAAGTGCTTGTATTATGAGCAGTATCACGACATGCTACCAGCTTCGCAGGCGTCGCCACTTGTGGGGGAGTGTCTTTTGCAGTAAGATGTGCCGCGCTGGAGCTGCCATGGATCACCACTTCCTCTTTCATCCACGCACCATCAAAAAGGCGATGGATGGAAATTTCTGGCCGGCTGACTTGGCGGAACGACATCGGAAGCTGAATGCCCTCCTTCGTCTGGAGCAGTCGGGAGAGCTGGTACGCACGCTGGAGACGGAGCTTCAGGGCGACTACATCAAGACGCTGTTTGAAGGTATTTTAGGCTACAAAACCCGCCTCGGTGGGGATGGAACCAAGTGGACGATCAGTCCGGAGCGCAACGTCGCGGCCAGCGGGGTCAAGCGGGCGGATGGCGGAATCGGTTGGTTTGAAGAGGGGAAAGTTCCGGTGATACATGCAGTGCTGGAGCTGAAGGGCGCCAGCCAGGACCTCGATACCACCAAGGGGCGCAGCCAGACGCCGGTGCAGTAGGCCTGGGACTATGCGGTGCAGAGCAATAGCTGCCGTTGGATCCTGGTTTCCAACTACCGCGAGCTGCGTTTGTATCATCGCAGTCGCTCTCAGGCTGAGTACGAGGTCTTTCGTCTCCGGGACATGGTCGAGCTGGATTCGTTCAAGCGGCTCCTGTTTCTGCTGGGTGCGGAGAGCCTGCTTCCGGCCCGCCCTGGCGAAGATGCCCCCCTGGACCTGCTCCTGGCCGCCAGCGAGCGCACCCAGGTGGAGATCACTGAGCAGCTCTACAAGGACTATCGCTCGATCCGTGCGGATCTTTTTGAGGAGCTGCGCCGCACCCACAGCAACCTGCCCCCCTTGGAGTTGTTGGGCCACGCCCAAAAACTTTTGGACCGTATACTTTTTGTTGCATTTGCGGAGGATCGGGGCATGCTCCCACCCCGGATTCTCGCGGATGCCTTGAAAGATGATGTCTGGTCCGACGGTCTCTGGAGCCGCCTGAAGCGGCTGTTCACCTGGATCGACCGGGGAGAATCTCGAAAGAACGTCCATGCCTACAACGGCGGGCTTTTTGCCGAGGACGCCGAACTGGATGCCCTGGAGCTGAGCGACAGGATCTTGGCTCGTCTGCGGGACATCGAGAAAAATGATTTTGCCGAAGATGTCTCTGTAGAAGTCTTGGGCCATATCTTTGAGCAGTCCATCTCCGACCTGGAGGATCTCCGGGCGCAGGCCGCCGGATTAACCCGCGAGGGACTCTCCAAAAGGGACAAACATGGTGTATTTTATACGCCCGCCTTTGTCACCCGCTACATTGTGGAGCAGACCCTGGGGGCCGCCTTCCGGCAGAGTCTGGACGCGGCCATCGCCCAGCACCAGCCCGACGCCCAGCGCGGGAAAAAACAACAGGAAGCTGCGTGGGAAAAGGTATGGTTGCAGCATCGTTCTACGCTGGCCCAACTCCGGGTGCTGGACCCCGCCTGTGGCTCCGGCGCCTTCCTGGTGGCGGCCTACGATGCACTGGCGCGGGAGTATGAGCGCACCAACAACGAACTGGCGGCCCTACGAGAGGGACAACGCGACGTTTTTGACCTGAACCGGAGTATCCTCCAAGGCAACCTGTACGGAGTGGACCTGAACCCGGAGTCGGTGGAGATCACCCGACTGTCCCTGTGGCTGAAGACGGCGGAGGCGGGGAAAAAGCTCACCGCCCTGGACCTTTCTATCGTGTGTGGGGACAGCATCTGCGCCGATCCCACCGTGGCCGAGCGCGCCTTTGACTGGGGCCGGGGACGGCGGGTGAGCGACCCCGGAGGCGCGAGGAGCGCTGCCGAGCGCGCGATTGTCGCTGCCTGGTCGCAGGGTTTTGATGTGGTGGTGGGCAATCCCCCCTATGTACGCCAGGAGTGGTTGGCGCCAAAGCTGAAGGATCACCTGCGGAGTCACTACAAGAGCTTTCACGGGATGGCCGACCTGTTTGTGTATTTCTTTGAGCGCGGACTCACCCAGCTCAAGCCGGGCGGCCGCCTTGGATTTATTGTTGCCAACAAGTGGCTGAAGGGAGGCTATGCCGAGCCGCTGCGAAAGTTGTTGGCGACGGAGACCCGGATCGAACAGCTCATCGATTTTGGCCACGCCCCCATCTTCCCGGACGCCGACGCCTTTCCCAGCATCATCGTGATGCAGAAGCGAAAAGCGGTCCCGATGGAGACTTTTCAGGCCGTCGTTTTCCCAAGAGAGGAGCTGGCAAAAAATCGTGGCGTCGAGGAGTTTGTGATCGAGCGCCGCCTCCCCATTCCCCTGACCGAGCTGGGCGCCGCCCCCTGGAGCCTGGAGCCCCCCGCCGTGCGCGAGCTGATGGCCAAGCTGCGGGCCGTCGGACGACCGCTGGGGGAGGTGGCGGGGAAGCCGATGTATGGGATTAAGACGGGGTGTAACTAGGCTTTTGTCATTGACGAGGCCACCCGTGGCGCGCTGCTGCGGGAAGACGCACGTTCGGCAGAGTTGATTTACCCCTTCTTGCGTGGACGGGACGTGGATCGTTGGGTGGCCCACCGCAGTGATCAGTACATGATTTTCACCCGACGGGGGGTGAACGTCGAGAGCTACCCGGCGATCCAGCGCCACCTTCAGCGTTTTCGCACACAGTTGGAGCCCAAGCCTGCCTCCTACACCGGGGACGATTGGCCGGGCCGAAAGCCAGGGAGCTATCAGTGGTTTGAGATCCAGGATAGTGTGGATTATTGGCAGAAGTTGTTGAAGCCAAAGATTGTATATCAAGATATCATCTGGATGACATCATTCTCAATCGATAAAATGGGGCAGTTTCTGAATAACACCACTTACTTTATCGATTCGGGCGAGCTATGGCTCCTTGCCGTACTGAACTCGCCGCAGATGTGGTCTTTCCTATGGCGCAACGCCCAGCATGGGAAAGACGAAGCCTTGAGAATGTTCGGGCAGTTTATGGTTACCATCCCCATCCCCGAAGCCCCACCCGGCACACAGACACAGGCCGAGGAGCAGGTAGAAGAAGCCATTCAGATCACCACAAAAAACCAGGAGAGCAGTCGGGATCTCCTGGAGTGGCTGCGACATGAACATGGCATCGATACACCGGGGCGGGCCCTGGAGGATTTTGCCGCGCTGAGCACCGACGCCTTTGTCAACGAAGTCAAAAAGCGCCGCCCCAAGACCAAAGGCAGCATCAAACCCGGCGAGCTGCGGGAGCTGCGTCAGGTTCACGAAGGCGAGCGACTCCCCATGCTCCAGCGCACCCAGCGGCTCCTGCTCCTCGAAAAAGCCTTGAGCACCCTTGTCAACCGCGCCTTCCAGCTCACTGAAGACGACCTCCTCCTCCTCCAGAAAACCGCCCCACCCCGAAGCCCCCCCGGCCTCTAACAAACCGACCGTCCTTCCCCACCTGCATACAGACCCGCCCTTCCGCCTTTCCGCCTTCCCGCCTTTCCGCCTTTCGCCTTTTTCCCCTTCCGAACGGGAGAGTCCAGAGAGGGGCTCTGAAACGACCCACCCCGACACCCAAACCACCCACACCGCGGTTCCGTCGTTTCACAGCCCC
>JBEIQS010000121.1:0-18120 GCA_040376425.1 Alphaproteobacteria bacterium | reverse complement strand
GGGAAAGCCGGTGGCCTTGCTGGCCAGGGCCGAGGAACGGGAGACGCGCGGGTTCATCTCGATGATGCGCACGGCGCCGTCGCGGGGGTTGATCGCAAATTGGATGTTCGATCCACCCGTTTCCACACCCACCCGGCGGATGATCTTCAGGCTGATGTCGCGAAGGTTCTGGTACTCGCGATCGGTCAGCGTCATCGCCGGCGCCACGGTAATACTGTCCCCCGTATGTACACCCATCGGGTCTACATTTTCAATCGAACAGATAATGATGACATTATCCGCCAGATCGCGCATCACCTCCAGCTCAAACTCCTTCCAGCCCACCACACTCTCTTCCACCAGCACCTGCCGGACCGGGGAAAGATCCAGGCCGTTGGCCACGATCTCCCGCAGCTCCTCCAGATTGTAGGCGATGCCGCCCCCGGCTCCCCCCAGCGTGAAGCTGGGGCGGATCACGGTGGGGATGCCCACCCGCTTGGCAATGGCCTCTGCCTCTGCAACCGTATGCGCCACCTCGGCCTGTGCACATTGCAGGCCAATCTCTTCCATCGCCGCCTTAAAAAGCTCCCGATCTTCGGCCACCCGGATCGCCTCGGGCTTGGCACCGATCAGCTCCACGCCGTAGCGCTCCAGCACCCCGGCATCAAAGAGCTCCAAGGCCAGGTTCAGGCCGGTCTGCCCGCCCACCGTGGGCAGGATGGCATCCGGACGCTCCCGCGCCACCACCTGCTCGGCAAAAGCGAGGGTCAGCGGCTCGATATAGGTGGCATCCGCGACCTCGGGATCGGTCATGATGGTCGCGGGGTTGGAGTTGATCAGGATCACCCGATAGCCCAGCTTGCGCAGGGCTTTACAGGCCTGGGTACCCGAGTAGTCAAACTCACAGGCCTGACCGATAACAATCGGGCCAGAGCCGATGACCAGGATGCTCTTCAGATCGGTGCGCTTGGGCATGTCAGGTCAATCCCGCAAAGTGGAGGTAGCGCTGCAGGAGAAGGTGAGCGGAGTCATGCGGTCCGGGCGAGGCTTCCGGGTGGAACTGCACGCAGATCACGCGGAGATCGTCGTGAACAAATCCCTCCAGCGTGCCGTCGTTCAGGTTCACGTGGCTCACCCGCCCACCGGCCCGCTCGACCCCCTTGGGGTCTACACAGAAGCCGTGGTTCTGGCTGGTGATCTCCACCCGCCCCGTCTCGATGTCCCGCACCGGGTGGTTGCCGCCGCGATGACCGAAGCGCAGCTTGAAGGTGTCCGCCCCCAGGGCCAGGCCCAGAAGCTGGTGCCCCAGGCAAACGCCCAGCAGCGGTACCTTGCCCAGGAGCGAGCGTACTTCGCGGATCATGCCGGTCAGCGAGGCCGGATCGCCCGGCCCATTGGACAGCAGCACCGCGTCGCAACCGGCCCCAAACTCGGCAGCGGGCGTATCAGCGGGAAAAACCTCGACGTGGCAGCCACTCTGGGCCACCAACCGCAGGATGTTGCGCTTGACACCGCCGTCCAGCACGTGGATGCGGCCCCGGTTGCCCTTGGCAAAAGTGTAGCGTTCCTTACAGCTCACTTCCCCGGCCAGCGCGCGGCCCTCCATCCCGGGCCACTCCAGGACTCGGGCGCGAAGCTCGTTCTCCGAGAGGTCCTCGTTGGAAATCACCGCACGCATCGCCCCGCGAGAGCGGATATGTCGCACCAGCGCGCGGGTATCCAGGCCATGAATGCCCGGAATCTTGGAGGCGTGCAGGTAGTCTTGCAGCGTACCAGTCGCCAGGTGGCTGCTGGCGATGCGGGAGAAGCTGCGGCAGACAAAGCCTGCGGCCCAGATTTTCTCCGACTCGGCATCCTCCTCGTTCACGCCGTAGTTGCCCACATGCGCCGCCGTCATCACCACGATCTGCTCGTGATAGGAGGGGTCGGTCAGAACCTCCTGGTAGCCGGTGAGGGAGGTATTGAACACCACCTCTCCCACGCGGGTGGTGGGGGCGCCGTAGCCCTCCCCTTCAAAGCGGGTCCCATCTTCCAACAGCAGCCTGGCCATCGGCCCTCCGTCGGGCACCGCGTTTAGCCGGATCTGGGGTCCGGGGCCACCTGTCGGGGCGGATTCGGATAGAAAGATGAGATGAAGATCCGCGATCTGTTCGAAAAGTGGGGATTGAAGGAGGTGGAGCTCTCGGGACCCTTCGGAGGGGCCACCTTTGCCCCTCAGGATCCCGACCGGGCCGCCGCCTGGGACCTCTATGTGGAGCTGGTGACCCGTATCGCCACGCAGCGCCTCCGGGACGGAGAAGGCGACGAAAAAGCCGCTCTGGCCTCCCTATTCAAGCTGTGGGAGCTGCTGCGGGCCGCCCTGAAGGCCCATCCCGGCTGCACCGAGTTCGCCAAGCTGGCCATCCCGTTCTTCAACCAGCGGATCCGCCCCTTCACCGCCCGCTGGCACCGGCAGGATCTGGCCAACGCCTTCGCAGACCCCACCCAGTGCCGGACCTTCCGGAAGGAGCTGGAACAGCTACGCCAGGAAATCCTGCATTTTACGGGAATGCTCTCGGAAATCGCCGCCGTAGAGGATCTACGCCCGGCCCTGTTGGAGGACTAGGGAGAGCCTAGCCGCCGAGCAGCTTCGCGATCAGCTCGTCGGTCAGGCGTGCCGGGTGGCCACGCCACACAATCACCCCCTCTTTCACCACCGCGGCCGCCGGAATCCCCGTCACCGCATAGGCGGTAGACATCGCCTCTCCCTGCTCCAGAGCCGTCGGGAAGCGAATATCGTAGGTCTGGTAGAATTCGCGGACCCGTTCCACCGTTGACGTCTTGCTAAGTCGGGTGTAGGCCACCACGGTGACTCCCTGTCTCTTCAAGGCCTCAGCCCGGGCGGAGAGCTCGGGCAGCTCCCGCACGCAGTGCGGGCACCACACCTCCCAGAAGACCAGGATTTGCATGTGGGAAACCTCTGGCGCCTCACCCTCCAGCCAGCGCGCCACCTGCGGTGCGGGGGCCGGCCGGCCGAGGATCACCAGCTCCTCTACGCGGCGACGGGCCACGGCCGCCGAGCGCCCCGTGGGCCAGGTCTCCACAATCCGCGCATAGATCGCGCGTGCGGCCAGCCCCTCCCCCGCGTCGTCCAGCGTGCGTGCCTCCAGCAGCGCCTGCATGGCCTCCACCTCCTGCTTCGCGGCCTCCTCCGGGTCCACGGGCGGCATCGGGGGCGGACCCACACGGCCACCTACCACACCGCCCGCCCCGCCGCCCGTGGCCGACAGGGTGGCCAGCCGGTTGTTGGCCAGCTCCAATTCCTGGCGTAATGCCAGATTTTCTGCTTCTAATGCCTGAATACGATGAGCAGCACAGCCCGAGAGCAGAAGCGGAAGAAGGAGAAGACGCATGGACCTTCCTTAACCTCCCCCCACCGAAGCGCCGCGCTCAGACGCCGGCCACTTTTTTGGGCCGCCAGAACAGATCGATCAGCTCGCGGCTGCCCATCAGGCCCTGCGGGCGCATCAGCATCATGACAATCAACACAAAGGAATACAGAACCATCCGGTTCTGCGCCACCAGCGGAAGCCACTCTGCCAGGGCCGCCAAAAGGCTCTCCGGCAGCGGCAACGAGGCCATCAGTTCGGGAAGCACCCGCAGCAGCTCGGGCAGAACGGTCAGGATCCCCGCCGCCAGCAGGGCCCCACTCAGAGAGGCCGTGCCCCCGAGTACCACCATGGCCACCAGCTCGATGCTGCGGTTGTAGTCGAACTGGCCCGGCGAGATCGAGGCGTTCAGAAATGCGATCAGCCCCCCCGAGATCCCGGCCCAGAAGGCACCGATCACAAAGGCCGTCACCTTGGCGCGGGTGGTGTCGATGCCCAGAGAGCGCACCGCGATCTCGTTGTCCCGCACCGCCATGAGTGTGCGTCCGTGTGCCGAGCGCACCAGATTCCGAAGGAACACCGTCCCCAACAGCAGCCAGGTGTAGGTCCAGCCGAAGTTGGTCGCCTGCGGCAGCCCGGTCAGCCCCAGGGCCGCGCCCAGGGCTTTTGTATTCTGGATTACAACAATGATGATCCCGTTGAAGCCCAGGGTCACCACCGCGAGGTAGTCCCCGGACAGGCGCAGCGAAGGCAGGCCCACCGCAAGCCCCCCCAGGGCCGCCACAAAGCCGCCCACCAGGGTGGCCGCCATCGGCGGAAGGCCCGCATGCAAGGTCAGATAGCCCGCCGTATAGGCACCGATGGCCATGAAGCCGGCGTGCCCCAACGAAAATTGGCCGGTGATCCCCAAAACCAGCGAGAGCCCCACGGCGGCCAGCATGTTGATGCCCACCCGCACCACCACCGACGTCAGGTACATATCCACCCAGGGCACCGCCCAGATTTGGATAGCCCAGACCACCGCAAGAGCGGCCACAAAAGCCGCATAGCCGAAAAGGGTGGCGCGCGGCATCAGACCTTCTCCACCGTGTGGCGCCCCAGAAGGCCCGCCGGACGCACCAGCAAGACGACGATCAAGATGCCGAAGGCGATGGCATCCCGGTAGGTACTCGCCAGATAGCCACTTACCAACGTCTCAGAGATTCCCAACATAAAACCGCCCAGCACTGCGCCGGGGATCGAGCCGATGCCGCCCAACACTGCCGCCACAAAGGCTTTAAGGCCGCCCATCGCCCCCATGTCCGGTTTGATGACATGTTTGTCCATCGCCACCAGAAAGGCCGCCGCCGCCGCCAGCACCGAGCCCAAGGCAAAAGTGAAGGAGATCACCCGGTCCACCGGGATCCCCATCATCGCCGCCGTATCGCGGCTGTGCGACACCGCGCGCATGGCGCGTCCCATCTGGGTTTTCTCCACAATGTGGCGCAGCCCCAGCATCAATATCAGGGTCACCCCCAGCGTGATCAGGTCGTTGCTGCGGACCACCAGGCCCGCCAGCGGCTCCCACTGGGTTTCGGGGACGATGGTCGGGAAGGTGTCGATGGGTCCGAACAGCAGCAGACCGAGGTTCTGCAAGAGCAGAGAAACCCCAATCGCTGTGATGAGAATATTCAGCCGTGTACTCTTGCGTAGCGGACGATAGGCCAGACGCTCGATGGTCATGCCCAGCGCCGCGCAGAAGACCATCGAGCCCAGCAACACAAGCGCCACACCGAGAATACTGGGATTATCCACTACTCCGGTCCAGCGTGCCAGGTAGAGAGCCACGAAGGCCCCCACCATGTACACCTCGCCGTGCGCAAAGTTGATGAGCTGGAGCGTACCATAGACCATGGTATAGCCCAACGCAATCAACGCATAGATTGCGCCAAGCGAAAGCCCATTAATCAGTTGCTGAAGAAAAACTATCAAGCTAGTGCGCCCCAGCCGGTGCAGGCGCGGCAGGCGGAGCGCCGGCCGGAGCACCCGCGCCGCCCGGAGCCGGTGCGCCGGGGGTGGCCCCGCCCTCCACCGTGCCCCCAGCGGGAGCGGCCGTAGGCGCCGTCATCCCGTCCGGGTACACCGCTTCCACAAAGCGGTACTGGCCCGCATCGCGAAGCACTTCCACAACCACCGCAGGCTTCTGCGCATTGCGATTGGCATCAATCGTGATGCTGCCGGTCACGCCGTTGAAGTCGGCAATGTGGGTCAGGCGGTCGCGGATGGCCTCGCGGGCCTTCTTGCGGCTGGCCTCGGTGGCAGGCGTCGACGAACGATCCCCAAGCGCGGCAGCCATCGCCGGGTCCGCAGCAACGCCTTCAATGGCGGAGTAGAGCACCTTGGCCGCGTCGTAGCCCAGCGCTGCAAGACCATCGGGCTTCTGCCCGTACTTCGCCTGATAGCGCTTGATGAAGTCCTGCACAGTGGGGTTGGGATCGTCGGTGGAGTAGTGGTTGGTGAAGAAGCCGCCCACAATGGCGTCCTCGCCCACCTTCGCCAGCTCCACCGAGTCCCAGCCATCGCCCCCCAGCAGGAGGCCGGTGTAGTTGAGCTGGCGCGCCTGCTTGGCGATCAGGCCCACGTCGGTGTAGTAGCCGGGGATAAAGATAGCCTCGGGACCGGTCGCAATCACCTTGGTGAGCTGTGCCTTGAAGTCCAGGTCGCCCTTGGCATAGGCCTCTTCGGCAACGATGGTTCCGCCCAGCTTGGTGAAGGTCTCAGCAAAAAACTGACCCAGCCCCTGAGAGTAGTCGGACTTCACATCCTTCAGGATGGCCACTTTGCGAACATTTTTGCTATTGTACGCAAATTTAGCAATCGCGGTCCCCTGGAAAGGGTCGATGAAGCAGACCCGGAAGATGTAGTCCCCCACCTCGGTGACCTTGGGGTTGGTGGAGGAGGGAGAGATCATGGGCACGCTGGCATTTTGGGCCAGGGGCGCCGCCGTCAGAGAGAGGGTGGACGCCACCTCGCCCAACAGCGCCACGGGGCGATCGCGGGAGAGGATCTTGGAAACTGCCGAGGCGGTCTCTTCCGGCTTGCCCTGATCGTCCTCGACCACCATGCGCAGCTTCATCCCGGCAATTCCGCCGCGGGTGTTCACTTCTTCGGTGGCCAGCTCGATACCATTCTTGGTAGAAATACCGAAAGTAGCCTCGGGCCCGGTCAAAGAACCATACTGACCGATCACGATCTCCTTGGCTTCGGGGGCTGCGGGCTCGCCACCGCCGGCACAGCCGGAGAGAGCCAGGAAGAACAAAGCTGCCGAGGTACGCACATGGACTCCAGAGAAGCCGCGATTGTAGATCAATGTGCGCGGCCGTCAAGGTAGCGTCGTCAATGGAGAAGGGCGGGGTTAGGTCCCCACCGAGGATTTGGATATGGACCTGCTTCGTCCGGTAGACACGTCCGACCTGTCGCTGCTGCTGTCCTTCGGCGAAGATCCTGCGGTGTGGCGCGCCTTGGGGCTGGCGGCCCCCCCGGACGAGAGCGCGTGGCGCAGCCGGCTGGCCGCGCCATCGGGAGACATTTTTCATCGCTTCGGCAGTTTTTCCGAGGGCAGACTTTCTGCTTTTGGAGAGATCCAGTGCAATATGCGGGCGCGCGCGCGGCACTGCGCCTGGCTGTTTTTGGGCGCCGCCGAGGCCGACTCGGCCGCGCCGCTGCTGCACCACCTGCTCGCCTTTTCCGACCGCTGGTTGGGCGTAGCACGCCTGGAATGTAGCCTGGATGCCGATGATCCCCTGGTCCCACTGCTGCATGGCGCGGGATTTCTTCAGGAGACCTTGAAGCCCGGTCACCGCGACGGGCCCCGGCGGGACGTCGCCATCTACTCCCGGCCGCGGCCGCGCTGGGCGCCCAATCCCCCTACAGCGCCACCCCCCTTCCCTGCCGCAGGCAGCAGGTTGATCCCCCATATCCGCCCGATGACCCCTGCGGATGCAGCCCAGATCGCCGCGGGAATGTCAGACGAGCGGGTGGCCTGGGGCACGCTGCAGCTTCCCTCGGTGACAACCGATTTCTGGCGTCCACGGCTGGAAAAACCCTCCGGCTGCATGTTCGTGGCCGAGGTGGACGGACAGGTTGCGGGCACCGCCGGCTTCCACCCCTATGCGGCCCCCTCCGCCCACGCGACGGGCCTGGGCATGTCCATCCACGCCCCCTACCAGGGCCGCGGGCTGGCCGGTCCGCTGCTGGAGACGGTGCTGTCAGAGGCCAAAAAGCAGGGCTACCAGCGCATGGACCTGGAGGTCTATGCAGACAACGATCGGGCACTGCGGCTGTACCGCCGCTTCGGCTTTGTAAAGGAGGGGCACAAGCGCTGCGACGTTTGGCGCTATGGAGGCTATGCCAGCTCGGATGTGATGGGCCGGATTCTGGGCTGAAGTACCCCGGCTCGCCTCTCGAAAAACGGTGCTTACCTTCCCCGAATGCCTCAGATTCCTCTGCGTATCGACGGAATGCACTGCGCCGCCTGCGTGCTCCGGGTGGAAAAAGTGCTCAAAAAGGTGCCGGGGGTGGCGGGGGCCTCGGTCAACTTTGCCACCGGCCAGGCGACGGTGGACTGCGAAGGAACCCCGGAAGAAGCACTGATTGCGGCGGTGGAAAAGGCCGGCTACGGCGCGCGACTGCCGCGCGAGGTGGTGGAGGCGCGAGAAGAGGAGGAAGCCCAAAAGAGCCTGAAAAAACAGTGGCGGAAGGCAGCCTTTGCCGGAATGGTCGCCGTGCCCGCACTGGCCATGATGGTGCCCGGGCTGATCCCGCACGCCTGGATGGGGCGGTACAACGCACTGCTGCTGCTGCCCTGCGCGGTGGTGATGGTCTATTCCGGCGCTGACTTTTATCGGGGCGCGTGGAAAGGGCTGAAAGAAGGCAGCTTTGACATGAACAGCCTCATCGCTGCGGGCACTTTGGCATCGTTTTTGCATGCGGTGCTGATGCTGCTTCACGACCCGCATGGGCACAGCTACCTGGACGGGATTCCTGTCACCATCGGCGCGGTGTTGGCCGGGCAGGCATGGGAGGCTTCCGCCCGGAGAAACACCGGAAAGGCCATGCGTGCCCTGCTGGAGCTGGCCCCGGCCGTGGCCCTGAAGCTGAGCGAGGGGGGCGAGGTCTCGGTAGCAGTGGCGACCTTAAAAAAGGGGGATCGGGTGCGGGTGCTGCCCGGAGAGCGGGTGCCGGTGGACGGGGTGGTGAAGGAGGGGAAAAGTACCGTCGATCGGTCGATGTTGACGGGGGAGCCCATCCCGGAGCTGGTGGAGCCGGGTCAGGCCATTGTGGGAGGAACGCTCAATGGAGGCGGACTACTGACTATCGAGGTGGCAGCGGTGGGCGAGGAGGCGGTGCTGGCGCGGATGGTGGCGCTGCTACAAAAGGCCTCGGCCACGCGGCCGCCCATTGCGTCGCTGGCGGACCGGGTCGCGGGCATTTTTGTCCCGGTGGTCCTGGGGATCTCTGCGCTCAGCTTTGTGGGATGGTGGGCGGTGGGCAACCAGAGCCAGGGCATCCAGGCGGCGCTCGCCGTCCTCGTGGTTGCCTGCCCCTGCGCGCTGGGACTGGCGACGCCGATCTCGCTGGTGCTCGGCTTGGGGAATGCTGCAAAACGGGGGATCCTGCTGCGGTCTGGAGAGGCGCTGCAGGGACTGGCCGAGGTGGATACCGTGGTCTTCGACAAGACCGGTACGCTTACGGTGGGTCATCCTGTGATGCAGCACATGCAGGCGGAGGGGATGGAGGAGGCCGAGCTGCTGCGCCTTGCCGCAGCGGTGGAGCGGCGGGTGATCCACCCGCTGGCGCGTGCCGTGGTACAGGCCGCGCCGGAGGATCTTCCTGATGTGGAAGGTCTGCAATCCTATCCGGGGAAGGGTGCAGAGGGAACGGTAGAGGGCCGGAAGGTGCGGGTGGGCAGCCCGGCCTGGCTGGGCCTGGTCCCCCCGCCCGGCACGGGCACCACCATCGCAGTGGACGTGGAGGGAGGCGGCCGGGGATTTTTGCGGGTCAGCGATCCGGCGCGACCGAATGCGGCGGCGACGGTGGAGGGCCTGAAGAAGCGTGGCCTGCGGGTGGTGCTGCTGTCGGGGGATCAGGAGGCAGAGGCGAAAAGGGTTGGGCAAAGCCTGGGAATCGACGAGGTTTTTGGGGGCGTGGATCCGGCCGGAAAAATTGCCAAAATCCAGCAGCTCCGGGCGGAAGGTCGAAAGGTGCTGATGGTGGGGGATGGCGTGAACGACGCCCCCGCGCTGGCGGCGGCCACCGTGGGTGTAGCCATGGGCAGCGGTGCGGACGCCGCGATGGAGGCCGCCGCCGTCACCCTTCAACGGAGTGATCCGCTGGTGCTTCTGGAGGCCATTGACATCGCAAGAGCAACCCTGAAAAATGTCCGGCAAAACCTGGGAGCCGCCTTCGGCTACAACAGCCTGGCCCTGCCCCTGGCGGCGCTGGGGATGCTACAACCAGCCATTGCCGGCGCGCTGATGGCGCTTTCGTCGGTCACGGTGGTGGGCAATGCGCTCAGGTTGCGGGGAAAAGGATGAAAGAGGTGGATGTCGTCATCGACCTTGCCGACCGGGATGTGGTTCTGGGGAGGCTCATCGCAGGCGAGCTGGAGGTGGAATTTGCCACCAACGTCCGGTGGGAGGGGAGAACACTCGAACTTGTCGCCATCCATCTGTATGGGGCAGGGGCAAACTCTATGGGAATCAGGACGCTGCGCAAAGCGGTGCAGGCCTTGATGCTGCTCCTGGATGTGGATCAGGTGATCGTCGAAGGCGCTCTACGAACCACAGGCGCAGCAACGGGACCCGCTGGGAGTGGCCCCCGGCTGCCAAGGCGGCTAATCTTCAACCGGGAGGTCAGATGAAGATCATTCGTATCGTGGGGGCAGAATCGAATATTCTGAAGGTCCACCACACCAAGTACCTGATGATCATGGGCCTACAACTTGCAGATGCAAAACACCTGACCGATGACATCCTCGACGGAAAGGCGCGCGAGGTTCCCGTGAGCGGAGACTTGGCGGAAATTCACGCTCAAACCTTGCGGATGCTAGGAGCAAAGGTGGAAGTGGAGGACCGGCTTGACATCCCCAGCCCACCGGTTAATAGCCGCCCCGCTACGGCTCTGTAGCTCAGTTGGTCAGAGCATTCGGTTCATACCCGGGGGGTCGTCAGTTCAAGTCTGACCAGAGCCATTGAACAAACAAGAGGGTCAACCAGCGCGGTTGGCCCTCTTGGCGTTTTGGGGGCGAGGCGACTCGTCGCGAGTGTACGTCCGCATGGCTGTTCTCCGGACCAAACGGCACCTACAGCGATGTAGGTCTGAAGACGAAAAGACCACTCGGGTATCGGAACGACTTAATCCTGGTCAAGGATTATGGCGGTCCAGAAGAGAAGCGATGCTCCTGTTCTGGGGCAGTGCAAGCCAAAACCGGGTTTCTGCTCGACTTTCTTGGTAAAACTCCAGCCATCTGCGAGGGAGACGTCGTCGTAGTGCCGGGGGAAGTATTTCCATTCGAAGTCGGAGCGCCGTGTTGATCACCCGCGATCGGGCCCTCCTCGACTACGCCGCCCGAGGCTATGTACTCGCCTTGGAGGCGTAAAACCGCGCTCCAACGGGTGCATGTTTTCCCCGAAATCACCCCCCCTCCCCCCAATTCTCCACCTTCAACCCCATAACACGGCTGAACTCCCGCGTATTGTTGGTCACGATGGTCCGGCCCAGTGCCAGAGCGTGGGCCGCAATCAGCAGGTCCAAACTTCCGATCGGAGTGCCCTGGCGCTCCAGATCAGCCCGGATCCGCCCGTAGACCGCCGCTGCCGCGTCGTCAAAGGCTTCGACCTCCAGCGGCGCCAGAAATGCCGCCAACGCCAACATATTCTGCTCGGGATGCGTGCTCTTGGCAACTCCGTATTGCAGCTCGGCCACCGTGATCGAGGACAGTGCCACCTGCGCGATGTCCACCCCACGCAGCCGCCGTAGCACGGCCTCCGGCTTACGCTTGATCAGGTAGATGCAGATGTTTGTGTCCAGCAGCCACATCAGAGTGCCTCCCGCTGCTCCAGAGGCGGCTGCACCCTCTCCTCCATAAAATCCGCAGAAAATCCGCTCAGGGCCTGCTCAAACCCCGTCCACGGATCCGCTATCGGCACCAACAGCACGGCATTGCCCACCCGCCGTACAAAAACCTCACGTCCAGGCAGAGCGTACTCTTTCGGCAGCCGCACCGCCTGACTCTGGCCATTCCGGAACAATTTTGCGTGCGCCACAGGCCACCTCTGGAAAAGTATATACCACGCAGTATAGACTTTGAGAAGTCGCCTGGAAGAACTGTATCCGGGCCACCCAAGGGGCAGGCATCCCCCTCACTCCAACGGAATCACCTCATCATCGATGGGTGCATCCCCCGGCAGAATCCGCAACAGCAGCGAGCGCAGCGTCGTCAGGTCCACTGGCCGCGACAGCACCACCGCCCCCAGAGAAAGCAGCTTATCGCGCGTCGCAAACTTCAGCCCCGGCGACACCATCACCAGGGTGGTATGGAAGAGCTGGGGTGCAACCTCCGCAAACTTGCCCAGCAGGCGGAGCCCGATACCATCGGGGCGCGGGAATGCCACCACCGCCGCTTCACAGCCTCCAAAGCCGCTCATCGCCTCGGTGAGGTTGGAGAAGGACACCACCTCGTGGGTCTCCCCAATGTGCCGCTCCAGGGCCCGCCGAAGCAGGTCATCCTCCTCGACCAGCAGCACCTTGCCGCGCGGCACACCGCGACGGTTCGAAAGTTCCATAGGTTGCACCTGCGCAACCGCCTCTGCACCGGGGAAGCTCACCCGCAGGTGCGTGCCGGAACCCGCCGCCGTGTTCACTTCCAGGCTACCACCGGCTGCCCGAATGGACTCGCGCGCCATACCCAGGAAAAGCGGCGCATAGCCCGGCTGAGTCGCCAGATAGACCAGATCCCCCAGTCGCGACTGTACATCCACTCCAAAGCCCAGGCCGTTGTCGCGGAAGTCCAGGTGGATCCAGCCACCTTCGCTCTGTCCCTCGACCTGTACCCGCGCCCCCTCCTGCCCCGCACAGGTCTCGGCGGAGGCCAAAAGTAGCAGGCAGAGACCGCGCATCAGGGGTGCCCGCGACGCGCGCGCAGGCGGCAGATCCTCGGGGGGAACCTCCACACTCACCTGGTTCTCGAAGGCGTGGCAGACCAGCTCGCGGGCCGACTCCAGCTCCCGGATCACCCGGACCGGACCCGGCGGGTCCACCTCGCCCGCCTCAAATCGTCCGATGTCGTCCACCAGGGAACGAAGGCGATGCACCCCTTCCCCAAGTTGATACATCGTTTCTTCCAGATCTTTCTCCACCTCCAAGATCCTGGCGCTGCGGACGAAGCGATCCACCTCCCGGATTGGCGCCCCCTGCCGAACAATCCTGGCAAGGCTACGCAAATCCGCCAAACGTGCGAGAACGAAGCGATGGTCTGGATCAAAATAGGTGCAGGTATCCTGGAGTTTACGGATTACCCCATCCAGGAATACAGACTCAAGTGCCCGGCGTTTGGTGTGCAAGGCCTCGTCCGAGAGCGACTGCAGCTCGCTGCGATCCGAGAAGAAGCACACCACACTCAGGATCGACTCTCCGTCCTTGATCGCCAGCGCATCCAACTCCGCATAGATTCGCGTGCCGTTGGGACGCTCCACCTGTACCCGCGCCTGAAAGCGCCCGCGCCCGGCCAGTCGGCTGGACAGGCTCTCCCAGGAGTAGCCCTCCGCCTTCATCACGTCGTCGAAAAGCATCTTTCCAACAGCGCGACTTCCGGCAATCCCGCCCAGTCGCTCGGCGCCACGACCCCAGGTGCGCACCACCCCGTCCGCGTCGGTGGTGACCACCGCCACCAGCGAGGTCTGCCCCACCACTTTTTCCAGGCGTACATCTTCGCTCGGAACGGCCACCGTCTCCTTTGGGGCCGAAAAAGGCGCCGCCAACAACGCGATACCCACAATCTGTCCGCGCTCGTTCACCACCTTGGAGCCACGCACGCGGCACTCGATCGAGTCTCCCGCCTCGCGACGCAGCGCCCGCACCCACTCCGACTCGCCTTTTTCCTGCAGCTCCTCCATCCACTCCTGCACCACCCGAGCGCCGTCCTCCATGATGATGTTCGCCAGCGGGCGCTCCATTGCAGCGCGCGCGCCATAGCCCAACAGTTTTTCGCCTCCCCCGGTCCAGTGCAGCACACGCCCGTGGACATCGGCCACGATGATCGCGTCGGCAACCCGGCCCAAAAGCGTGTTTTGCAGGCGAACCCACTGCTCCAGCTTCCGACGGTCGGTCACATCCTCGCCCACCACCACCAGGTAGCGATCGTCGGCTTGCTCCACCGTCAGGAATTGCCAGCGCACCTGGCGCTGCTCCCCCTGCCGGGTGGTCATCACCCACTCCACTTCCCGCTTGGGCGCACCCGCCATCACCCGCTGGTGCGTCAACATCACGTTGTCGCGGAAAGCCGGGTCCGGGTACAAGGCATTGATCATCCCCTGCAGATTGCCAATCGTCGTCGCATCCAGATCCGCACGGCTGCGAAGATTCCGATTGATCGTCAATACCTGTTCACGACGGTCCACCACGTACACGAGCGCACCGGTGCGCTCCAGTAGCTGTTCGTAGGCGGAAGCATCCATGCCGGGAAGGTGAATACGAATTGGGGACTCCATCGGAGGCAAGTACCCTGTCCGCCGCGAACCCGCTACGTTGCAGCGATGAAAGCGGTCCGCCAAGAGAGCAACCGGCCCCTCGCCCCCTTCGGAGACCTGCCTCCGGCCTTTTTTGTGCTGGATCGAAGCCTGAAAGAGGCACAGGACGCCGCCCTTCGCCAGGCAGGCTTTGACCCCGCAGATTCGGCTCCCGGGGGGGAGCCCTACCTGCTGTACCGAGACGACTGCTGGTTTACGGCCGCATTCCTGAAAAAGCTCCCCAAAGGTGGTGGATACGGCCGGGTGTGCCTGAATGATGCCGTCTACCTGCAGTTCTGTGCACCCCTGCAACGCGACGCCGCCCACCCGCCCATCGCTCTGATCGCTGCAGGTGCGGCCCCCAGCCTGGAAGGGCCTGATCTCCCTGTCGATCTGGGCCTGCATGACGTCGACGAAATGAACCTGCATCCCGCCGTTGCGCACGCCTCGATGGGAAAAATGCGCAGCGGCGCGGCGATGGTGCACCCCATCGAGCATTGGACCCACTTGCTGCGGGTCAATTTACTGGCCATGCTCAGCCGGGGCGAACAATACCGCCTCGACTTTGAACAGGCCCCGATCTGGAGCAAGCTCTGGCAGGTGCTCAAGGTGCTGTGGAACAGCAACGGACTCTCCGTTGCCGGCCTTGCGCGTGGACTTTCGCGTATCGGCAAGGGCTGCAACATCCACCCCACTGCCGTCGTCGAAGCCACCGAGCTAGGCGACGGCGTAGAGGTGGGCCCCTTCGCCGTGCTCCGCGGCTGCGTGGTGGGGGCCGGGGCCAAAATAGAGGCCTACGGACATGCTTCTTTGTCGGTGATCGGTCCCAAGGCTCGCGTGGGCGACGGCGCCATGATCAACCTCTCCGTACTGATGCCAGAAGCATTTGTCAGCCGCGGGGACGGTTTTCAAATGAGCCTGTTTGGACGCGAGAGTTTTCTGGCCGTGGGTGCCACCGTACTGGACCTGTCCTTCGGCAAGACCATCCGCGTGGACCAGGAGGGCGAACGTCGGGATAGCGGCGTGTACTTTTTGGGATGCTGCGTCGGGCATCGGGCCAAAATCGGAAACGGCGTACGCATCAGCTATGGCACGGTGGTGCCCAACGACGCCTTCCTGGTGGGCCCCAGCCACGACCTGTTGCGACGTTGGCCGGAGGGCACCGAGAGCCCCGCCCGGGTGGTGGACGGGGCGGCTTCGGCCGTGCGCCGCGGGGATTCGTAGATCGGATCTACAAGATGTAGATGAAGGCAGGGGAGGGAGGGGTAGAGGAGGAGACGATCAGGCATCTCCTCACCTCATCCCTGGCCTTTTTCGGCTTGGCATCACCTGGCACGCCTCTTGCATATACCTCCGCAGAGGTACACATGCTCGCGCTGATCTCCCTTCTCTCTGCCGCCCCCCTCCTCTGTCTCCAGACCAGCCAGGGCCAGAGCTGTGGCATCGTTTGGGAGGGCGGCAGTCCCGAAGAACTCTACCTTCCCGGCCGCTATCTGGAGGGGAATGCCGCCGGGGCCTGCATCGCGGAGGAGCCCACCATCCCCCCGGGCACTTCCCCCTGCCGCAGCCTGAACAGCGCCTTGAACGGCCCGATCTCGGAGACCACTGCGCGGCGTATGCTCTGGTCGATGGCCGGGGAGGCCCGCGAGGTGCTTGAGCTCTGCGCGCTGGCGCCCTGCTCCGCCGGGCTGCGGGCCCTGGCCGAGCCTCTGGAGCGCCTTCAGGGCAGCCTGGATCTCGACCTGGTACGCGATCATTTCGCGGATGGCACCCGTACCCTGGTGTTGCACCGTGCCGACCTGACCGCCACGCTCTCCTGCGGAGGCCGCCCCATGGGCTGTGGTCTGAAGGTGGAGGCCGCGGGTCTGCCGGTCGGCTACTACCACGGCTTTGCCGATGAACAGCGTACCCAAGTCCAGGTTGAAGCACCCGATGGCGTGCTGCGCTACCGCTATGAGATCGAACCCTCCTGGCTCAGCCTCGCGGTACGCTGAGGGCGATGGGCCCCAAATACGGCAATCCGGGTGGGGATCGGCTACAACATCTGCGTGTTGTTGGTGCTGCTGGCATGTACACGCCCCCCCACGGGGATCCACCAGGATTCTGGACCTTCAGAGATCCGGCTCAAGCGCGAGCTGAGCCTGCGTGGTCCGGAGCTGGTGGGTGAAACCGGGGCCACCTATCCATGGAATCGGGGCCCTGGACTGGCTGCAGCGGACCTGGATGCCGACGGTTGGCTGGATCTGGTGCTCAGCGTCCCCTACGAGCACTCCCTGATTTTCCGGAACCGTGGCGGCGTTTTTGGTGACCCCGAACCGGTGCTGCCCGGAGGAGTGGGTGTGGCCGCAGCGGATCTGAACGGCGATGGCGCACCTGAGCTGGTGTTGGTCGGCCAGCGAGGCCAGTCGGACCTCCTCCTGCACAACGATGGCCAGGGAAACTTCCACGAGGTAGAACTTGCCAACAGCACCGGCGAGTCGCGCACGCCGGCGTTCGGCGATCTGGACAACGACGGGGACCTGGATCTGGTCATCGGCGGCTTCTCCTCCAACTCGGACGATGATCCCCGCACTGGAACTGGCGACGGTCACCAACTCTTTCTTCAAGAAGATGGACAGTTTATTGATGTCACTGCCGAGCACCTGCCCGCAGAAGTCCTGGGCAGCCATGCCCACCACATCGCCTTGGCCGATGTGGATCGGGATGGCGCGCCAGATCTGATCATCGCCAATGATCACCAAGGCATCAACCGGCTCTTGCTGAATGACGGGCGCGGTCACTTCGAGATGATCGAGAACTCCGGGATCGAGCAGGAAATGCAGGCGATGGGTGTCGCGGTCGGCGATCCAAATGCCGATGGCATCGCCGACCTGCTGATTTCCGACATCGACAGCCTCCGCCTGTGGCAGGGAGACGGGAGCGGGTTCTTTTTTGAGGTCACCCAGGCCGTGGGGCTGAACCCCTCCGCCGGCCTGGCCCCCACCTGGGGAGTCGCCTGGGTGGATCTGGACCTGGACGGGAACCCCGAGGCGGTGGCAACGGCCGGCAACCTGATATGGGGCGCCGACCCGGTGGAAAGTGAACAGGATCGTATCCTCCGCCGCACATCTGAGGGGTGGGAAGATGTGGCTCCTCCCGAGGGCGGCAATTCCCGCGCCGTAGCCGTGGGAGATTTTGATCGCGATGGACGCCCGGATCTGGCGATGGCGGGCATCCTCTTTTTTGATGTGTGGTACAACCGCACCAACGTGGCGCCCGCCTGTACCGTCCTGGTCGAAGCGGGGCGCACGGAAGGCATCGGAACCCAGGTACAACCAGATCAAGGTCCAAGCCAGTGGCTCTGGCCCTCCACTACCTACTCCTCGTCGGCCTCCGAGCTATACCTGCCGGCGGGGCACTACCAATTGAATCGGGGCGACGGCTCCGCTGAGCTGGAGGCAGTCTCCGGTAAGACGGTGCGGCTTTCACTTGAATAACGGGGCCCATGTGCCGTCTCTCGTATGGACACCGTAAGAACTTTTCTTCGGCGATCATGTTAGAGCATGTCCAGTTGGTTCCCACCGGAGTCCCTCATGTCCTACCGCTTCGCCCGGAAAGCCCACCGGAGAGGTAACTACACAGTTCTGATGGTCCTTCTTTTGGGGGTCCTCTTTGGTTTCGGCGCATTGGCCATCGACGTTTCCATGATACGTCTGGCGCAGACCGAAGCGCAGGACATCGCGGACGCCGCATCCCACGCCGCCATCGCAGAGCTGAAGGACAGCCACGACATGATCCTGGCCCGCCAGGCCGCGGAAGAAGTGGTGGCCGCCAATACCCTGGCAGGAGACAAGGCGCTCTTGCTGGGCATGAACGAGGGAAGCTGGGATCCCGCCAGCCGCACCTTCAGCGGTGGTGCCAGCGCCAACGCGATCCAGGTGCGTGTAGGCCGAACGGGCAATCAGGCGGTGCGCCTGGCACTGGGCACGCTGCTGGGCTGGTACTCGGTGAATGTCGCCGCGACCTCC
>JBEIQS010000313.1:0-5258 GCA_040376425.1 Alphaproteobacteria bacterium | reverse complement strand
AGTGGAGATTCAGTCGGATATCCGAGCCAAAACGTTGTACTACCGTGACGGATCCGGTTCTCCCTTCCTTGGCTGCATTCGCCTCGCGGGCGTACCACCGTTCGATGATCCGCATTGAGGAAGTGCTGGTACAAACCGGTAATGTCACCAGCTATGATCTGGGTACCGCGGGCATCCCGCTGGGCGCCGAGGTACACTGGCGCCTGCGTGCCTATGACGCTTGGGGGCCGGGAGAGTGGACGGAGGAGGCGGTTTTTTCCTATGCTCCCGTACCGGTAGAGATCAAAAAAATACCGGGGGAGCAGCCGGGCAGCTGCCAGCACGGGGGCGGTCCGGCACCCTGGCTGGGTCTGCTGGGAATTCTGCTCCGGCGTCGCCAGGGATGAATCCGGAGCTTGAGAATCCTTACTTCCGCAGTGCCCGCCGCTGGGGAGCCGGCTTTGGGCTCTGTATGATCCTGGCATTCGGAGGTGGTTTTTTGAAGCTGCTTCCTATCTTTGCCAGCATCCTGATCGGGGCAGTGGGCGGGACACTCTGTCTGATCTTCTGGCTGGCGCTCTGGTTTACGGCGCAGAGTCTGGAGGGAGAGCTGGAGGCTTTTCGCCAGGGGAATGTTATCGATTGCTGGGTCCTTTCTGCGGATGACTACCAACGCTGGTGGGAGGATCTGCGGCAGAAGCTGGGCCTCGCGGGGCTGACGGTGGGGGCCATGCTGGTGCTGGCCGGGACGGTGCTCGCGCTGATCTTCTGGATTGACGAGCACAAACCGGAGGTCGGGGGGGCGATTCTGGGCGGTTCCCTGCTGTTGGGGGCGACCGTGGCCTGGCTTGTGCGCCAGGTGATGAGCGGGCGCCCCCCTACCGGAGAAGGCAGCTATACCCTGTGGATAGGGCCGGATCTGGCGATTCTTGGTGGGCATGTGCGTCGCTGGCAGGGGCCGGGCCTGCGTCTGACCACCGCTTCGGCGCTGGACCAGCCACCCCGGCTGCGGGTGGACTATGCTGCCGCAGTCAAGAGCGGCTGGGTGCAGCAGGTGGTGGAGTTCCCGGCGCCTGACCTGGGGAGAGCCGCCGCCGTGGCGGCACAGCTGGAAGCCGGGCGCCGTAGCTGATCCATTGGTACGGGCCTGTTTCATCCTGGTACAGACCGGTTGGCACAGGTCTTGCACCACCCCTGAGCGGAGGTCCACATGGTACAACGAGCACAGGCGGGCGAAGAAGGCCCGCCGCTCCTGGAGCTGTCCGCCGAGATGGAGCTGAGCAACATCCTGACTGTACACGGCTCGCTGAAAATTGCTGATACCGGTACACTTTCTTTTACGCCGGGGCTGGGCGCGCGCCTGATGGGCGTGCTCCCGCTGGAGCTGCCGCTGGGTGCGGTGCGTGGTCTGGAACGTAGCCACCAGGGCCGCCGGGTGCTGGTCCACGCAGACTTCCCCCTCACCCTCCGGGGCCCCGGGGGCTACCAGACATGGCTGGCGATCCAGGTGCTGCGGGACTGCTCCCAGGGCGAGGTCGAACCCATTATATTGCCTGCCAGGCGGGAGAACCTCTATGGAGAGCTGACCGGCCTTCTGGGCATCGGTCGCCATGGTTTTGGCTTTGCTGCTGCCGAGAGCCCGCTTTTCGGGGCCCTCTCCACCGTGTGGGAGGACTTCATCTCTTTGGAGCAGCTCCGGGCAACCCCGGGTGAACTTCACCTTCAGATCTCCGGTCGCAACTACCACTTCCGGCTGGAAGAGGCGGAGGCCCTGGTGCCGCCGCTCCGGCAACGCTGGCTTGTGCAGGCTGCTCCCAGTCCGGGCTTCTGGCCCGCGGTGTGCCGCCTGGGAGCGGGCTTGCAATGTGGGAGCTTGAACCTTGGGCCTCGGGGTCTCTTCTTCTCTCCCCGCCACGCGCCTGCACGGCTCCTGGCACCACGTGGCATCCGCATCTATGTTCGGGAGGCGGAGGACCACCTCCTCCTGTCCGACGATGGAGAAAAGTGGGCCACCTTCTGGGTGGAGGATGTGCCCGGCACCGCGGCGGCCCTTCGGGCTGAGCTGCTGGCACCGGCCTGGCTGCGCGAGGCCGAAGGCATCGGCGATCTGAGCCGGATCAACGGCTCCTGTCGGGTACTGCTGGATCTGGGGCCATGCAAAACCACCCAGCAGGTGGAGCTGCGCGGAAATGCCGGCCGGCTTCAGTTTCTGCTGAAAAGTGAGGAGCAGGTGGCCCCCTGGACCGTCGGCACCATGGAGATCTATGGCGCCGGTGGACACTACCTGATTGATGGCTGGGTGCTGAGCTGGGAACCCCGCGAAGAAGGCCAGATTCTGGTCAGCTTCTGCGCCTCCCGAGCGCTGAAGGAACTGGATAAGCGGGCACACTACCGGCTGCCGCTGGAGGACCGCCTCGGCCGCTGCGGCGTGGTCGAGGGGCGTGGTCTGCGTCGTATCGAGGGGGCCATGCTCCTGGATCTGTCCCGCGGGGGGGCCGGCTTGTGGGTGAACCGCGAGCTGCTCCCGGGCAGCCAGGTGGAGCTGTTGATGCAGATTGAAAAGCCGGATGGCGTCCGTAAGCGCATCGAGAGCTTTCCCCTGAAGGGGGAGGTGGTCCACAGCCGTCCCAGTACCTTCAACGGGATCGACGGCTGGCGGGTGGGGCTTCGTTTCGCCAAACTGGAGGTGGCTGCCTTTGATGCGCGCCAGCGCACCTGGTTGCGCACCCGCTGCCTGCCTGCTACGGAGTCGTGATACATTTTCCGATGTATCACGAAAGCATAGCTTTCACCTTATAAAGCACCACATCGGACCCCGATGTGGTGCTTTTGTTTCGGCCTACCAGATCCTGTACCAACGGTCGGGGGGGCCGTACCAACGGTCGGGGGGCTGTACCAACTGCCGGGGAGGGCTGTACCAACCGGGTACTTTTTTCACAAAAATCAGGAACTACGCCCAAAAAAAGAAAGCACCGACGATTGCTCGTCGGTGCTCGGGTACTCAGGTCTGCTGGGGGCTCACCAGCCCTGAGGTCCACCCAGGGCGCCCAGATCCGCGGGGCTGCCGTCCACATCGAAGACTCCGGGGCGGCCGGCGTCCATGGCCGGAGAGCCAAAGGCCAGGGAGAAGTTGTCGTTGGAGCTGTCGCGATCCGGGGTCCACTGCACCAGGCGGGGGTCCGAAGACAACATGCCCGGCCCGACCATCGCATCCTGAAGACCACTCTCCTCGTTGTTGTAGAGGTCCGAGTAGGAGATAGCCCAGGCTCCACTCAGAGCGGTGCCGTTGGAGACCAGGATGGCTTCGCTCAGGGTGGCGGGCTGCTCGGTGTGGAGACCCACCGCGTAGCCGCCCACGGTCACCTGGCTCAGGCTCAGCTCGGCGTCGGCAGTCATTGCCGTCTGCGCAGTGCCCAGCGCCAGGAAGTTGCTCAGGTTGAAGGTACCTCCACTCAGAGCCACATCCACCTCGCCGTACACGTTGCCTCCGGTGCCCAGGATCCCCAGGCGGCTACCCTCCACGTCGGTGTTGATCAGGTCCAGGCTGGCCACCTGCTCGGCACGGTTGTCCTGAAACAGCACCATGGTCACCTGGAGCTGGGAGTCCAGGGCGTAGAGCCCACCACCGCTGGAGATCGACTCCTCGCTACAGTTGGGGTCCCCCGCGGAGCCCGTCCGCACATCGTTCTCGCGGATCACCAGATCTGCCAGGTCCAGGCTGCTGCGTTCAGAGTGAATACCTCCACCCAGACCCTCCTGCATGGCCAGACAGCCACCCTGGCCCACCACAAAGGTCCAGTCTTCCGGGCCACCCCCCTGGATGGTGAAGCCGTCCAGCTCCACCTGGCTGTCCAATACCCGCACCACCGGGCCCGACCCACTCCCCTGCAGAACTGTGGTGGAAGAACCCAAGGAACTCATGATGGATCCGTTGTAGCTTTCCAGGTAGAGATCCTCGTAGAAGCTACCGGATCCCACCAGGATGCAGGCCGCCTGCTGGTCAACGGCGTCCTGGATACGGGCCATCGGATCGTCCAGAGTCCCCGCAGCGCCATCCTGGCCGGCACTGTCCACATACAGCGGCACCGAAGGATCTTCATCGTTACAGTCAAAGGCGTTTGCCACGTAGCCCGTATCGATGGAGCAGCTATACGCGACACCCAGGGCATCCCCGAAGCCGTCCTCGTCCGCATCCACGTAGATCGGCAGGGCGTCCACCGCAGCCTCGTCCACCGTTCCGTTGCAGTTGTTGTCCACCTGGTCACACAGCTCCACCATCTCCGGGTAGATCAGCGCGTTCTGATCGTCGCAGTCCGTCCCTTCAAAGGTGCTGTCCGGGGGAGCCTCACAGCTGTGCTTCGCGGCGTTGGCATCGCCCGCCCCATCCCCGTCGATGTCCGGGTACCAGGTGATACCGTCCACCACGCCCTCATCCAGCTCCCCGTTGCAGTTGTTGTCTGCGCGGTCACACAGCTCGTCGGCCATCGGGTGTGTATCGACGTTGGTATCGTTACAGTCCCCATCCTTCGTCGCGAAGCCATTGGGGGCCACACAGCCGCGGAAGGCCAGCCCGGAGAGTCCATAGCCGTCACCATCCTGGTCCTTGTACCAGTTGCTGGCGTCCACCGGATCTTCGTCCAAGGCGCCGTTGCAGTTATTGTCCAGCCGATCGCAGAACTCAGGCGAGCCGGGGCTCACCATGGCATTGCTGTCCGCGCAGTCGGTGGCGTCCGCGACCGTCCCTTCCGGAGCGTCGCAAGCGGTGGTAGGCGCGCTGACATCGCCGTAGCCGTCCCCGTCGCTATCTGCGTACCAGGTGGCGGCGTCGATGGCGTCTTCATCCACCCGGCGATCGCAGTCCTGATCCACACCGTCGCAGATTTCGACAGCGCCGGGGAAGCGGGTGGGATCCTGGTCCGCACAGTCGCCGAGCCGGATACTGTAGCCGGCGATAGGCACACAGGAGAGCCGACCCACCTTGTGGTTGCCCACACCGTCCCGGTCCATGTCGCGGAAGTAGACTTGGGGATTGATACATGCCTTTGCGGAAGCGTCCATTTCCATTTCGGGCATGGGGGTAGAGTCAGTTTCAACAGCACAACCAGAGAGAATGAGGAAGGAGATGAGAGAGCGCATTGTAAGGGCCTTCCCGAAAATTAGTTATCCAATTTGACCATTGACGTGTCAAGTGTGCTATCTTGAAGCATGACTCCTCTTGACCAGATCCGTACCCGCTACGAAGCCATGAGCCCGTTTATGGACGAGCGACTTCGCCGACT
>JBEIQS010000341.1:0-4637 GCA_040376425.1 Alphaproteobacteria bacterium | reverse complement strand
GGAGGGTCGCAGGCCCCCCTATCGCCAGGGTCCACCGGTTTTCTAGTCAGTTGGGCCAGGGTCGAATCGGGCGCGGGCGGGCGGATCAGAGAGAGCTGATCGGGAAAAAGGAGGGGGCAAAAATCTACCGTAGGGTGGATTCCGTTGGGCAACGCTGCTTATCACTCAGGGAGCCTCGTTCTCTACGCGATGTTCTGAACAGCCAGGGTCCACCGGTTTTCTAGTCATTTGGGCCAGGGGGTAGGATTCTGGGCCGGTGGATGCAGCAGGGAACGCCCAGCTTGCTGCGGGGTGCGCCACGGATGTCTTCGTGTACGTGAAGGATCTACGCGGACGGGTGGTCCGATCCTTCTATAAAGATAGTTTCTCGAATGTAGACCGTCTGCGCAGACCGTCTGAACGATGCGTAGACGAGTCCGTAGACGGAGGCTGTCCACCCGTCTGTCTACCTGGACCCCTCCTTCAGACGGGCGGCAACCACCACATCCTCAGCTCCAAGGACCTCCCGGAAGCCAGCTCTGGGGTGGCGGCTCACCGGCAAGGGCATGGAGGAGGGGACGTACGAAGCTGTCGAAGGTGGCAAGGGCCTCCGGCAACTCCACCGGAATCGAGACCGCCTTCTCCCGCCGCATGACCGCCCAGCGGGTGACCCAGCGCCGAGAAGTGAACTCGGTGTACATCTCGTCCAGGATCCGCAGCTCCGGAGGGGTCTGCCGCCGCTCGAAGGTGGCTCGGAGCGAAGCAACCAGCGCCGGTCCCTCAAAACCCTGCTGCCGTGCCAGGATCACCACATCCAGCAGATCCTTCAAACGGTGCTCCACCAGTGGAAATTTCGACAAAAGTGTCTCGATCTTTTCGGCCAGCACCGGGCCGGCCTCGTAGGCGTAGACTTCAGCGGCCGGATCGCCCTCCAAAAAGGTCACCAGGGCCAGCCGCTCGGCGGGTGGAACCAGCGCATCGCCGAAGCCGATATCCACCGGAATATCCACATCGGTACTCCCGATTCGGGCTCGCAGGGTGACACGAACCCCGTCATAGCCATCCAGCTCGCGGGAGGCCTGGACCACACGCAGCCCGGCCGGGTCAAAGTGGACGCCGTCCTCGACCCTCATGGAGAGAACCTCCTGGAAGCGACGGCGGATGTCTTCGGGATCTGGCGGGCCGTGGCGGCGCAGCAGGTCGATGTCCCGGGTGAAGCGGTGGGGGAGGGAGACCAGGTTGGCAACCAGCACGCCTCCCTTCAGAAAAAACTCGCGGGCCTGCGCGGAGCGGCCGAGACGGTAGAGTAGCCGGTCGATGGCATAGGCCACCAGGGCATCTCCTCGGCTCAGGTGCCGCTGTTGCGCCTGGTTTGCCACCCGCTGGACGATAGATTTTTGGAGCCCCGTCGTATTCTTTTTCATCCCATCATCCCCTGCAATACCGGCTGAATCCGCCGCCAGATCCCCAGACGCTGCGCGAGGCGGGCAAAGGTGGGCGTGTGGAAGTCCGGAGCACGGCAGCGTCGTCGGAGTGCATCAAGTGCATATTCTTCAGGAATATGCTTTGGAAAGCGCCACAGGTCGAGGACTGTCCGATCCGGGCCGGTGATGCGCACCTCCACCCCATGCACCTGAAGGTGCTGGATCCCGTTCTCGGCATCGCAGGTGGGATCCACCCAGGCCGGGGCGGTCTGGATCACCCGAAGGGTCGCCATCCGGCTCCGGGGAGGGGATGCACCAATCGGAACAAATAGCCAGGTTCTACCTTCAAAAGCGTCGGTCAGGTGGTGGTAGACGGCGGCCGTGAGCAGGCCACCCACTGCCGCCGGCTGGCGCAACGTCCACCCGGCCACTTCGGCCAGCGGGTGCCGGGGGATTTTTGAGCCCAGGTAGACCCCGGGGCAGACACGCTCCAAAAGTCCGGCCTTTTCTGCGTGGACCAGGGTGTAGGGAGGAAGCTCCAAATCGGCAGCCCGGATCAGGTGATCCTCTCGGGCGGCATGTTGGAGGGGGCTGCGTGGTGTGATCATGCTAAAGTTGTCTATCACGGTGCCATAGGTAGACAACTTTTGCAGGTCGGAGGGGGGAGCGAGCTGCAACGACTGCCAGTGGCATTGCACTGGCACCCCACTGGCATTCCGGACTAGCGCAGCTAGCACCGTCGCTAGCTGCGCCAGGACTCCGGCTCAGCGGACAGCGGTGCGGGTGGCTCCGCCATGCCGGCTCGCCCGGGGCCTACAAAGCACCTTCTGGGCGCCCTTCGAAAAGGCTGGATCCGTGGATTTTCCGGACCAGACCCAGGCTTCGCCGGTGGAGAGCTGGGCCAGCTGCTCCGGGGTCAGGCCGGCCAGGGCGGCATTGGCCTTTTGAATATGCCGGAGCCAGGAGGGAGAGTTGAAGCGGTGCAGGAGGATCTCGGTGGAGAGCTCGATCAGCGCCTGCGGAACCGAGGGCGGATCCTGGCTGGCCACCAGCAAGCTCAGCTCCTTGTGGCGCATCTCGCGTACCAGCTCGATCAGGCCGGTCACCAGATCGGGGTTTTTGATGTACTTGTGGGCCTCGTCCAGAACCACCAGTTTTTGGAGGGGTCGCCCTTGAAAACTCTGGTCTCCGAAGAGCTGGAGCATCACCAGAAACAGACCCATCGCCTGGTCCTTTTCGATGAATTCGTCTCGGAGATCCACGATTAGAAGCCTTCCGGGGCGGAGCAGGGAGCCCAGATCCTCTCCATCCGCAATGAAGTCGGCGGCCAGTTCCAGGCGCTGGCGGGCCATGTCGCGAACTGGGTCGGAGAGGGGTGTACTCTGGAGAGCGCTGCGCAGTTTGTCGAGGCTCAGCTCGTTTCGGAGCTGTTTAAGAAGCCTGCCGATCTGCTGTACATAGAGGGCGTTGTTCCCCACCGTGCCCATCAGAAAGCGCCAGTGGTTGATCTGAAGTTCTGAGGAGGAAAACTTCAGTGGCTTCACCTGGATGTTGGGATACTCCAAACGCCGCTCCTCCAGCTTGTCGGCCGGGACCAGCATCACGATATCGGCGAGGGCTTTGGGCTCGGCGCCGTAGCGTTCCTTCAAAATCTTCAGCTGATCTTCCTCGGTATTCTCATGCGCCATACTTGTGAATTCCGGGGCGTAGTCCATGCTGGCGCTGTAGTGAAAAATCACCGTGGCGTAGGGCTGGGGCAGGCGGTTGAGCTGGGAGAGGGGGAGGGTGGCCAGCTCGACCAGGCTGCCCAGGGTGTAGCTTTTCCCGCCGCCCTGGACGCCAAAAAGGCTGATCACATGCGGTTGGTTGAGGTCGATGGCGACCGTTTTGCCGTTGGTTTCCCCAAGAATGCCGTACTGGGGAGAGGCTTCGGAGGCGCCCAAGAGGATCTGAAAGGGGGGGCCTTCGGCCGGTTCCGGAGGCTGGTCTGTGGCGGCCCCTGCCTGTCTGGTGCGGAACGCCTCCAGGATTTTGTCACCGAGGGAGTCCGGACGGCGTTCGTTCTGGTAGATGCTGGCCCGGCTGACCCCCAGGTAGCTGGCAGCCTGGCTCTCCGTGAAATTCTGCTGCCGCCGCCAGCGTAGCAGGGCGGGGCCGGTGGTGGGATAGGGGCTGGTGTCGTCGGGTTCTGGAGGGATTTCGGCGGGGGGAGCTTTGGGCATGGGAGAAGCGGTCTCGGGAATGCGAGCCTCACGCAGGCGGGCTTCTTCTTCGGCGAGGCGTGCCTTTTCCCGCTCCAGTTCCTGACGTCGCTGGGCAATTTCTGCCACCTCGCGTTCTAATCTGGCTTTTTCGCGCATGGCTTCAGCCCGTTGCGCGGCGGCGGCCATTTTTTCCGCCTCCCGCTCCTCCTGTCTGGCCATTCTGATACGGTGGCGCTCGGCCTCCCGTGCGGCGATCCGCCGCTGTCGATCTGCTTCTTCCTGATCGCGCAGGCGCTGGCGTTCCGCTTCTTTTTCTGCCTCTTTTTTCCGACGCAGGCTTTCGAGCTCGGCGGCTCGTTTGGCGACAGCAGCGGCTTCGGCTCGTTGCCGGGCGGCCTGCTCGTCGGCCAGACGTTTTTCGAGTCGTTCCTGTTCTGCGCGTTGTGCCTCCCGTTTTGAAGCGGCCTCTTCCTCCAACCTCCGGGCTCTACGCTCTGCAGCGAGGCGATTTTCGGCGGCGATCTGCTCCTGTTCGGCCCGTCGGGCTGCCGCAGCACGTTCGGCTTTGACTGCCTGTTGGCGCTTGGCTTCGCGCCTTTCTTCCTCGGCAATGCGTTCTCTCTCTTCAGCATCCGCTTCCTCTGCTGCCAAGAGGAGCTGATATTGTAAATTTATGAATTCGGCGTGTTCTATCAATTTTTGCGCACGTTTCCTCTGGGAGGAACTGTCAATCGGTCCGAATTGTTGGACCGCTTCGAGAATCTCCTCCAGGTGTGCTGCCAACGCGGCGATTTCTTCCCTTCGAGACATGTGCTTCCCCCTGTTGCGGATGGAGTCCGACGTGGCTGGTCCGTCCGTTCCGCCAAAGGTAGCACCTGTTCATACGGATGCATTGTAAAATTACGTTCATGATTTGGGCCAATATTGGGCCAGCTCATGTGAAAGATGAGCAGGTCCACGATCCAGGTCATCCGAGCGGCTCCTCTGGCTGCTCCCTGGCACGGAGATGGCTGGACGATGGTACGGAATC
>JBEIQS010000030.1:0-39344 GCA_040376425.1 Alphaproteobacteria bacterium | reverse complement strand
GGCGCCGGCGCCTGCTCCAAAGGCGGCCCCTGCGCCCGCTCCGGCCCCCAGCGGCGGCCCCTTCCAGGTCCGCTTCAGCTCGCAGAACAAGGCCAAGGTGATGTGCGGCGATGGGCAGCAGGCCGAATTTGTGGGAGCCACGACCATCACCTTCGAATTGCGTACCTCTTGTCGTGTCAAGGTTGGTAATGCAATGGCGGCTTTTCCCGTAGGAAAAACCGCATCGGTCACCTGTACGGAAGCCGACGGCAACCTGACCTGTACGGGCTACTGATGCGCGCCGTGGTGCAGCGGGTGGCCCGGGCGGAGGTGCGGGTGGCGGGGGAGTGCACTGGAGCTATTGGCCAGGGCCTGCTGGTACTCCTGGGCGTGGCGCCGACAGATGGCCCTGCCCAACTTAAATGGATGGCGGATAAGCTTGAGAATCTGCGTATCTTTGCTGACGCGGAAGGGAAGATGAACCTTTCCGTTCGGGATGTGCGCGGTGGGATTCTGGTGGTATCCCAGTTTACGCTCTATGGAGATGCGAGCAAAGGGAGGCGCCCCAGCTTTATCGGCGCCGCACGCCCGGAGCTTGCAGAGCCCTTGTACGAGCAGTTGTGTACGATGTTGGGGGCCGAGCGCGGTCGCTTTGGGGCGGACATGCAGGTGGATCTGGTCAACGACGGTCCGGTCACGCTCCTTCTGGACACTCCGGCTGCTTAGGAAAACCGCATGAACCGTGAACTCTCCGCGTTGGCCACGATGGCCGGCGCCGCTGCCCGGCACGCGGCCGAGCTGCTCCAGCAGCGCCCGGTTCGGGTGCAGCACAAGGGCCGCATCGATCTGGTCACCGAGATCGATCTGGCCTCCGAAGCCCGGATTCGCGCCGATCTGGCGCCCAGTGGCATTCCCGTACAGGGAGAGGAGGGCGGTGGCCTCGCCGACGGACTTCGCTGGGTCGTGGACCCCCTGGATGGTACCACAAATTTTGTACATGGCTACCCATTCTATTGTGTCAGCATCGGGCTGGTGGATGGGGACGAGCCGCTGATCGGTGCGATCTGCGACCCGGTACGGAGGCGCCTCTTCCTCGGCCATGCCGGCGGGGGAGCGACGGTCGAGGGTCAGACGCTCCGGGTGTCGGAGACGCGGCTGCTGGCGGATAGCCTGGGTGTCACCGGGTTTCCTTACAAGAAGCGTGAGGCTCTGGCCTTCTACCTGAACTATGTGGAACGGGTGCTCCGCGACACCCAGGGGATGCGGCGCTCCGGCTCCGCGGCCATGGATCTGGCCACCCTCTCCGAGGGCCAGGCTGACTTCTTCTGGGAGTTTGGCCTGCACCCCTGGGACACCGCGGCGGGCGCGCTGTTGGTGCGCGAAGCAGGGGGGAGGGTCGGCCGGTTGGATGGCGGGCCGTGGACGCCCGACGCACCCGAGATCCTTGCCGCAAACCCCTGGATATTCGAGCAGGTGGTGGAGCTTTTCCGCGACGCCGGTTGAGGCGAGCAGGCCGCTCAGCCGAAGAGCCCGAGCTGCCCGCCCACCTTGACGGGACGGTGAAAAGGACTGGCTTCTTCCAAGCGTTCTACGGTTTTGTAGCCCAGCTTACGTTCCCAGAGATGGAAGAGGCGGCGGGTGCTCTCCCACTCCTCGCCATGGCCTTGAAAGCGGATTCCCGGCCGATTTTCCTGAACGCCACCCGGTCGGGCCCGGTTCAGGCGGGCCAGCACGCCCGCCGCACGGGTGGGAAGGGCCTCCTTCAGGCGCTCGGTGAAGATGTTCTCCACGGCTCCGGGCAGGCGCAGCAACATCATCAGGGCGTGGTCCGCACCGGCCTCCCGGCAGGCTCTCAGGATCGCGGGGATCTCCCGGTCGTTCAGACCGGGGATCATCGGCGCGATGTTCACGGCCACGGGCACCCCGGCGGCGTGGAGGGTGGCCATGGCCCGAAGCCGCCGGGCGGGAGAGGGGGTGCCAGGCTCGATCGCACGGGCGAGCTCAGGATCCAGGAAGGGGATGGAGAAGATCACCCGCAAGCGGCTGTGCCGTGCAAGCTCGGCGAGGACGTCCACGTCGCGCTCGATCAGTGCTGATTTTGTGATTATGGCGACTGGATTTTTGTACTCAAGGCAGACTTCCAGGCAGGCACGGGTCAGGCCGTAGCGGTACTCCACGGGCTGATAGCAGTCGGTATTCCCCGAAAACAGCACCGTTTCGCCTTTCCAGGAGGGCGCGTCAAAGGCGCGTTCCAAAAGCAGGGGCGCGCGAGACTTCACCAGGATCTTCGTATCATGATCGGTGCCTGCCCCCCAGCCCAGGTACTCGTGGGTGGGCCGTGCATAGCAGTAGGCACAGGCGTGCATGCAGCCACGGTAGGGGTTCAGGCTCCAGCGGTGCCAGAGATCAGGACTCTCGTTGTGGGCCAGGATCTGCTTGCTGTCGTCTTCAAAAATCTGCAGCCGCGCCGGGTCGGGAGGTTCAAACCACTCCAACGATCGTGCATCAAAACGATTGGGGGGATTGGAGGTGGGGCGCAGCATCAGTCACAGGCAGGTCTGTAGCCCAGACTACAGGCTTCGGAATGCAGGATGGCCGCCTGTTTTTTATTTCTCTTGACGCCGATACCCCCGGTATAGAGCTGGGAGAGCGCCTCGCAGGCTTCGCCGTTGCCCTGGCTACAGGTGCTCTGCAGAAGGCTCGCCGCATTTGCCTCGTTTTTCTCTGTTCCGGTACCGGCCAACAAAAATACCGCCTGGTTGTAGCATCCGCTCGGCTCGGCCAGACCACAGGCCTTCACGAAGGCCGAATAGGCCGTTTCGGGTGTGCGCTCCGCCAGCACCGCCCCCAGGTACACACAGCCCACGGCATCATTGGCATCACAACTGCGCTGGTACAGGGCTGTGGCCAGCGCAACATCCTTGGAAAGCCCTTTTCCCTCTTCATAGTAGCTTCCCAGCACATTACAGGCTGCCCACATCCGCTGGTCGCAGGCACCCTGCCAGCCGGCCGCCGCAGCCTTGAGGTCCGGTGGCTGGCCCTCCCAGCCCCGGTCCAGAGCCTGCGCAAGCTGAAAGCAAGACCAGCCATCACGGGCGGTGCAGCCCTGCTCCAGCTCAGCACGGCCGGCGGGCATTCCCCGCATCCCACCCGCCAGCCCGCAGCTGGGAGGATCACCCAGGGTACAGCCGGTGGTGTACAACGGCAGGCTATCGCCGGGATTGCTCTTTTCGCTCAATACGCCGGCGGCAAAACAGCCTGGACCAAAACCGAGTTCACAGCTCTTTCGGTACAGTGACTCCGCCCGCACCGGGTCAGCGCTGCCCAGCCGACCCTCCTGAAAAAGGTTCCCCAACATCTCGCAGGCACGGCCACTTCCCAGGTCGCAGCCCTGTCGGAAGCGGCGCTCCGCCTCCGCCCAGGCGCCCACCTTCACGGCCAGGACACCCAGGTTGCCGCAAGCCCGCGCCTCTCCCAGACTACAGGCCTTCGCGTACCACGAGCTCGGGTCCGCGAGCGGATCCCGTGTGGCCAGATCTCCCAGGGCTGAACAGGATTCCGCCTCTGACGCCACACAGCCGCGATCCCAGACGGCCCGCGCTTTTTCTACATCTCCGCTCCGGAGCAGGGCTGCACCTTCCGTATATAGCGGTGGAGGGCCGGCCCCCATCAATAGCAGAAACCACATCTTGGGAAGGTAGTCGATTCAGATGTACATGGGTAGGGATGTTCAGTAAGATTTTGGCGCTGTACTCATCATTGCGGCTTGAACGCCGCACATGAAACTTGCTTGGCGCGAAAATCTGATGGTTGCCGCTATGTAGTTGTGGACGCCGGACCGCGGGGAGTGTACTCATATACTATGGACGGTGCAGAAATCTATCGCTACCTGGACTACCGCAAGTTCCTTGCGGACTGGTTTCGGGAGAAGAAGGAGGCGAACCCGTTGTTCAGCCACCGGGCTTTCGCGCGGAAGGCCGGTCAGGCGTCGCCCAGTCTGTTGCTCCATGTGATCGAAGGGAAGCGCAACCTGACGCCGATTACCCTGGAGGCTTTTGTAAAGGCACTTGGGCTGAAGTCGGAAGAGGTTGAGTTTTTTACCACGCTTGTGAGCCTGGATCAAGCCGAAACGCCGGAGGAGCGCAACCGGGCCTGGGAGCAGGTGCGTGCCACCCGGCGCTTCCGCGAGGCACGACGGCTGGAGGGCGAGAGTGTGGAGTACCTCTCCGCCTGGTACTACCCGGCCGTTCGGGAGCTGGCACTGTGTCAAGGTTTTGTTGCGGACCCGGAGTGGATCGCCGCCACCTTACGCCCGCGCATCCGACCGGCCCAGGCGAAAAAGGCGATAGAATTGCTGATTACCCTTGGTATGTTGAAACCCGAAGGGGAGCGATTGGTCCCCTCAGATGCGTCGATCGCCACCCCGCATGAGGTGGCCGCATTGGCGGCATACAACTATCACCGCGGTATGATAGAGCGTGCACAGGACGCCCTGGAAGCGCCGCCGAAAGATCGTCACTACTGCGCACTCACTGTGGCGGTGCCGGAGTCCTTGCTTCCTCGTCTGAAGCGGGAACTGGACGCCTTCCAAGAGCGTCTTTTGGACCTCTGCGATGGCAACACCGACCCCAAACAGCGTGTCTATCAGATTAACCTTCACCTCTTGCCGCTCTCTCAAGCCACCGAAGGATGACCATGCTCCTCATGTTCCTCGCCTGCCTTAACGGCCCGGTTCAAGGCACTGCGGTTGGAAATCCCACCGGAATGTCCGTCACCACTGCGGGAGGGACGGACGTGCTCATCACCTCCGGCTCCTCCACGGTCTCTCAGGTGCAGCAGGCGAGCTGCACGCAGGACTCCGTGCTGGTACAGCCCATTGGAAAGGAAGTGAGCTTGGTGGCTGGAAGTCTTCCGCTCACGGCGGGAGATTGGTGTACCGTCCGCGTGAGCTTCAGTGCGCCGCTTCGGTGGGAGGCACAGGGGCCAGAGAGCCGCCTTCACATGGCCCTCTCGGTGCCAGAGCTGGTTGTACCTATGCAAATGCCGGTGCAGGGGCCCTATGTGCTGGAGCTGGGCTACCCGGGCTGGGTGGATGGGTTGTTGGTGAATGACCAGGATGTGACGGTTCAACCTGGCTCTGCGGACTATGATCGGCTGGTTGCCGCGCTGGCGCAGAGCCGCTTGTACCAAGATTTGAACCGCAATGGCGCGGTGGACAGTGAAGATCGAACCGAAGAAACCGGACAAAGTGCACGATCGAATGTTACAGTGCTGCCGATTGCCCCCGCCGATACGGGGCTCGTAAGCCAGTCCGGCCAGCGCCAGACCCACGACAGCGGGGAGGGCGACCCCGACTCAGGTTCCGACCAGAGTGGAAGCAGCAATGGGAACGGCAACGGGAACGGCAACGGCAACGGCAACGGCAATGGGAACGGCAACGGCAACGGCAACGGGAGTGGCGATAGCGAGGACGATACCGGTTCCTAAGGTTCAGCGCAGCCCGACCTCGCGGCGGATTCGGGCCGGCCACACGGAAAGACGGTAGCCGAGCGACGTGCGGGCCGCTTCCACTTCGGAGTAGGTGTACTTCACCCGGGGATCGGTGGCGACCGCCAGATCGGTGAGTTGGTACAGATCGCTGGCTTTTTCCTCGATATTCATGGCCTCATAGGTGGCCAGGCTGTCCTCCACCCGGTCGGTGAGCATGGCCAGACAGGCCGGGTCGACGTGGCACTTCAAGCCGACCACCCCGCTCAGCGCCTCCCAGTCCATGCCGGTGTCCCAGGCACCTTCAAGGTCCCAAGGGACAAAGGAGATACGCCCCGAAGCCGAGGGGTCCGCGTAGAGGTAGTAGTCGTTGCGCTCGTAGGGGTACCCACCGGAGTGCCCTACAAGGATGCTCCAGCTCCAAAAGTCCAGGAACTCGTCCATCTGCAGTACGGTATCCGCGGTGGGATAGAATTCGCTTCCTCCCGCCCAGATCGCCTGCCAGGTATCTTGGAGCGAGCTCACATCTCCATCCCCCGTTGCAAGTTCAAAGTGTGTGACGCCGGAGGAGGTGAAGTCCGCAGAGTCTTGGGCTTCCCACAGATCACCTGTCGCATCGGCCATATGGTGATCGAGGAAATTGCCATCCGGCGTCTCGATGTTGGCGTAGAGGCCCAGCTCCACCGTCTCGCCGTTGGCCAGGAAGCTCACTTTGGTGAAGGCGGCCCGCGGCGCGGGCAGCCCGGCTTGCGCCCAGATCCACCAGCCCAGGACTTCCCGAACCTGCGAGCGATCGTCGTTCATGTTGTTCAAACTCAATCGCGTCACGCCGCCAACGTTCTGACCGCTCTGGTATTCGTTCAGGCGAATTTTGAACGAGGGCTTACCGGCGTTCAGGTTGTTTTCGTCCGCGTTCCCGCGCAGGCGCACGCCAACTTTTTCGAAACGCTCCCCGTCCAGAAGGACGGCAGCTTCCGTGTACTCATAGGGCGTGGCCGCCAGGGCGGCAAGGGCCACATCGTCGAGTTCGATCACCACTTCATGCAACTGCTCGGTGTCGTACAATGCCAGATAGTCCTGGTACTCCGCCGCTGTATCTACGACGGGTTCACTATCCTCGGCCTCGCTTTCCGCCTGCGAATCGTCGATCACCACCACCTCGGAGTCCTCTACCGGCTCACTCTCCTTGCTCGGCGTCGACTCGGTGCCGCTGGTACAGGCCCACAACATCCACAACATCCATCTTCCCTGTGCAAGGGGATTGTAGCTGATTCGGCCCGGCGCCGCGCGCGCCAGCCCGCGCTGCCGTGTTATTTGCCGGTGTGCGCCTGCTCGTCGCTCTCGAAGTGGCCTCTTTGGTGGCCTTTGTGTCTCTCGCCATCTGGTCGGTGGTGGACACACGCTCGCCGCTGCCCACCATCGATGTCGCAAAGCTGGCTACGGGGAGCTCCGAGGAGCAGTGGCTGGGCATCTACATCGAAAAGCAGCATGTGGGCTATGCCATGTCCCGGCAAATTCCCGCCGGAGATGGCCTGATCTTTCAGGAGCAGAGCTTTTTGAAGATCAACGCCATGGGGATGGTGCAGAAGTGGGCCAGTGCGGGCACCGCGTTGGTGGATGCCCAAGGGCGCCTGCAGAGCTTTGATTTTGTGGTGTCTGGACCGTTCAAAGTTACCGGTCGCGGCGAGGTGCGGGATCGCTCCTTGCACCTGGAGCTGGTGCAGGACGGTGCGGTCAAGGACATCGACATCCCGATCCAGGAAGCCCCGATCCTGAACTCCACCCTGGGAACCGTAGTGCGGGGGCGCACACTTGCGCCGGGAATGGAGCTGAGTGTTCCCTATTTCGATATTACTACCATGAGCAACGCACCCATGAGCATCCAGGTGGAAGCGCCCGCGGTGCTGCCGAACGGCGATGTGGCTTGGTGGCTGCGGACCAAAGTAGGTAGCTTTGAAAGCCGCCGATTGGTGGATGAGCGTGGAAATACCCTGCGGGAGGAGTCCAGCCTGGGCATGTCCACGCAGGCCATGAGCCGAGAGGAGGCCCTCGCCGTACCGGACGCCGACCCGCCGGACATGGTGGCGCTGGCCTCGGTCCCCTTCGAGGGCCCGGAGCCACGGGGGGTGGGGCGGCTACAGCTGCGGGTGAGCGGCGTGGAGGCCACGCGCTTTGTTCAGGAGCCGGGTCTACAAATTGTAGATGGCGATCTACTGACCGTGACCATTCCGCTCCTGGCCGAGCTGGCGCCGCTGCCCGTGCAGGGGCAGGGAGAGGTGGAGCCCACCCCTACGCTTCCCTCCTCCGATCCGGAAATGCGCGCAAAAGCGGCGGAGATTGTGGGCGATGCCCCTGACCGGCTGACCGCCGCGCGGCGCATCCACGACTTTGTGTTCAGCTATGTCAAGAAGGTGCCGACGATTGGGATTCCCAATGGTCTTACCGTGTTGCGCAGCCGCGAAGGAGACTGCAACGAGCACACGGCCCTGTACGTCAGCCTTGCCCGCGCTGCGGGAATCCCGTCGCGTATTGCGGTGGGTCTCGTGTATAGTGAACGTTTGGGGCGTGCTTTTTACTATCATGCCTGGCCCGAGGTGCGGTTGGGAGAGCCCGAAGGTGGACCGCCCCGCTGGGTGCCCGTGGACCCCACCTTTGGCCAATTCCCCGCGGACGCCACCCACTTGAAAATCGTCAATGGCGACCTGGACAAGCAGGTGGAGGTGATGGGTATGATGGGCCGCATCCGCCTTCAGGTCGTGGAGGCCCTCCCCTGAATGACGGACATCCTCTTTTTTGGCCCCCAATTCACCTGTGCCTTCCTGGGCATCCTGGCGACGGGATGGGCGCTCTACATCAGCTTGCGGCATCCAAGCTGATCAAGCGGGCTGAGTGCGATCCGGGCGGCGAAGTTGCCCTAACAAAAACTTGATCACACCTCCACCCCGGCTGTCGCTGGCCTTCTGGTCCACCCACTCGCCCAGCGCGTGGAGTGCCACTCTTGCCTGGTCAAGGCTCGGGTCCCACCACAGTGCCTCCCGAAAGTGCCGGTTGGCCTGGGGAAACTTCCCGTCGGCCACCGCCATTGTCCCCAGCTCCATGTGGATTTCGGCAAGCTGGTGAGCATCCTGAAGCTCACACAACTGGCGATGCAGTACCTGGATGCGCGCGCGGATGGAGTCCATGCTGATAGTATGGCTGTGCCGTGACAGGCCGGTGGCGGGCCGTCACGCGCCTGCAACATCGTTTGCCTTATGGGGCGCGTGCAAGGTAAGAAAGTGGGATTGTCAACGAGTTGTCAGGGGTGTGGAGGCGGGCGCTGAGGCGGAGAGGGCGTGGGCCGATCTTATGGCACGACTTTTGCTTAGGGTTGGTGTAGACACCGGCAACCTGCCGCGCTCCACCTGCTGACGTCGGTGCTCTCGGGGATAAAGAAAATGGCACGCTCTCTGGTTGTAAAACACGAAGAAAAAGTTGGTACCTCCTCTCTCCTCAACGCATTCCTGCTGATCGCGTTGGCGTGGATGGTGGGTGGTGCGGTGATGGCCTCCACCGGTGAAGGCAGCGCTCCCGCGCCGCTGGTGGGCGGGCAGTAGCTCCTGCGCCCCTAAGGCGTTGATTGAAATCATTGCGGCGCTGCAACGAATCGTAGATTTCTTGTGACGCATCCTCCTCCCCCGCCATCCGCTGACGGGGGTCTTCTTTTTTTCAGCTCTGGGCCTCTGCGCCCTTCGGCCCCCTTCCCAAGACCCCCGCGTGAGGCTATCCTCAGGCTAGTGACTCTGAACAGAGTCACGCTTTTCGGGGAGGTCGCGATGATGGTGCTGCTATTGCTGTCGGCCTGCGGAATCTCCTCGGTTCCAAAGGACGAAAGCCCTGGAACTGGCATCGGTGGGGAGGAGCTGTGGAGCTGTGACAGCACCGGGACCCGTGCACCCCGCCAGCTCCGCCTGCTGAATCGTCGTGAGTACCAGCATACGGTGCGTGACCTTTTTGGTCTTGGTACCGGTGCAAGCTGCACTGAAGACATCGAATGCAACCTGGAGACGGAGTCCTGCACGGCCGGCACCTGCACCGCCGACCCCTGCGGTACCGGCACCTTTGTGCTGGCGGACGCGGGCTATGGCGCTGTGCATGTGGCGGGCTCCTTCAATGGCTGGCCCGGGTCGGTAGCTGCCGGAGGCTGGGCCATGGCCTATGACGCCACCGGCGACCGTTGGTGGTTGAAGGCGGAGCTTGGTGAGGGCAGCTTTCAGTACAAATATGTGATCGACGAAAGCACCTGGATCGCCGATCCCACCAATCCCAACCAGGCGGATGATGGCTTTGGGGGCTACAATTCGCTCCTGACGCTATCCTGCGACGGCGCGGGCTTGGACGACATCGCCACGCTGGACCTTACCGCAGCCTTTCCCGTGGAAAGTCGGCCGCAGCACTACGCTTTCGACAACAACGCCGCTGCGGGATTGGTCAGTGCCACCCTCGCCGACGCCCAGCTTGATGCCGCCGAGGCGGTGGCGGGCCTGGCCGTGCTGGAGCTGGAGCGCCTCAGCGGCTGCAACCCGGCCGACGATAGCTGTGCCGAGGCCTTTCTCCGCGATTTTGGCGCGCGTGCCTGGCGACGCCCGCTGACCGAGGCCCAGGTGCAGCGCCTTATGTCCCTGCTGCGCGCCGAGTCGGACCGTAGTGAAGGCTTTTCGCTCGCCATCCAAGCCGTACTTTCTTCGCCCTATTTTGTGTACCGCTCCGAGATCGGGGTGGACCAGGGCGACGGCAGCTATCGCCTGGATGCCTGGGAGCAGGCCGCGGCCATGTCCTACTTCTACTGGGGGACGATGCCGGACGCAGCGCTGTTTGCGGCGGCCGCGGCGGGAGAGTTGGAGGACAAAGCAGGCATTCAGAGCCAGGCGGAGCGCCTGCTGGCCGACCCGCGGGCGCGGGACACCTTGGCCACCTTTGCGCAGCAGTGGCTGGGGGTGGAAGCGGTACGGACCACGCAGAAATCCGAAGAATTTCCTGATGATGTCCGGGAGGCCATGCTGGCGGAGGTGGGGGACTTCTACACCCATGTGCTCCTGGACAGCAGCGGTCGCCTGCCAGAGCTGTACACGGCGGACTACACCATCGTAAATCCGACCTTGGCGGCCTGGTATGGCCTGGAGAGTCCGGGTTCCGATGGGGTGGTGGCCAATGCCGAGCGTGCGGGGATCTTGGGGATGGGGGCGGTGGCTGCCACCTATGCCCACTCCGACCAAACCTCGCCCATTCGCCGGGGCCTTTTTATTCGGGAGGCGCTGTTGTGCCAGTCGCTGGGCACCCCTCCCGCAAATGCCGCGTCGGTGCCGACGGTCGACCCCAACGCCACCACCCGTGAGCGCTTTTCCCAACATTCGGCGGACCCATTCTGTGCCGGCTGCCACCAGTACATCGACGAGGTGGGTTTTGGCATGGAGCGGCTGGATACTGTAGGTCGTTGGCGTGAGGAAGAAAACGGCTTTCCGATCGACGCTGTTGGGAACATGAACGACATCGAGAAGCTGGGCAACCGGATGGACCACCCCTACCAGAGCCTGCCGGAGCTGGGTGAGCTTTTAAGCGCTTCTGAACGGGTGAATGCCTGCTTCTCGGTGCAGGTGATGCGCTTCGCCTTGGGCTGGGATCCCGAGGAGGATCCACTCTGCGCCTTTGATCCGCAGCGCCAGGTGCTGCTGGACAACGACCTGGACATGCGCGCGCTGCTCCTGAGCGTGCCTACTTCCAACGCCTTTCGGATTCGGGAGTAACCATGCCGCATCCATTTCTATCTACATCGCGACGCGGACTGCTGAAGGGCCTGGGTGGCTTGGCTTTGGGGGCCCCCCTCTTCTCGGCCCTGCGGGGTCAGGCGGCGAATGGGCAGGCCGAGCGGGTCATCTTCTTCTATTTTCCGGACGGCGTGGTGGGGCCGTCGCAAAATGGAGAGGCGTCTCTTTGGCACTGCACCGGTTCCGAGTACAACTTTCAGTTGTCTGAAACCCTGCAGGGCTTGTCCTCCCACAAAGACCGCTGTGTGTTTTTCAACGGGCTGTCCATGGGCGGCACGGACTCCGGCTCGCATCCCGGCGGTGCGAAAAAGCTCCTGACTGCGGCCGACTATGGCAACAACGAGTCCATCGACCAGTACCTCGCGCGTACGGCGGGCTGGTCTTCGCCCTGGCGGCATCTGCTGTTAGGGGTTCAAGCTAACTACAATAATGCATCGGGCGACAAGCACATCTCCTATCCGGTGGCCGGATCCTCCCTTCCGCCCCAAGACGATCCCCGGCAGGCCTTTGCAGACATCTTTGGTGGCTACAACCCCGGCTCTTTGGACAGCGGGGGGGATGCGGTGCCCTCGGGGCGGGCCAAGGTGATCGGAGCAGTGAAGGAGGATCTGCTGGAGCTTCGGAGCAAGCTGGGGGGCGTGGAGAAGGACAAGCTGGACTACCACGTCAGCTCGATGGAGGAGCTTGAGAACCGGCTGGGGGGGGGAGGAGGCGGCGGTACGGCGGCCTCCTGCGGGGAACCGGCCATCGATACCTCGGCGATCAACGATGGGAACCTCTATGATGCGGGCACCTTTCCTGCCATCCTCCGGGCCCAGACTGACCTGATGGTCCTGGCGATGGAGTGCGGCATCACCCGGGTGGGCACCATTCAGTGCGCCAGCCACACCTCCGAGCTGCTGATGTCCCGCTTTGCGGGCACCGACTTCTACGATCCCAACTATGACATGCGGTCGCATCAGGCCAGCCACTACGGGGCCTCTCACAACCGCAGCTCCCGCGAGTTCTCGGCCTTCCTGGCGCAGCGTAAGTGGTGGGTGCAGCAGTATGCCTACCTGCTGGATCAGCTCGCCGCCCGCCCCGAGGGCGACGGGACCATGTTGGACCACTCCATCGTGGTGCTGGTGACCGAGGTCTGCGACGGGAACCTCCACCTCCATGACAACATGCCCTTTGTGTTGGCGGGTGGCGGCGGGGGCCGCATCCGCACCGGTCGCCTCCTCCAGTACAGCGGGGACCGCCACGGAAACCTGTGGGTGAGCGTGGGCCGGGCGATGGGGCAGGACATGGGCTACTTCGGCGATTCTTCGTCGGGGCCGCTGTGGGGCCTGGTGGATGGTTGAGGGTGGATTCGGGGGGCGGGTGACCTCGCCGGCCACAGGCAGGGGCGCCTTGAGGCTGCTCCCGCTCTTGGCGCTTGGGCTTTGGGGCTGTTCCTCCGCGCCCATGCCCATCGGGCCCTATGAGGCGCCGTTGTTGGTGGGGGAGCGGCAGCTTTTGCGGGAGGAGGGGGCGCTGCGCTTGTGGGAGGGAGCCTGGGTGGAGGAAGGGGAGAGAGGGCGCTGGTTTTTGGCCTGTGTGCCGGTGAAGAGCCGCGTGCAGGTGTTGCCCTCGGACACGGTGGTGCGGCTGGATGTGCTGGTGTCTTCGCTCGGCGGAAGCTGGGCAGCGATCAACGGTGGCTTTTACGATCAGGCGGCGATGGGGCTGGTGGTGAGTGGCGGACGTACGCTTGCCCCGCTCACCCGCAACGGGGGCTCGGGTGTGCTGAGCTGGGGGCCGGGCCCGGCCCAGATCCAGCACCGTGACCGCTACGGAGGGGGGGCGCAGGAGGCGCTCCAGTCCATCGATCGCCTCGTGGACGAGGGCAAGGTGCTGGTCAAGACCCGCGCCGATGCACACCGCGACAGCCGCTCCGGCTTCAGCCTGTCTGCGGAGGGAATGTGCCTGAGTGTGGCCGCCGCCGATAGCTCCCTGGTCGCCACCACTTCCGGCTATCAGCTCATCCGCACCGCCGGCGAGGGGTTGACGTTGGCAGGCTTTGCACGCCTGTTGCGCGAGCTACAGGCGATGTACGCGCTGAACCTGGATGGCGCGGTCAGCAGCCAGATGATCGTGAAAACCGCCACCGGACGCTGGGAAGTCCGCGGCGAGCGGGGAACCATCAACGCGGTGGTGATACATCCCTGAGGCCGGGGATCGATACATCAGAATCATGTATCACAGGGGTTGATACATTCATTGACGTATCACAAAAGTCAGCTTGAAAGGCTGCGAATCCGTCCTTCTTCCATACCCATCTTGCGCAGGACCAGCCACAGGTCGCCGTGCAGCGGTGCCTTTCCGGGACGGTTCGCTCCCTCCAATACATGCACAAAGGGCCGCACCAGGCCCAGCTTGTCCTTGAAGAAGCGCGCCGTGCGCTCCTCCACCCCTGCCAGCAGGCGGCCGCGGCTGCGCAGCACGGCAATGGCCGCCTGAAGGTCCCCCTCCACCTGCACCAGTCCGTGGCCCAGGAGCACATCTTTGCGCGTCCAACGCCCGGTATTGTAGTTGCCTCCCGGACCGGGATCGCCCACCACCAGGATCAGGCTGCGCTGGGCGTGGCCGATCACCCCCGAAGGCTCGACCCCACCGGCGCCCTGCACATGGCCCCAGTGCTGCAGCGGCTCTCCCTTCACCAGCCGCACCACCACTTCCACCTCGGGGGTCTGCGGAAAGAGATCCACCGCCTCGATGCTGTCCACCCGTAGCCCGTGCCAGGCCAAACGATCCAGGTCTCGGGCCAGACTTTCCGGCCCGCAGGAGACGTAGACCAGCCGGGGCACCAGCTTCGCCAGCTTCTCCAGGGTGGCGGGGTCTGCCCCCTCCCGCGCCGGGTTGAGCACGGCGGCATCAAAACGGCCGCGCGGCTGAAAGCGGTCTACATCCGCCATTACCACGGTTACGCCCGCCGGCGCACCCATCCGCGCGGCCTCGGCAGCGGCCGGCAGGCTCTCCACCGCCACCACTTCGATTCCGGGCCCGGCCAACATGCGCGCATAGGCACCGACGCCGCTGTAGAGATCCAGGATACGACCGGCATTTCCAACATCGCGCCGCACCAAATCGTGGAGCTGGATGGCGTTGCGCGGGTCGACCTGAAAAAAGGCGCCAGGAAACAGCCGATAGCGGGTGTCGCCCACAGACTCGCCGATCCATTCCTTCCCCGCCAGGATCTTGGGATCCTGGCCGAAGACTCGCCGCCGTTCCGGATCGGCCCGGCTGACGGCGATGGAGACCAGCTTGGGCAGCACCCGCATCAACTGGGCCGCCCCCTTCTCTCCCCCCGGAAAACGGCCGTCCATACAGGCAAACACGCCTTGCATTTCACCCGTTGCAGCGCTCAGGCGCAGATCCAAAGCATGAACGCCCTTTTTCCCCTCCAGCCAACGGTGGATCTCTTGCAGCGCGTCACGCAGAGGAGCCGCCAGGACGGGGCAGTCCGGTGTGTCCAGCACCCGGTGGCTGGCCGGATCGTAGAGGCCGATCTGCACCCCCCGATTGCCGATGTGCACCGGCAACTTCAGGCGATGACGGTAGCTTTCCTGGAAGCGGGCCGGACGCACGGCGGGTGCCTTCAGGCCCAGGTGCGGGAAGAGGGCGAAGGCATCAGCAATACGACGCTGCTTGCGCTGGAGCTGCTCCGCATAGGGGTTGTTGAGGAGCGGGCAGCCGGGGCAGGCGGGGTGGTGGCGGCAATTCATGGCCGCCCCGGACTAACCGCTTTTGAGGCGGGGGCTACGCCGGTGGCCTCCGGGGGGCTGCCTTTCGCGATAAAGAGGCGGGCGGAGACAGGATGAGAGACGTTCTTGCTGAGCTGTTGGATCTGTTGCGTTTGGAGCGCATCGAGCAGAATCTTTTCCGGGGACAAAGTCAGGATTTGGGCTGGGGTGCCATTTTCGGTGGGCAGGTGCTGGGTCAGGCCCTGTCGGCTGCGGCGCAGACCGTTCCCGAAGGAAGGCAGGTACACTCGCTCCAAGGCTACTTTATGCGGCAGGGGGACGCCCACCGGCCGGTGGTCTACGAGGTGGACCCCATTCGCGATGGCCATAGCTTCACCACCCGGCGGGTGGTGGCGATCCAGGGCGGGCATGCGATCTTCTCCCTCTCCTGCTCTTTTCAGGTGGAAGAAGCTGGTTTTTCGCACCAGAACCTGATGCCTGAGGTGCCCGGTCCCGAGGGGCTGCCCTCCGAGCTGGAGCTGGCACACCGCTTTGCCGACCGTATTCCGTCGGTACTCCGGGAAAAGGCCCTTGCCGACCGGCCCATCGAGATCCGCCCGGTGCAGCACCTGAACCTGCTGAACCCGGTGGCCGGACCGGCGCGTCGGCAACTTTGGTACCGCGCCAAGGAAAAATTGCCGGATGATCCTGCTGTCCACCGCTACCTGCTGGCCTATGCGTCGGACTTCAACTTCCTGGTCACGGCGATGCTGCCGCACGGCGTGAGCTGGTTGACGCCCGGAATGCAGGTGAGCTCGCTGGACCATGCGATGTGGTTCCATCGGCCTTTTCGGATGGATGAGTGGCTGCTCTATGATATGGAGAGCCCCTCTGCATCCGGCGCAAGAGGCCTGGTGTTGGGGCGCTTCTACAACCAGGAGGGGACCTTGGTGGCCAGTGTGGCCCAAGAGGGGCTGATGCGGGACCGGCGGGGCTGACAGAAATGTCGTGATTCCCGGTTGTCACACATCGAGGATCGGCCTGGTTCAATGATTTTTCTGCTTGGCATCGTTCTTGCATAGTTGGAAAGCGACCGGAGGCTTCCATGTTCCTGCTTACTCTCTCCTTCGCCCACGCCTTCTGCGGTACCTATGTTGGCGGGGCCGATGCCTCGCTGTCCAACCACGCCAGCCGTATCGGGGTTGCGCGTGAGGGAACCCGCACCACCCTGACTCTCTTCAACGATTTCGAGGGAGACAGCACCGATTTTGCGATGCTGGTGCCCGTGCCCGAGGTGCTGGGGCCCGAGGACGTGAAGACCTCGACTCCCGAGGTGATCGCCCGCTGGGACGGCTTCTCCGCACCGCGAGAAGTGGCGTACAAATGCGAAGATTTTATGGAAACGCAGTATCCTCAGCGGAGTATGGGCTGCTACCAGGAATACGCGATGCAGGACGCGATGGAAGCCGGCGCCATGAATGACACCGGCGGCGGGGTCCAGGTGGAGGCCGAGTTTACGGTCGGTGCCTACGACATCGTCATCCTGTCGGCGGAGGAGTCCGGCGGGCTGTTGAACTGGCTGAACGGAAACGGCTACGCGGTCTCCGAAAACTCCGCCTCCCTGCTGCAGAACTACATCGACGGGGGCTCCTACTTCTTTGCCGCCAAGGTACACCTGGAGCAGGTAGAGGTGGGTGCGAAGTGGCTCCCGCCGCTGCAATTCTCCTATGACTCCCCGGTCTTTGGCCTGCCTATCCGCCTGGGCACGCTGAACGGCAGTGCCACCCAGGACCTGCTGCTGTACATCCTGACCACGCCGGAAGCGGGCGGGGTCGGCATCTCCAACTATCCGGAGGTGACCGTAGAAGATGAGTGCATGTTCCTGCCCGATAGCGGCGAGGACATGGCGGGCTACTACGACCGGAAGCTGAACGAAGCCCTGGCCAAACAGACCCGCCCCGCCTGGATCCGGGAGTACAGCATCGGCGCGATGCACTGCGACCCCTGCACCGGCATCGAGCTGGGCGACCAGGACGCGCTGGATCTGGGCTACAGCCGGTCGATCTGGGACTCCCACCTCACCCGCTTGCACCTGCGCTACGATCCCACCAAGGTGGATCAGGATCTGGTTTTTTATACCGGCGCCACGGGGGAAGATCAGGACACCGGCTTTGGCAGTGCAAGTGTCGATCAGATCCGCTTCATCCAGTACAACGAGGAGATGGAGGACCGCTTCCCCGTCTGCGAGCAGGGCATGGTGGCCAACCCCGGTACCTGCCCCAACGAGCCGGGGGCGGAAGCGCTGGGCTGCTCGGTCTCCAAGGAAAATCGGGTTTCCGGCGGCTACATCGCAGCGCTATTGCTGGGCCTCGGGCTGTGGCGTCGCCGCCAGAGCTGAAGGTCGGCCGCCGCAGGGTGATACCCGGGCAGCCAGTCTGAAGCGCATGTATCAAGCAGTGATACATGTGTTTCATGTATCACAATACGGTAGGAGCTAAGCCAAGATCACCTGAAACACGCTGCCTCCTCCCTCCCGCGGCAGGCAGCGCACCTCGCCGCCGTGGGCCTCTGCGATCTGGCGCACCAGCGCCAGGCCCAGGCCCACGCCGCCCTCCCCCTCGCGGTGGCCCGCAGGTCGATAGAAGGCCTCAAAGATACGCTCCCGCTCGGAATCGGGCACGCCGGGACCGCGGTCGCGCACCTCCAGCCGGGGGCCGGGGCCGATGTGCAGCTCCACCGGCGGGGCGCCGTGGCGGGCCGCATTCTCCAGCAGATTTCGCATCAGGCGGCGTAGAAGTTTGGGATCTCCCTGGATTTCGGTGGGTACCCCGATCAGATCGGCATGGGTGCGGGCGGCCTCTTCCGCCGCCAGTGCCAGCAGCTCCACCGCTTGTTCTTGGAGCGGTTCCGGCGCACCCAGCCGACCGGCCAACAAAAGATCGGCGATCAGGCTATCCAACTCCTGGATGTCCAGCGCGGCTTCCTGGAGCAGGGGGCCCTGCTCGGCGGGAGGAAGGCTGGGCAGCAGCTCCAGCGCCACCCGCACCCGCGCCAGGGGCGAGCGCAGCTCGTGCGAGGCCGAAGCGAGCATTCGACGCTGGCTTTGCACCAGTACCTGGATCTGGTCCGCTGAGCGGTTGAAGGCCCGGGCCAGCTCCGCCACCTCGTCTCGCCCGCAGACCGGTACGCGGGAGCTCAAATCTCCCGCGCCAAGCTCCTCTACCCCCCGGCGCAGGCTCTCGATGCGCCGGGTGATGCGCCGGGCCACGGGATAGCTGCCGATGGCCGCGATACCCAAAAGTCCGCCCAGAATCCAGGGAAAGCGCCGATGTCTGGCCTCCCAATCGGGGGGTGGCTTCCAGCCCTCTGGCGGCTTCCAGCCCTCCTCCGGTCGCATCATCCAGCCGGTGAAGCCGGCGGAGAGCACGCAGAGCAGCGCTACACCCAGAAAACCGGCGTAGATCTGGAGGTAGAGACGGTGGCGTATCATCCGGCATCCTGGCGGCTGGCGAAGAGGTAGCCTGCCCCACGAACGGTGAGGATGCGACGGGGATCCTTTGGATCTTCCTCGATCACGGCCCGAATCCGCGAGATGTGCACGTCGATGCTGCGGTCGAAAGCCTGCCCGTCGTCGCCGCGCGTGCGCTCCATCAACTGCTCCCGATTGAGGATCCGCCCCGCATTTTCCGCCAGGACCCGCAGGAGATCGAACTGGTAGGCCGTCAGGTCACAGGTCGCACCATCCAAGAGCGCGGTACGACGCTCCCGATCGATCTCCAGACGTCCAAAGCGCAATATCTCAAGGCCCGTCACCGCCGGCTGGCTACGCCTGAGGACCGCACGGATGCGCGCCAGAAGCTCGCGCGGAGAAAATGGCTTTGCAAGGTAGTCATCCGCACCCAGCTCCAGCCCCACGATGCGATCGGTCTCCTCGCCGCGTGCGGTGAGCATCAGGATCGGCGTGTTGCTCTGGCTGCGGAGGCGCCGACACAGCTCCAGACCGTCGATGTCGGGCAGCATCAGATCCAGAAGGATTGCGGCTGGCGGGCTGCGGCGTGCAGCCTCCAAGCCGCTCTTTCCATCGATTGTATGCTCCACTACAAATCCCGCCCCCTCCAGATAGCTCACCAGCATGCGGCCCAGGCGCTGGTCGTCGTCGATCAAGAGGAGGCGGTTCATGGCAGAGCTCCTATCCCGCTACTTCCGAAGGTGGTCCCAGCTCTGCAGCAGCTCCTGGCGCTGCTCCAGGGTCAGGATACCGCTCAGCTCCACCGTGGCGTCGACGGCCAGCGCCGAGGCATCGCTGATATGTTCCAGGGCTTCCTTGCGGATCTCTTCCAGGGCACTGCGGTCTACCGTCTCTGCACCCAGGACGTTCCGGGTACGCTCGGCCAGGGCGGCTTTTTCGCCGTGCAGCTCGGCCAGCTCTGGGGCGTAGCGGGCGGTCATGGCCTGAACTGCGGCGCGTTGCTCTTCGGTGCCGTCCACCCGATCCATCAGGTGTTCGGCGCCTTTTCCGAGGTGTTCCTGCACTTCAGCGGGGTCGTCGCTGCCGAGGCCGCGGTGGCAGCCCATGCCGCCGGGGCCGGCCAGGGCGCGGGCGGCGGGGATGGCCAACAGGCCCAGAATCAGAGCGCCGAAGAGAAAGCGGCGGATTCCCCTACGTTTACCGTGCTTGGCGCAGCGACCGTCGCCCCGGTTGCAGGAGCCTTTGGTGGAGGGGGTTTCGGAAGAGGGGGTGGATTCAGTGGACTCGGACATTCGGGACTCCATTCAACGGGGGTTGTTCCGTTGCCTTCTGAATCTATGAACGGGCCTTTTCCGCTTGATGTCCGGAGTATGAAGAAGTGTTTCTGCGGCCGCAGGGGCGAGGTCGGGTTAGCCGCGCTGCCATGATCTCGCGTCTCCTGCTGGTCTACTCCATCGTCCGGAAGCGTTTTGGCTTCTACTTCCGGCCTCTTTTTGTCTTTGCGCTTCTGGCGGTGTACCGGATCTTCATCGGTCTGTGTCTGCTGCTGGACCCGATCTTTTTTCCCGCATTGGCCAAGAAAGAAGTAAAGGCTCCGATTTTTATTGTTGGGAATCCGCGCTCAGGCACGACCTTCCTGCACCGCTGGATGGTGGATCATCAGATGGGAGCCGGTTTTCAGCTTTGGGAGATGCTTTTCCCGTCGCTGACTGCGCGGGTGCTGGTGCGGCCCTTTCTGAAGCCGCTGGAGGCCCTCTCTCCGGCCCGCTTTCATAAGAACAAAGCGCACGAAACCTCGTTGACCTCGGTAGAGACCGACGACGTGGCGGTGCTGTTCCGCTTTCTGGACGGCCCCTTCCTCTATGGCTACTTCCTGGCTTGGGACGACGTGGATCACGCCAACGCCTTCGATCCGGAGGGGGAGTACGGCCGCACCGCGCAGCGCGATCTGGACTGGCTGCGAGAGCTGTTTCGTCGCAACATGGTGTGGCACGGTCGGGATCGGGTGGTCGCCAAACTCTTTTCGGCTGCACTTCGGCCCGCACAGCTTCTGAATGCCTTCCCGGACGGCAAGATTTTGTACATGGTGCGCGATCCCGTCTCCACCATCCCCTCCGGGATGAGCCTGGTCTGCGGGGTGTTGGAGGGGGCCCTGCACATGAGCCGACTGCCTTTGGACGTGCAACGCCGCTACCAGCAGCGCCTCTCCTTTGCGTTGGAGGAGCTGTATCGCCGCTTTCATACTGCCTGGACAACAGGCAAGCTTGATAAGGACCGCGTCTACATGGTGCGCTATGACCGCCTGATGTCCGAGTTCGACGTGGTGATGAAGGAGATCGTGGACTTCTTGGGCGATCAGCCCGATGCGGCCTTCTGGGCGGAGGTCCAGAAGACGGCGGAGAGCCAGCGTGGTCGCAAGAGCGAGCACGTGTACGCGCTGGAGACCTACGGCTTGAACAAAGAGAAGATCCAGCAGGATCTTGGCTTTGTATACGATGCCTATGGGGTGCCGAAAAGCTGAGTGTTGGGTTTCCGAAAAACAAAGAAGGAGAGCCCGAAAGCTCTCCTTCCTGATTCTGAAGCCGGCGCTCAGTGAGCGGACAGCTCCTTCTGGAGAAGGGGCGCGATCTCGAACAGGTCACCCACGATGCCGTAGGTGGTGTACTGGAAGATCGGCGCCTCGGGGTCCTTGTTTACAGAAACAATAACCCGAGAGGTGCGCATACCGGCGAGGTGCTGGATGGCGCCGGAGATGCCCAGGGCGATGTACAGCGAGGGGTTGACCACCTTGCCGGTCTGACCGACCTGATCGCCGTGGCCCGCGTAGCCCGCGTCCACCGCTGCGCGCGAGGCGCCGGCAGTGGCGTTGGCAGCCGCAGCGAGAGGGCGAACCACCGCGTCAAAGCTCTCTTTGGACTTCAGCGAACGTCCACCGGACACGATGCGGTCGGCTTCGGTCAGGTCCACGGCCTTGCTGGCCGGAGCCAGTACTTCCACCAGCTCGGTGTCCACATCGGCTGCGGTGATCCCGGCGTCTACCGCCACGATCTCTGCACTTCCCGCAGGAGCAACGCCACCGGGGAAGGAGTTGGGCCGCACGGTGAAGATGCCCAGGCCGGACACCCGCACGTCCACAAGCGCCTTACCGGCGTAGATGGGGCGTTTCCCAACGAGCTGTCCACCATCCACGCGCAGGTCGGTCACTTCCGCAGCCAGCCCGGCGCCCAGGCGCACGGCCAGACGAGGCAGGGCGTCTTTGCTGTTGAGCGAAGCGGGAGCGAGGACCGCGGCCGGATTGGCCGCAGCCACCAGGGCCTGCAGGGCCTTTACGGTGGCGCCAGTGGAGTAGTTTGCCAGAAGCGGGCTCTGCGCCTGGTAGACCTTTACGCCGCCGAGCGAGCCTGCATTCACCGGCCCGATCACGGCTGCGCTTACGGGGCCCAGCCCCAGGGCGGTGGCCTTGGCGATCAGCTCGGTGGCCGTCTTGCGAGGAACACCACCATCGGTCTCTACAATAACAAGAATTCCGGTTCCCATGATGTTCTCCTCAGATGACCTTGGCTTCGTCACGGAGCAGGCGCACCAGCTCTTTGACTGCGGTTGCGGGGTCGCCGCCGATGATGCGGCCTGCGGGACGTGCGGGAGGCAGGCTGTAGGCCCCCTCTGCTGCAGCGCCGGCACCCACGTTTACGCCCAGGGATGCCACCGCCTTCTCGACGATCGGCTTCTTCTTGGCGGCCATGATGTTTGGCAGGGTTGCGTAGCGGGGGGTGTTCAGCCCCTTGTCGCAGGTGATCACTGCAGGAAGCTTGCCGCGGACGCGCTCGCGCACGCCACCGCCGGCCGCCCGGTCTGCCGTGAAGGAACCACCTTCAATCACCAGCTTGTCAACCCAGGTGGCCTGGCGCCAGCCCAGCACTTCGGCGACCATGGGGCCGACGGCCGACTGGTCGGAGTCGATGGCCTGACGCCCGGTCAGGATCAGCTCCACGCCTTCCGCCGCCGCAGCAGCGGCGAGAATCCGGGCTTTGCCCACTGCATCGGTACCTGCAGCGCCCGCATCGTCCACCCGAACGGCGCGGTCGGCGCCACGCGCCAGACCATCGCGGATGTTGGCCTCGGCGCCCTTGCCGCCCAGGCTGATGATGATCACTTCCGTGGCCACCTTTGCCTGCTTCAGCTTGATCGCCTCTTCCAGGGCGTACTCATCGTAGGGGTTGATAACCCACTTGATGTCGCCCGTTTCAATACCATTTCCCGCACCATTGATCTTGATGCGGGTGTCCGTATCCGGAACCTGCTTAAGGAATACGCCTACTTTCACAGCTTCTCCACCTGAAGGCTAGGGTTGAGGCGGGACCGCGATCCCGCGTACAAAAACATCCGCCACGGAAGCGGCCGCCGCTTCCAAGGTAAAGCGAGGACGACGCTGTAGAATCCACTGCATCGCCAGCTCATCCAATGCACCAAAGAAGGACCATGACACCACATAGGGATCCAGTTCCGCGCGCACCAGCCCGCGCTCCTGGCCCTCGCGCACGCAGGTTCCAATGATCCCCAGGTACTCCCAAAGCTTTTCGGGGCGGTATTCCTTCAGGAACTTGTTGGAAAGCCGCAGCTCCACCTGCAATACCTCGGCCAGCGTTCGGTGGGCCTGCACCTGCTCCAGGTGGTAGCGCGCAAAAATTCCGAGGCGCAACAGCGGGTCGGTGGTGCCGACCATCGCCGCCTGCACACCTTCGATCAACTGGCTCATCTTCTCTTCAAAGATGGTGAGGAGCAGCTCCTCTTTGTTCTTGAAGTACAGGTAGATGGTGCCGTCCGCCACGCCCGCGCGTTCGGCCACATCGGCGATCCGGGCTTTGTGAAAGCCTTTTTCGGCGAATACGTCGATGGCAGCGTCCAGAATCTGGCTGTGACGTTCACCGCGGGCGCGGTTGCCACGGCCGGAGCTGTCGTCGGGGGAGGTGGGAGCGGGAGTCGGGTTCATGCTGCACTGAATGAGGATTCACTCAGTTAGCGGATCCCGGGCTGCTCGGCAAGGGTCAGCCTTCAGCCGCGCCGGACCCGGCAAGGGCTTTGCCGGCCCTCGGCACGTCCCGAAGGTGGGAGACGTTCGAAAAGGCAGGCTGCCTGGCGGCTCGCCCAAGATACGGCAACCCCGGTTTTTTGAAGGAAGATTCAAAACCTCCCCGGCCCGGCTTTTCTGGTTAGTCTCTAGCTTGTTGGACGCAGAAAGCCACGAGCTTCCGCTCGTGGAGTAAGGAGGTCTGCCATGAAGACGGTCGTGCTCTCAGATACCCACCTCGGCAATGGCCAGGGCTACGACATCTTTGCGGGTGCCGCAGCGCTGCCCGCCTTCCTCGACTCCTTTCCCGATCCCATTCGGGTGGTGATCAATGGGGATGTCGTTGACTTTCTCATGAACGAGGACCCGCTGAAGCTGCAGGTGTCCCGCGCGGTCCAGCAGGCGAAGGCCATTGTGGAGAACCCGGCCACCCGCGACACACTTCATGCATTGGGACGTGTACTTGCCAAGGGGGGAACCGTATTTTTACGGCTCGGTAACCACGACGTCGAGATGGTGCTGCCCGAGGTGCAGGCCCTCTTCCGGGCGTCCTTGAATCAACCGGCGGAAATTGCCAAACGTCTGGTGTTCCAGACCGGCGAGGATCCGATGATTCTGGAGGTGGGCGGCGCACGATTGTTGGTGGCGCACGGCGAACACAACGACGCTTGGAATCGCATCGACTACGCCAGCCTGGAAAACCGCAGCGGGGACGACTATCCGGACTTTGTCTATCCTCCCGGCTCCAAGCTGGTGAAGGAGATGCTGAATCCGCTGAAGCGGGAGTTTGGACTTCGTTTTGCCGACCTGATCAAGCCCGACATGCAGGGCGGCTTCCTGACGGTGCTGGGCGTTCACCCCCAAGCCGCCAAGACGGTGGCGGGTCAGGCCAACATCTTCTCCTTGGGGTGGCAACTGCTGAAGCGGATGTCCGGCCCCTTCACCTTTGGTGAGGAGGAAGAGGACCTGAAGTTGGCCGCGCGGGTGGACGAGGCCGGCCTGACGCCAGAGGAAGCGGACGCGTTGGAGGCCATTTTGGGCGACGGACCGCTCTCCTTTGGGGGGGATGATCCCGCAGGCGATGCGGCCCTGACCAAGCTGGGGCGGGTGGGGATGAAGCTCTATGCGGCCGCCCATCGCACCATGGTGGGCCGGGAGGCCGAAGACTTTTTTGAGCTGGATCCCGAAGCAACCGAGTGGGCAGACGCCGTGCGTCTCGCTGGAAAGTACGGGGTGGGTGCGGTGATCACCGGGCATACCCATGCCGCGCGCTGGGCGCAGCGCCTGGGTCTGGCGGTGGTGAACACCGGCACCTGGATCTGGCTGATGTCGCCTCCTGCGCCGGATGCCCCCGTTTCCGAGTGGGAGCACTTTTTGCGCCGCCTCCGTGCCAACCCCAACCTGGAGCCGCGACCGGGGGAGCCGGAGCTGCTCCAGACCATCTTTACCGCCGCAGTGTTAGAACCCGCGGAAGAGGGCGGTGCACGCCTGTCATTGGTGGAGTGGAAAGAGGGCCGTATGATCGCGCGAAAGAGCGGGGTGGTCGCGCCAGGGGGTCCTCTGGCTGCCCGCTTGAGCTAGTCTGCTCCACCATCTGTCGGAAAATACTGGTTCAACCAGGCGATGACCTGCTGCTCGGCGGCATTCAGACCTTCGGGCGCTCTCTCTCGGAGCTCCTGGAGGAGGTGGACCTGTGCCATCGCCGCCGTGGGGTCCAGCCGGAAGAGCGGGTAAAGAAGGTTGAATCTGCATAGTTGTGTTTGGGTGTGCGTCTCTCCCCATTGACGTGTCAAGCGTGAGAGGGCTTGCTCGTAGTGGGCCCGGGAGCCGTGGAGGTCGCCAAGGGCGTACTCGGTAGCGGCAAGGTTTTGGAGGATACGCAGGCTGCCCGCGTGGTCCATCCCGAAGATGGCGGCGTGCCGTTGGAGGGCGGTCTGGTAGTGCTGCTGGGCGGCGGCGGAATCTCCGAGCTGCTGCAGCGTGACCGCAAGGTTCTGGAGGACCACCAGGACCGTCGGGTGCTCTTCGCCCAGGCTGGAGCAGAGTCCGGCGTAGGCGGCGTCATAGTCGCTTCGCGCCCCCTCCAGATCGCCCTGGGCCTGCTTGCAGAGTGCAAGGCCCTGACGTGCGAGCAGGGTGTCGGGGTGTGCGCCGCCCAGGTGCCGTTGTCGGGCGTTGAACAATCGTTCAAACAGGCTGGCGGCCTCGTCGATGTTGCCCTGAAAGTAGACGGTACTTGCCAGGTTATTCAAGGTTTGCAGCGTGTCAGGATGTTCCTCTCCACAGGTTTGCGTCCGGTCGCGCAGCACCTGCTCGTAGTGGCTGCGGGCACCGGCCAGGTCTCCCTCTTCCTGAAGAATGCGGGCGTAGTTGTGGATCAGCGCCGCCCGGCGCTGCAGGTCCGAACAATCTGCGAGGAGGGCGGAGTAGATCTGCCTGGCTCCGGCACGGTCCCCCATGGTGTGCAAGGTGACCGCCTGACTTTCCAGTGTGAGCAGAAGGGCAGGATGCTCCGGGCCCAACACCCGCCGTTGGCCCGCCGCTGCTTCCTCCAAGCAGCGCAGCGCCTCCGGGTAGCTCCCAAGCTGATGCAGGGCTTTCCCCAGGTTGTGGAGGAGAATCAGGCTGTCCGGGTGATCGGGGCCAAACAGCTTCCGCCGTTGCTCGTAGATGCTGCGGTAGCCCAGCTCGGCCTCTTTCCAGTTTCCCCGTGCCTTCTGCACTGCAACCAGGTTGCCCAGCGCGGTGATCCGGTCCGGGTGCTCGGGCCCCAGGCTGTGCGTCAGGCGCTCGGTCGCCTCGCGAATCGCCGCTTCTGCCGCGGCTAGTTCTCCGCATGATAGCAGGCAGGTGCCGTAGTTTTGGAGGCAACGGGCCCCGTCGGGATGCTCAGGGCCCCAACATGCGGCAAGGCGGGGTAGGACATCCTCGTAGATTCTGCGACTTTCCTGAAGATTACCCCGCTCTTTTTCGGAGAGAGCGAGGTTCTGCAGACAGCGAAGGCGAAGCTCTTCAGGCGGGTCGGTGGCAAGCACACCCGCGAAGTGGTGGCAGGCGGCCTCGTTCTCTCCGGCCTGGCTGAGGATCACCCCCAGGTTCTGGCGGCTACCCAGGGTCTCGGGGTGGGTGGCGCCGAGAAGGAGGCTCCGGCCTTTCCATGCCTCTTCCGCCAGATTTTTCGCCTTTTCCAGGTCGCCAAGGCGTGCCAGAACGACGGCGAGGTTCTGTTGGCACTCCAGGGTCCTCTCGGCGCTCAGCGTCCCCCCTTCCGATTGCCAGGCCAGCACCCGCTCCCACCCTGCCCGCGCCCGCAGGTCGCGTCCGGCCGCGTGATCCAGCGTGGAGAGCAGGACCAACAACTGCGCCGCCCCCTCCTCCAGCTCGCCCTCGGTCCGAGTGCGGGCGTGGGGCAACAGCGCAAAGAGCGAAGAATGGAGACGAGGGTCTGAAAGATCAGAGGCTTGAAGGCGTTGCAGGAGGGCCTGTGTGGCGCGGACTCCCAACACCTGTCGTTGATCCGTGTGGTCCGGGCGCAGGCGCAGCACCCGTCGCAACACCGGATGGAGCAAAAATGTGTCTTCTTCCTCGCGAAGCAACGAAAGGCGCCGCGCCTGTTGCAGGCCTGCCTCCACCCCATCCTCCCCCATAAGGGAGACACAAAAGGGCCGGGGCAGCGGAGCATCGGCGAGTTCAGCCATCAGCAGCAGCAGGCTCCAGCCCGCCTCGTCCAGCAGCGCGAGGCTGCTTCCCATCACCGTGGCGAGGTTGCGGCTGCTCCCGGTGGGGAGCTCCTCCCGCAGCTTTTCGGCCAGCGCCAGGGCGTCGCGGCCTGGCCTGGCCAGCTTGCGCTCCCAGGTTGGATAGGGCTCCGGATCCGGCTCCCGACGCAGCAACGCGCCCAAAAGCTCCAGCGCAAGCGGCAGGTAGCCGAGCGTCGCGCAGAGGCGCCGTGCGCTATCGACGGCGTTTTCGGGGGGGCGCCACAGGCTCAGCAGTCCCAGGGCCTCCGTCTCGCCGAGCCCCTCCAGGTCCAGGCACTTCCCGGGCCGGTCCATACGGCGGGTGGTGCGCAAGGTCTGCCCGTTGGGCGTAGGTGCATCCTGGCTTTCTATCGAAGTATCGTCCAGAATCCACAGGTACCGGCCACGCTGAGAAAGGTGGTGCCGAAGCGCAGCCCGGCGCTGATCGTCTGTGCCCGGTGGCAGGCCCAACAGGTCCGCTATCCGTAGATCATCGCCTTCTACCCAGAAGATGCCGCCGGGCCATGCGGTTGCGTATAGGTTGGCGTACTCCACCACCAGCAGGCTCTTGCCCAGCCCGCCCAGCCCGCGCACCTGCACTGAGCCCGACCCGGAAAGAAGGTGGTGTAAGTTCCATAGTTCTGGGACGCGGCCGACAAAGCGTGCAGAGGAGGGCCGAGGAAAGGGCAGCACCGAGGGGAGCGCGGGGGGCGGCCCGAAGGGCTCCCCGGGGGGGCGGAGGGCCGAGAGAAAGGAAGGGAGATCCTCGGCGTAGTGGATCAGCTCGGGTGGGAAGTGGGCGGGCGCACTCACACCGGGGGCACAGAGCAGGTAGATGCGGGTGGAAAGCTGACTTTCCGCGGCAATCCAGGCCCGCCGCAGCTCCCACCGGCAGATGGCGCTCTGCTCATAGTCGTCGGTGTACCAGACGATCAGGCCGTTGGAAGCTGCGATACCCTGTTGGACAGCGGTGGTGAGCTGCTCCCCCTGCTCCACCCGCTCTTCGTCCCGCCACAGCTCCCAGCCTGCCGCGTCCAGTGCCCGACGTAGCGGCGCCAGCTCGGCGGCTCTCCGCGTGCGATAGGAGAGAAAGAGCATCCGCTCAGGGGATCGGGCCCACGGTGATGGTGCCGCTGGGCTCGGGGGTCAGCAGGATCGCGGCCGTGGCCGCCCCACCACCGGCCACGACGGCACCGATGCCGGCCCAGACAAACCAGGGCACGGCCTTCTTTTCCGAAGGTCCCGCCTGGACTTCCACCTTGGGCGGGTCCAAGAGCAGACCGGCCAGAAGGTCGTTGGCACCCACATCCAGTGGTGCCACCTGTGGGCTGACGCGGTCCGGCCGGATGTTCCCGCTATCATCCAGCATTTCCGCCAGCTTTGGCACGGAGTCCACCAGCGATGCCACTGCATCACTGCCCGGCTCCACGGTCACCACCCGGGAGAAAGATGCCGACTGCGGATCGTAGAATTGCAGGTAGGACTTCCCGTCGAGCACACCCCCAATCAGAATCAGCTCGGCCTCGCTGTAGCGCCCCAGCGCTTGGTACAGGTAGCGGGTCTGCAGTGACCGCCCGGTCGTACTTTCCTCCGCCTGGCCCAGATTGCGACGCTCCAATGCAGCTTCTACACGGGTGGTCTTGGATGCCTCGACGCGCACATCGTCGCGAAAGGTGGAGCCTTTGGGGCCGCGGGCAACGACAGTGTGGTCCCCCGGCCCGACGGGGAAGTCCTGCACGGGAGAGCTGCCGATTTCCCGGCCGTCCAGGTAGACTTTTGCGTCTGCGGAGGCGATCACCCACAGGCGCCCGGTGGTCTGGGCGGACACCCGACCTTTGGCCTCCTCAAACAGGCTGCGGGCTTCCGGCGAGTAGGAGGCGTTCTCCAAGGTCCGCAGGGGGTCCAGCGTTGCGGCGCGGGAAAAGGCTTCTTTTGCCGGACCTTCTTCTCCGTTGGCCAGGTGGCACAGTGCCAGGAGAAGGAGTGCATCCTGCAATTCGCGGCCTGATCCCGCAAACTGCAGGGCCTGGCTCAACATTTCGATGCCTTCGGTCAGCGGCGGAATGGCTTCGGCGGGCTGAGCGCGGTCGTAGAGTATGCGCGCCTCCTGCACCAACTGCTTGCCCGGCCCCAGTGCATAGTCTTCGATCAACAGGCCTTCTTTGCCAGCCAGGGTGGGCGCCAGCGCGTCGGCCCCCACCGGCTGCAGCGCTGCCGCCTTCAGCGCCTCCTCCAGGCGATCCTCGGCTCGTTCCGCCTCATTTCCGACCAGGCCGGGAATGTGGACGCCTACCAGAACCACTTCGGGTGCGGCCAGGACCAGACTCGCCAGCAGAAGAACACTCATCGTGGGAGTTTAGCCTGCCACGTCGGGCGCCGCACCCCCGGCAGGCAATCCCGGTCGCCGTGATAGAAGTTTGTGGTGGCGGGGGCGACGATGGCCGGCAAGATCCTCTTTAACGGAAACATGGGCTCACTGAGCCTACTTATGCAGCGTGTACGGCCTTTTATTCGGGGCAAGTGTCTGATGGTTACTGCCGCGTGGGGCCCTGGCGAGCTGGGAGACGCACCGATCCGGGAGGCGCTGAATGCCGTGGGCATTCCCTCGGATTGGCAAGGTGGCTACGACCAGAACATCAAAAACCTGTGTGCATGGCATAGCTGGAACGCCTACCTGCAGCGGCACCCCCATGTGGCAAGGGTGGAGAAGGAGATGCAGTTGGTGGGGGCGGAGACGCGGGGGTTCTATCTGGAAAAAACCTCCTTCCATGCGCGTCGTGTGCGCCACGCGGTGCGCTCGGCGCGCAGTCGGATTCCGGGCTTCAGCCTGGGAGCCCTGCCCACCGTCCCGCGCGATGCGCTTCGACCCGAGGCAACGCTGGGTGGAACCGAGCTTTTGGGGTGGGCCCTCACCCGCGAGCTGGTGCACGAGCTGGCCGACCTGACTCAGCATGATGCCCGGATGATGGAGGCCCTGGCGGAGGTGGAGGGGGCGGTGGCAATTCGCACGGGACTCTGCTTCGATCCGGACTGGCAAGAGCAGCGCCGCGTGCTGGAGGCGCGCATCCTGGAGGCGGACACGATCTTCCTCCTGGGAGGAGAGCCCGGCGAGCTGCTCGGTGCGCTGCGCTTTTTTGATCTGAAAGGTGCGCTGCAGGAGACGCTACGGCGTGGGGCTGTGGTAGTCGCCATTTCCGCAGGTTCGCTGGTGCTTTGTGAGCGGATGATCGTCTACAACGACTACGCTCCCGAGCCCGAGAAGCGCGAGTTCCGTCTCTTCGACCGCGGCCTGGGCCTCGTGGGCGGCCTCCAGATTCTACCCCACTGTATGGACCGCATTCAGACAGATGACGCGGATAACCTGGCTTATCTCGCGCGCCGTTTTTCCTCTCACGCCTGCGTCGGCCTCAACGAAGAGTCTTTTTTGCTGGTTGACCTGGAAAGAGCAAGTGCAACGTCGATAGGAACGCGAGACGGTGTCTACGTATTCGGAGCCGACGGCGTGAAGCGCTGCTACCACCGCGGCGAGCCAGTCCCGCTGTAGGTAAAATGGCCGTTGCGCGATACAGAATATAGGATGAAAGAGGAGTATGAGCAATCGGCGGGGAGTGCGCTGCGGGCGTTTTCGCTTGCTCCGGGAGGACTTGAAAATTTTTTTCCCGCGCAGATCGGCGGTTCCGGTGGCCTTGTTGATTCCTTGACAATCTGCGTTGCAGTCGCAAGATCCTGATGATCCTGTCGATGCGGTGGTCGTCAAGTCTGCGCTGTCATCTTTTGTCTAATGCGGTCTGGTATAGCAAGTGGTCACCATTCGTTGTATGCTCATCTGGACTTCTACTGCCCGGCCAGCAGCCGGAACTGGGGATTCACGATGGGCAGGTACCTTCTTGGCTTCACTCTCTTCTCGCTCACGCTGGTTGGCTGCGATGCCGGAACTGGTAAAGACACCGTTGTAGACGTCAAAGATGACTCGGGCAACATCACCCCGGGTTGTGACGAAGACGGCGACGGCTACTGCGAGTCCGAGAACGACTGCAACGAGGGTGACGCGACCATCAACCCCGGCGCCGCCGAAATCTGCGACGGCATCGACAACAACTGTGACGAGAGTGTCGATGAAGGCGTTCTGGACACCTACTACGCCGACGCCGATCAGGACGGCTTCGGCTACCTAGAGAACCCCAAGGAGCTTTGCGAAGCGGCCGAAGGCTATGTGGACAACGCCACGGACTGCAATGATGCCGCCAAGCTGATTTTCCCCGGTGCGATCGAAGTCTGCGACGGTGTGGATAACAATTGCGATGGCAACATCGATGAGGGTGTGACCCTCACCTTCTACCAGGACACCGACGGCGACGGCCACGGTGATGCGGACACGGCCACGCAGTACTGCGATGCACCCGGTGTGGGCTGGGTGGACAACGGGGATGACTGCAACGATAACTCCAATCGTTCCTTCCCCGGAAACCAGGAAGTCTGCGACCAGATCGACAACAACTGCGATGGGGTGACCGACGAAGGGGTCAGCAACACCTACTACGCAGACTTCGATACCGACGGCTACGGCAGCAGCATGCTGAGCCAGCAGGCCTGTACCGCGCCCTCCGGCTATGTGCTGGACAACACCGACTGTGATGACGGCGACAGCCTGGTCCACCCGCTGGCCACCGAGTTCTGTAATCAGATCGACGATGACTGCGATGGCACCATTGATGAGAACGACGCCGCCGATGCGATGACATGGTACGCGGATACGGATGGTGACAATTACGGTGATGCGACCTCCACCTTCCTTGCCTGCGAAGCACCTACGGGTTTCGTGGCTGATGCCACCGACTGCAACGACAGCGCCGTCGCGGTGAATCCGGCGGCCACCGAGCTGTGCAACGGCATCGACGATGACTGCGACCAGACCACCGATGAAGCCGATGCGTCGGATGCGACCACCTGGTACATCGACGTGGACCGGGACTCCTTCGGCAGCATGGCGGTGACCACGGTGGCCTGTAACCAGCCCTCTGGCTACGTGGCCGACAACACCGATTGTAACGATGGCAGCGCCATCGCCTATCCCAACGCCACAGAGTACTGTGACGGCATCGACAACGATTGCGACGGGGTGGTGGACGAGTCTGCGGCGGTGGATGCCTCCACCTGGTACGAGGACGCCGACGGCGACACCTTCGGCAACGCTGCGGTCAGCCAGAACGCCTGCTCCCAGCCCTCTGGCTACGTGTCCCGGGCGACGGACTGCGACGACAACCGGGCGCAGAGCTATCCGGGCGCGGCTGAGTACTGCAACGGCTACGACGACGACTGCGACGGCATCACCGACGAGAATGACGCCCTTGACGCGTCAACCTGGTATGTCGATACGGACGCCGACTCCTACGGGGATCGCCGCAACACCACGGTGGCCTGCTCGGCACCTGCCGGCTACGTCGGTGACAACACCGATTGCGACGATACTGTAAGCACCACCTATCCCGGTGCGCTGGAATACTGTAACAACGCGGACGACAACTGCAACGGATCTGTGGACGAGAACACCGCCGTGGATGCCCAGACCTGGTATCTGGACGCGGACCGCGACTCCTACGGCAACGGCTCGATCTCCTCGGTCTCCTGTAGCCAGCCCGGCGGCTACGTCTCGGACAACACCGACTGTAACGACGGCAGCAACGTGGCCTATCCCGGCGCGACGGAAGTCTGCGACGGTCTGGATAACGACTGCGACGGCAGCACCGATGAGAACAGCGCTGTGGGTGCGTCCACCTGGTACCAGGATGCGGACAGCGACACCTACGGCAATGCTTCTGTTTCGCAGCAGGCCTGTTCCCAGCCCAGCGGCTACGTCGCCAACAGCACGGACTGTAACGATGGTCGCGCCTTGTCCAACCCCGGCGCCACCGAGTACTGCAATGGCTTCGATGATGATTGCGACGGCACAATCGATGAGAATGCTGCGGTAGACGCTTCCACCTGGTACGCGGACACCGACGCGGACACCTACGGTGATCGGACCTCGACCTCCGTCGCCTGTAGCGCGCCCGCCGGCTACGTGGCCGACAACACCGACTGCGACGATGGTCGTGCGCTGTCCAACCCCGGCGCGACCGAGTACTGCAACGGCTTTGACGACAACTGCAACGGTCAGACCGACGAGAGCACCGCTTCCGGCGCTGCGACCTGGTATCTGGACGCGGACCGCGACACCTACGGCAACGGTGCCATCTCTCAGGTCGCCTGTACCCAGCCCAGCGGCTACGTCGCCGACAACACCGACTGCAACGATGGATCTTCCTCCGCAGACCCCAATGCGCCGGAGCTTTGCGACGGGTTGGACAACAACTGCAACGGTGCTATCGACGAGAACTCCTCGGCCAACGCGGGTACCTGGTATCGGGATGCGGATGCGGACGGCTTCGGCACCTCCAGCACCAGCACGGTGAGCTGCTCCCAGCCCACCGGCTATGTGTCCAACGCCACCGACTGCAACGACAACCGCGCCGCCAGCTACCCCGGGGCACCCGAGTACTGTAACGGCTACGACGATGACTGCGACGGCACCACCGACGAAGATGCCTCGTTGGACGTCCGCACCTGGTATCGGGATGCCGACACTGACAACTACGGAAATTCCAGCGTTCGGGACTACGACTGTGCGCAGCCTGCCGGCTACGTCGCGGACAACACCGACTGCGACGACACCCGCGCGCTCAGCAACCCCGGCGCCACCGAGTACTGTAACGGCTACGACGATGACTGCGACGGCTACACCGACGAGTCCTCCGCAGCCGATGCGGTCACCTGGTACCGCGATGCGGACGCGGACAGCTACGGTCTCTCCAGCGTCTCTCAGGTGAGTTGCTCGCAGCCTGTAGGCTATGTGACGAACTCCACCGACTGTTCGGACCTGGACGCCACCGCCTACCCCGGCGCTTCCGAGTACTGTGATGGCGTGGACGACGACTGCGATGGTACCGTCGACGACAACCCGGTGGATGGCGACACCTGGTATCGCGATGCGGACGGTGACACCTTCGGTGTGTCCACCACCACCACCATCTCCTGTAGCCAGCCTTCTGGCTACTCGGACAACACCTACGACTGTAACGATGGCGACGTGACCGAGCCGGTGGTGGCCGATGCGGTCGCCGGTTCGGCCGGTGGTTCGGGAACGGCGTCTTCGCCCTTCTCCTCTCTGCAGGATGCGATCGACTCCGCCGGAGAGTGTGTCATCGCCATGGCCGGTACCTACGAAGAGCCGATTGTCCTGGACGGAGAGGTGCTTGATGTATGGGGTGTGGAAGGTTCGGCCTACACCATCATCGACGCCGGTATGCCCACCTGCACCTCGGCCAATCCCACGGCTTGCGGCTCGGCGGTCACCTTCGCGGGTGGTGCCAATGCTGTGACCTCCTTCCGGGGCTTCACCGTCACCGGTGGTTCCGGTGATGTGCTGGAGACGACGGCTTCCACCACCTGTGCGGACTCCTCGGCTTCGCACGCTGGTAGCAACACATGTACGGTCACCACCTACGAGTACCGTGGGGGCGGCATCTACATCAACGGTGATGACCCCGAGCTTTCGGACATCATCGTGCGCGACAACATTCTGCCCGACATGGCGCAGGATTCGGTGGGCGCGCGGGTGCAGTACTGGCTCTACAGCTACGGCGGCGGTATCTACGCGCGGGACACCAACGCCACCTTCGACGGCGTGGATGTGTACGGAAACTACGCGGATCAGGGCGGCGGTATCTATGTCACCACCAGCGCCAGCATCAGCTACGAGCAGGGCAAGATGTCCAGCAACGAAGCGACGGACGGCGGCGGTGTTGCCATCAACGGTGGTACCTTCACAGCCACCAACGCGGCGATCTACTGCAACACGGCCTCCATCGACGGTGGCGGTGTGTTCAGCGAGTCCTCCGGCTCGGCCATCCTGACCAACGTGGGCTTCTACTCCAACACGGCGGCGGCGGGTCTGACCCACGGTGTTGCGGGCTACATCGGCACGTCCACCTCCTTGTACATGTACAACACCATCGTGGAAGAGACGCAGACCACCTCCTACGCGGTCTATGGCAGTGGCTCCGGCACCTTCACCTACAACAACGTGTACGCCGGTGGCACGGGCTACCGCTACGGCGGCTCGATGGCACAGGGTGCAGGCAGCATCAGCTCCGGTAGCAACTTCACCAGCGTCACCTGCGACAGCAGTGTGTCGAACGACAACTTCACGCTGCGCTCCGGCTCCGGCTCCATCAACACCGGCAACCCTTCGTCCGTCTACAACGACTACGACGGCAGCCGGAACGACATGGGTCCCAAGGGCGGTCCCGCCGGCAACTGGAACTGAGCCTCGCGTTCAGTCCAGAAGGAAGGCTCGCAGCGATGGCTGCGGGCCTTCGCTCTTTTTGGGGAGGGCCGGTGGAGGAGGCAGCGATCTGGCGCCTTGGATGTACGTTCTGGGGCGTGACTCTGGTTTGAGTCACGTCGGAAGTTGAATATGTTGGTCTACGCCGGTACTTCCTGAGGCGGTGGCGGCTCCATCCCCTCCCACCACTGGGTCATGTCCAACTCGATGGCGTCGAAGGGCGGAATGCGGGCGGCCGGATCCTCGGCCCAGGTGCCCAACAGGGTCCAGAAGGCGCCGGCACGCTGGTAGGCTTCTACGGTCTGGAGCTCGGGATCCACCAGCCAGCGATAGTCCACTCCAGCCTGGTGGTAGATCTGGGCCTTCAACTTCCGATCATAGCGGGCTGTGGAGGGGGAGAGCACCTCGCAGATCCAGTCGGGGCAGAGGTCCAGCCAGGCTTTGCGGGGCAGGATCGGCAGGCGCTCCCGTCGCCACCCGGCGATGTCGGGGATAAGGACATGTTGTTGTCCATCATGAGTTTTCAGGTGTAGCTCGGGCTCGGGGAGGATGTGCCAGCCGCCGGGGTACCTGCCTCCGGGAGGGCGATCAAAACTCCCCAGCTCGCGGTTCATGCGGCTGCCGGCGGTTGCGTGGGCCAGGACCGGGCGTGGGCTGACCACCAGCTCTCCCGCCAGGATCTCCCCGCGCTGCCGCTCGGGGAGGCTACGGAGCTGTCGGTAGAGGTCGGAAAAATCGGGGAGCTTGAGCGCTGCGGACATACAGTCAGACTATCCGATCCGGGCCCTGCCGTGCAGATGCCAGAGCGCCGCCGCCTCCTCAGTCCCGCAGCAGAAACAGCCCCACAGCACCCAACATCACGCCTGCCCGCTCGTCATCGCTGAGACCTTGCAGCAGCTCGGTACGCCCGCCGTTCAAAAAGTCGACGGTGGCAATCACTTTGCCTTTGGTCTCCACCAGCAGGCCGGCGCTGCCGGGGTACTCGTAGCCGCTGCCCTGGAGGCTGTAGACCGGACGGAAGTAGAGCGCCAACTGACCGAGAGAGAGGTCCCCGGCCAACCGCCCACTTTCGTCGGGTTTCAGCGTCAACATCCCCAGCCCGCCCGGCCCGGCCAGCTCGCAGTCGGTCTGGTCGTACACCGCTCCGCCAGCGGACATGCCCAGCCCGCCCACACTTACGCCGCCGCCCAGGCTGTGGCTGACCCGCTTGCACTCCATGCCCCAGCTTGCGGGGCTCAGCGTCTGAATGGTGCAGCGCTGCGAGGAGCGCGACCAGGGGCCGATACCAAAACTCACGCCCCCGCCGCAGGTTGCCCGCTCGAAAATCCAAGGACCAAGCTGCTCGATCTCGCCGCTGTAGCCTGTAGCCTCCCAAAGCTCTATCGGGCCTTCCGGCTGCGCCGGAAAGGCCACAAGCAGGGGCTTGCAGGCGAGCAGGAGCAGCAACATCAGTCGGTCGTCCGCTCGCCCCGGATGATGCTGCGCAGGTTCACCGGCAGGATCTTCTTGCGGATGCGGATGTTGGAGGGCGTGATCTCCACCAGATCGTCGTCGTCGATGTACTCGATCGACTTCTCCAGCGTCATCTGCACCGGCGGGGTCAGGGTGAGCTTCTCGTCGGCACCGGCGGAGCGCACGTTGGTCAGCTTCTTCTCCTTGGTGGCGTCGACGTTCATGTCGTTCTCACGGGAGTTTTCGCCGATGACCATTCCCTCGTACACGTCCACCTGTACGCCCACGAACATGCGGCCGCGAGGCTGGAGGTGGAAGAGTGCGTAGGCGGTGGTCTTTCCGGTGCGGTCCGCGATCAGGCTGCCGTTGAGGCGGCGCTGAATGAAGCCGGCATGGACATCGTAGCCATCAAAGATGGTGTTGAGCACGCCCAGGCCGCGGGTATCGTTCAAAAATTCGCCGCGGAAGCCGATCAGTCCGCGCGAGGGCAGGCGGAACTCCACGCGCACGCGCCCGGAGCCGTCGGACTTCATCTCGGTCATCCGGCCCTTTCGGAGCGCCATCTTCTGGGTGATGACCCCCATGAAGGCTTCGGGGAAGTCCAGCAGCGCCACCTCGTAGGGTTCGTGCTGCTCGCCATTCACCTCGCGCAGCAGAACTTCGGGCTTGGACACGGAGAGCTCGTAGCCTTCCCGGCGCATCTGCTCGATCAGAATGGAGAGCTGAAGCTCGCCACGGCCATACAGCCGCATGGACTCCGAGGTGCCGGTGTCCTCCAGGCGCAGGGCCACGTTGGAGAGCAGCTCCTTCTCCAGCCGCTCGCGGATCTGGCGGGAGGTGACGTACTTCCCTTCCTTGCCGGAGAAGGGGCTGGTGTTGGCCAGGAAGGTCATGCCGATGGTGGGCTCGTCCACCTTCAGACGCGGCAGGGGACGGGGGGTCTCCAGGCTGGTCAGCGAGTCGCCGATGTTCAGCTCGGGGATACCCGCGACGCAGCCCAGGTCGCCGGCGGTAAGCTCGGCAGCGGCCGAACGCCTGGGACCTTCAAAGCTGAAAAGCTGGGTGAGCTTGACGCGCTTGGGCAGCCCATCGGGGCCCACCAGCGCGAGCTCCTGCTTCTCCTTCAGCACGCCGTTGAACAGGCGCCCGATAGCCAGACGGCCCAGGTAGACGTCGTAGTCAAGCTGGGTGATGATGAACTGAGGAACTTCGTTGGGGTTTCCACCTGGAGGCGGAATCCGCTTGACGATGGTCTCAAACATCGGCAGCAGGTTTTCGCCCTTCACCGCCGGATCGGTGGTGCACCAGCCATCGCGCGCGCAGGCGTAGAGGATGGGGAAGTCGATCTGGTTGTCGTCGGCGCCCAGGTCGATGAACAGGTCGTAGACCTCGTTCACCACTTCGGGAATCCGCGCGTCGGGCCGGTCGATCTTGTTGATGCACACCATGACGGTCAGGCCGGCTTCCAGTGCCTTCCGCAGCACGAAGCGGGTCTGGGGCAGAGGACCTTCGGAGGCATCCACCAGCAGCATGGCGCCGTCTACCATCTTGAGCACCCGCTCCACTTCCCCGCCGAAGTCGGCGTGGCCAGGGGTGTCCACGATGTTGATCTTGGTATCTTTGTAGTGGGCCGAGCAGCACTTGGCGAGAATGGTGATGCCGCGCTCGCGCTCCAGGTCGCCGGAGTCCATCACGCGCTCCATCACCTGTTCGTTGGTGCGCCAGGTGCCAGACTGACGAAGCAGACCATCTACCAGGGTAGTTTTGCCATGGTCGACGTGGGCGATGATGGCGATATTTCGGACGGACACCGGCTCTCCAGAGAGGGGCGGCTTCTAACCGGTTTGTACTCCGTCCGCTCGTTTTTCCGGTGCCCTTTCGGTGTCAGGAGGCGTGTGACCGCGCCCCCTCGTCGTCACTCACTGGGTGAACTGGAGCGTGATCGTCTGCGCAGAACCCGAGAAAGGTGCGTAGGTGATGCCAGCGACGGTGCTCTTCAGGCAGCTATCGAAGGATCCGCCTGTGGCACCGCCGACCAGCTCGACCGAGGATGCCTTGCCGGAGGGCTGAATGGTGATCCGGGCCTTTACGCCGGGGGGCGGGGCGCCGGTTTCGGGGTCGCGTGCGTCGAAGAAGCAGCGCTTCACGTTCTTGTTGGTGGTGATCTGAGTGCGCACGACGGCAAGATTGAAGGGGGCGACGTCGGCCGCGGCGGGAGCCGGAGCGGGCTTGGGAGCGGGCGCTGGAGCGGGTGCAGGCCG
>JBEIQS010000406.1:0-3010 GCA_040376425.1 Alphaproteobacteria bacterium | reverse complement strand
CGACGGCGCAGGGTGCAGCTTTCACCCGTCCCCTCCAGCTCGATCGTTTCCTCCATCGCGCCCATCACATAGGAGACCGGCGGGCGCAGCTCCATGGAGAGATGTACCCTTTTATCCTGGATAAAATCCACATAGGTCTCATGGTGGACACTGCCGTCGGTGTTCTCCACCCGCACCCGACCGCCCGGGCCCACGGTCCCACTGACCAGGGTGGCGCGCACGATGCCCGGCACCGGGCCCGCTCCCCGAAAGCTGCTCCAAAGGCTTAGATCAGTGATGGCGGCAAAGGTGCGCGCGGCGGAGACGGGCGAGCGGACCCGCAGCTCAAAGGAGGGCATGGATATCCTCTTCGATCAGCTCAAAGCGCCCGAAGTCAAAGGGCAGCCCGGGCGCCGCCTGCACCTTCACCAGGCGCTCCCGTCGGCCCGCCGCAGCGAGCGTTTCGGCACGATGGTAGCAGTAGGGCATGTTTCCGCGCTTTCCAAGGAGGGTATGCGCCGTCCAGGAGCATCCGCCCCTGCAGACGGGTGCATAGTAGCAGCCCTTGCAAAAACCCCAGAGCTCGCTGGTGTCCCGATCGCGGGCGAAGCGCAGGGGTGCCGTATGCTCCCAGATCTCCCGAAGGCTCTGGTTTTTCAGGTTGCCGCCCACATAGGGGGCGCTGGGGAGGGAGGGACAGCCCTTCACCGATCCGTCCGCTTCAATGCCCAGGGTCCAGATTCCCGCTGCACAGCCGCGCCAGGGAAAGGTGCGGATGCGCCCCTCATAGGCGCCGTAGTAGCCCAGGTTGTTGGAGGCACTGATCGAGCAGCCCACGGCCGCCGCGCGGTCGGACAGCGCCGCAAGCCGGGGAACCAGCTCCAACATCTGAAAAGGCTGTAAAAGCCACTCCGGACGGTCCGCAGCACGCCCCATCGGTCCGGTGATCTGCACCTGCCAGGCGCGCAGCCCGTGAGCAAGCAGGGTTTCCCCGATCTCTTCCACCTCTGGCAGGTTAAGCTGGTTGAACTGGGTGTTTGCGTAGGGTTCGATGCCCGCTTCCCGGATGTGGTCCAGGCTCTGCAGGGCGGAGCGCCACGAGCCGGGCACAGCACGCAGGCGATCGTGGGTGGCTTCCATCCCATCCACCGACACGGAAATTGCGTGCATTCCCGCATCTTTGGCGGCCCTTGCCATTGACGCGTCAATGGCACGCCCGCCCGTGGTCATCGTGCAGCGGATACCGGCCGCATGCGCCGCCGCCACCACCTTGAGCCAGTCGGGGTAGAGATAGGCCTCTCCACCGATAAAAGCGACCTCGCGCGTGCCCATCTCCGCGAGCTGGTGGACGATGTTCCGGCACTCATCCAGGCTCAGCTCCCCTTCCCGCACCTTCCCGGCGCGGCTGCCGCAGTGTCGGCATGCCAGATCACACTTCAGGGTCAGCTCCCACACCACATACAGGGGCTTGGGATTCTCTGTGGGGAGGGTGAGGCGGGGATCCATCTGCTCTCCTAGCCGCTCCCGCCGCACCGGGCGACCCTGACTTTCCGATCCCGCTTGCGACCGGCCAATCAACCGCCTAAGCTATCCACGAGGAGTTCCCATGCAGCGCTGCCCTTCCTGTCAACGCCACCTGATCCATCAAGAGACGTCCTGCCCCTTCTGTGGCAGCGCGATCGCCGGTCCGCTGGAACGGGCGGTCAAGCAGGTGGGCGCCGGTGTAGTCATTCTGCTCACGCCCATCGTGCTGGCCGCCTGCTACGGTCCTCCCGGCGGCTTCAAGGACACCGCCCTCACGGACAACGACGCCGACGGCTTCGATGCCCTGATGGATTGTGACGATGCGAACGCGGACATCAACCCCGATGCCGAGGAGATCTGCGACGACACCATCGACAACGACTGCGATGCCCTGGTCGACACCGACGACGACGACTGCGTCAACTGAGCCTGTCCGCCCGCATGCGTCCTTCGGAGTTTCTGAAGTTGCTGTGGGCGGTCAGGTGCTGCTCTATTCAGAGGGTGTGGAGGAAGCTGTAGTACAGGCTACAGCCGGCTCGGTTGTGACCGCAGCTTCTTCCTGAACCCGCAGAGGCAGAGTGCCGGTTTTCGGCTATGATAGCGATGTGCTGCTGCTCCTTGCCTGCCAGACCCCTACCGATTCCCCGTTGGAGTCCTCCCCACCCGGGGACAGTGTCGCTCCCACGGCGAGCTGGTCTACGGAGTCTTTTCCAGAATGTGAAGGCCCTCTTTCCGAGCCCCACTGGACGGCCTCTCCGCTCTTCCCGCCGATCGGCTTCGATCCTCCGGTGGACGACAACCTTGTTGGGATAGAGCCAGGTTCTATCGCACTTTTTGATGCACCGACCGGCCCGATCCTGCTCTACACCGACACCGTCGGTACGGCACGGGGCACCTGGATGGCGGATGGTTCGACGGTAGGCGGGCTTGGCAACCTGCGCGGGCTTGCCTCCTTCTCCATCGGCGATCTCGATGGGAACGGCCTCCTCGACCTGGTGGCCAGCGGCCCGGTGGTACACCTGCTCTGGGACTTTGATGGGAGCTGGAAGAACGTCACTGAGCTGCGGAGCGAGGAAGATGGTTTTTTCCGCGATACCGTCCTCGCCGATTTTGACGGGGACGGGGATCTGGACCTGCTGCTGACCCGCTCCGGGCCCTCGGACAACCCGGCCACGATGCGGTCCTCCTTGGTGGAGAACCTGGGCGACCACAACCTCGCCGCGCCCGTGCCCGTGGCCGCTCCGGACGTTTTCTGGGGCAAAACCTTCGATGCGACCGCGGTAGACCTCACGGGAGATGGAGCTCCTGAGGTGTTTTTCTGCAATGACCTGGGCGCCACCTTCGCACCCAACGGGCTGCTCACCAACGATGGAAGTGGCGCCCTGAGCCCGGCCGCCGACGCGCTGGGTCTGGACTTCCGCAGCTCCTGCATGGGCCTGGCCCTCGGCGATCTGGACCACGACGGCGACCTGGACATCTCTCTCTCCGATGCGGTGCGGCACTACTT